>JAYGDH010000317.1:0-29569 GCA_046583055.1 Pirellulaceae bacterium | reverse complement strand
TTTAGCCGGTTCATCGCCACCGGGAATCGACTTGCTGACCGCTCGGAACAGGGCGCCAAAAGCTCCCCCGCTCTTCTTGGCTCCGGCCGCCGGGGCAGGCTTTGCCGCAGGTGCGCCACCAAAGGGATTAGCTGCTGGTTTTGCCGCCGGAGCACCGGCTGCGGGAGCGCCACCGAAAGGATTGGCAGCTGGCTGGGCTGCGGGCTTGGCTGCAGGAGCGCCACCGAAGGGATTGGCAGCTGGCTGGGCTGCTGGCTGGGCTGCGGGAGCACCACCGAAGGGGTTGGCACCGGCTGCGGGCTGGGCTGCAGGAGCACCACCGAAGGGGTTGGCACCGGCTGCGGGCTGGGCTGCAGGTTGACCTGGAGTGGTCGTGGTCACCTCGGTGTCAGCGGGTTCGGTACGTCGTCGCGTATTGGCTAGGGATGATTGATTGGTCTGTTTTTTCTTGGTGGGTGCTGCCACACCACCTCCGAGTGCCCCGGCTTCGTCTCCAGAAAAAGGATTGTTGGCATCCACTTTTGCATCGTCAGGAAGTTTCGGGGCATTTCCTGATGCTGGTCGATTGACACTTCGGAGCACGTCTTTTTCAGCGGCCTTGAGCGCTTCATAACGTACGCGACGACGTTCTTCTTCGTATTTTCGCAGTGCCAGCCGGGCTTCTTTTCGATGGGTTTCCAGCGTTAACCGCACCTTGCCCTGGACGCGTTGTACCGAACGATTGACAGGATAGACCCTTTGCAGATCCCTGGCTTCCAGGGTGGCTCCGGTGTCAAAGTCCTTGGTGGCCTGTTCCGCTCGTCCAAGTCGCGTGAGGACCACGCCACGGAAATAGTAGGCGCGGGGATCCCGTGTCTTTTGCTCGATAACCTCGCTCAGCAACTTGTGAGAAACTTCAAGTTGTCCATCAAAGTAGGCGTGTACACCACGGCCATATAAATCAGCCAGCAACTGGTCCTGTTGTGCCTGTAGAGTACCGGTCGTCAAAATGGTCGTCAAAATGATTGACAGGGCAAGGCCAGCGTGGACTAGAAGATTCCGTGTCATAGCGAACTTCCTTTTTTACGAAACGTTTGTCTCGGATAAGTTGTGATTAAGAGTTGTGCTTAAATTGGCACAGATGGTAACTGACCGTCTGAACCGCCTCGGCGGTGGCTTGCCGAGAGCCATTTATGAATCCCGGTGAAAACGATAAGTGATTTGGTTTACTGATTTTATGGTAATCCATTCGGCAGAGTGAAGCAAGCAAGATCAGTGGGCTTCCCGGTCTTGTTGAGGCCACGATTGCCGGGCGGCAGTTGTTCTTGAGTTGGTCCGCTAAAGCCTTTGTCGGCTGACCGTTGGGACTTCTTCATCTCATCGGTACAATGGATTCCAATCAAAGCTTCCTGAATTGTCGTAAGGTATTACGCTCACGGTGCTAGCGTCCCCTTCAGCCAGACTTTGGCCTATCCTTTTGATCGGGTGAAAATCAGACCATGATCGATCTTCAATCCTTGCCCCGTTACGACCGTCACCAGACGTACGAATGGAATTATGATCATGCGCCGGAGCCGGTTTCACTGGAGACCGTAGCAGTTCCTGGAACCTGGAAATTCTGCGATTTGCCAGTCGCTTCGCCCCTGGGGATGCCTGCTGGACCGTTGCTCAATGGGCGGTGGTGTCTCTATTACGCGAGCCTTGGTTTTGACGTGGTGACGTACAAGACGGTTCGCAGTTGTGAGCACCCCTGTTATGCATTACCGAATCTACAACCGGTTGATTGTGGCTTGTTGTTTGGCGGGGAAGCGGATTTGCCGGCGACTGAGACTATGTCTGGCAGTTGGGCGGTTTCTTATGGCATGCCCTCTCGGAAACCGGATGACTGGCGGGCAGACATTGAATGGACGCGCCGCCAGTTGCCCGCGGGGACGATTCTCTCGGTTTCCGTGGTGGGCACGATCCAGGAGGGTTGGTCGATTGATGACCTGGCCGCAGACTATGCCCAGTGTGCCCGGTGGGCCAAGGAGAGTGGTGCAGATTGCGTGGAGACCAATTTTTCCTGTCCGAACGTTTCTACCTGTGATGGCCAGCTTTTTCAGCAGCCGGCCGATTCACGCCTGGTGACTGACGCCGTGCGAGAGGCAATCGGAGATTTGCCCTACATCGCCAAGATTGGACGCATTCAGGATCGTGGCGATGCCGAGGCCTTGCTGGAAGCCTTGCATGGATCGGTTGATGCACTCGCGATGACCAATAGTATTGCCTCGACCGTGGTTACGTCGGACGGCAGTCGTCTGTTTGATGGAGAGCGCCGTGGCATTTGTGGCACAGCCACGCGACAGGCATCGGTGGAACAGACCGCCATGCTGGCAGAACTCATCAAACAACGGCAGTATCAACTGGAATTGATTGGTGTTGGCGGAGTAACTTGTTGGGAAGACGTGCAGTCTTACCTGCAGGCAGGAGCCATGGCAGTCCACATTGCCACAGCCGCCATGGTGAGTCCTGCGGTTGGCTGGGAAATTCGACAGCAGATGAATTCCCAGGACTAAATACTGGTCCAGGTTTGCGCTGAGTACGCATGTGAGAAATCGGGATTCGGCCAGTGTAGGACTTTGAAGACATTGGTTGCGACTGTGAAGCTGACGAACCCTGCGTCACGGAGTGAAGCATCCTCCGCTGCTGTGCTGCCGCTAGTCTCCAGGGTCCTACACCGAAGCCGATGAATACCCGTTGATGAAGGTGGCCTGTTTCCCCCACAGATTCAGGGTAACCCTCATCACTCGCGAAGGAGGGAAACTCCCTATCCTTCCTCCGTACCCTATTTATCGTAAAACTAGTTTCTTCATCTGATCCGGAATCTTACGCATATCGAAAACTCTTACCCGCGTCCCGCAGATTCATGCAACCTGTATGGATTGTGTCGGTTAACCGGTCCGCATGAGTGGATCAGCAGCTTTCATCGGTCTTGCCCCTGTTACCGGGAGCTTGCGAGAGGAGTCCCTGGGCGGCTCGCCAGGGCTGGTTCTGGTCCTGCCAGGCCCCTGTTATCGATGGGAGAGAGGTTCCTTGCAGGTGGTTTTTGCAGGAAGTTGCTGGCCATGGTCTGGCTGGGAGTGCTGGCAGCCCTGGATTTGTTGTCCAGCAGCGGATGGATTATTCTTTAAGCATTCGATCATCCGAAAGGCAATAGTCATGGTTACGCATCCTTGCTGGCGACTTGCAGTACTGCTTGTTGTTTGCTGCGCGCCTGTGACTTTTGCCGACGACCCACTCTCGGCCCGTATCGATCAGTTGATTGAAGCGAAGGTCAAGGGAAAGGTGGCGGGTCCGGCCAGTGATGCCGAGTTTTTGCGTCGCAGTTATCTCGACCTGAATGGAATCGTCCCCACGGTTGCCCAGGTGAAGACCTTCCTGGCGGACCAGGATTCGCAAAAGCGGTCCCGGTTAATTGATCAATTACTTGAGAATAAAGCTTATCCACGACGTTTCCGGGAAGCCTTTACAGTGATGTTGCTGGAGCGGCGCACGGGTACCACGATTCCGGCAGCGCAGTGGAATTCGTTCCTGGAATCTTCGTTTGCAGCGAACAAGCCATGGGACCAGTTGGTTCGTGAAATACTCGAGGCAGATGCCGGCAATGTGCAGACGGCGGGGAGTTTGAAATTTTTCACGGCCACGGGACGTGCGGTCCATGACCAGATGACCCAGGACGTGGCGCGACTTTTCCTGGGGATGAATATTCACTGCGCCAAGTGTCATGATCATCCTACGGTGGACGAATTCAAGCAGGCAGATTACTTCGGCCTGCTGGCCTTTCTTAACCAGAGCAAGGCGGCCAAGCACACGGGTAAGAACCAGACATTCCTGGTGGAAGGAGTTGCGACCGGGAAACTCGAATTCCAGAGCGTTTTTTCGCCCGACCAGAAAAACCAGGTGGGACCACGCTTACCCGGTGGCCAGGAAGTAGAGGTTCCTGTCTTCAAGAAGGGCGAGGAATTCGCGCAGCCTGCTGCGGACGGGCTACCCGGAGTTCCCAGGTTCCGACCTCGGCAGCTGCTGGCGGCCCAGTTGGCCTCGGCGACGAACCGTCGTTTTGTCGAGAACAGCGTGAATCGTTTCTGGTACCTGATGATGGGTCGGGGGCTGGTCCATCCCATGGAAATGATGCATGCCGATAACCCGGCCTCGCACCCCAGGTTATTAAAGTTGCTGGCCGATGAATTCACGGCGCACGAGTTTGACGTGAAATGGTTGCTGGGCGTGTTGGCACGTACACGAGTTTACCAGCGGGCGAGCCTGTTGCCGGCAGAAGTGACCCTGCAGGAGGCAAAACCAGCTTCCTACCGGGTTGCCAATGCCAAGGGATTGTCTCCCGAGCAGACGGCCTGGAGCATGATGCGCGTGACCGGCGTGCTCGAGCAGATCACCGGCAAGAAGCGACCGGAGGATTCCGGGTTTAATTTCAAGGATTACATTAACGGACGGATCCCGGGCCCAGATAACCTTGAGGATACGATGCTCCTGTTTACCTCGATATTTGGTAATCCACCGGGCCAGGCAGAGGTTGATTTCCAACCCTCCATGGGCCAGGCCCTGTTCTTGATGAACGAGCAGCTGGTGCTGAACTGGCTCAAGCCGGCGGCGGGAGGCCTGGTTGGCCGGTTGGAAAAAGTGACAGACAACAAGGTCATTGCCCAGGAATTGTTCCTGGCGATCCTGGCACGGTTTCCCGACGAGGAGGAAACCGGTGATCTGCTGCAGCACCTCGAAAAGCATGCGGCCCGACGCTCGGATGCGATCAGTGAATATGCCTGGGCCCTGCTCACGTCAGCGGAATTCAAATTGAACCATTAACAGCACGCTTATGAATCCTTACCAATGCCACGGTCCGCAGCACGAGTTTTCTCGCCGCCAGATCCTTGGTGCGATGGCGGGCCTGGGTGCTGGCAGCTTGCTGCACCCGGCCGTCGCGGAAGAACTGAAGGCAAAGCAGAAGCAGGTCTTGCTGATCTGGCTGGACGGTGGCATGAGTCAACTGGAGAGCTGGGATCCGAAGCCCGGGACAGAATTCGGCGGACCCTTTCGATCGATTCCGACCACGCTGCCAGGGATCCGTATCAGTGAGTTGATGCCAAATACGGCCAAGCAGATGCAGCACCTGGCCGTGGTTCGCAGCATGTCGACCAAGGATGAAAATCATTCTACCGGGGTACCGAGGGTCCTGCGCGGGGATCCGAAGAACCGCGGGGTGACCTATCCCTACCTGGGCTCCGCGATGGCGCACCTGAAAGGGAACTCTGACAGTCAATTACCCAACTATATCTGGGTAAAGCCAGGCTCTGGTGGTTTTATCTGGCAACACGCCGGTTTCCTGGGTGCCCAGTACGGGGCTCTGGCGCTGGGTGACGGGAAGCCCCCGGTACATATCAATCGTCCCCCGGGAATCAATGACCAGGTCGATCAAACGCGCAATGACATCCGCAAACGATTGAACAGCAGGTTCCAGAAGGGTCGCCGCAAGGCCGAGGTGGAGGCCTACGACTACTCGTTCCAGATGGCGGAAAAACTGATTCAACGCAAGGACCTGTTCAAGGACTTTACACCCCGGGAACTGGAACGCTACGGATCCCATCCACTGGGACGTCATATCCTGCAGTCCAAGCGACTGATCGAGGAAGGTGTACTGTTCGTCCAGTGCCATTCCTATCACTGGGATACCCATGGGGATAATTTCAACATGCACCTGGACATGGTCCCGCAGATTGACAAGCCGTTTGCGGCACTGATCGAGGACTGGCAGCAGAGTGGTCACCTCGACAACGTGCTGGTCCTGCTGATGTCCGAGTTTGGCCGCACGCCCAAGATCAACCAACGGCTGGGACGTGATCACTGGCCCGAGGCCTGGTCACTGGCCATGGCTGGTTGCGGATTGAATCGTGGCCTGGTCCTGGGAAAGACGACTGCCAATGGTGCCTGGGTTGAAGACCAGGCGTATGATATCGGACATATTTTCCACACGGTGTTCCAGGCGATGGATATTGATGTGGGATCAACCGAGTACCACATCAATGGTCAGCCTTTGCCAATTGCTCACGATGACTGCGGCCCCATCAAGGAGTTGTTGGCATGAAACACGTCATGGAACGCAAGCTGGATGTCACCAAGGCCTGGACCGAGAAGAAGTTCCAGTGGGAACGGCAGGTGACTGCGATCCAGTTCAGTCCCTGTGGTAAGTTCCTCGTCGCGGCCGGGATCGATGGGCAGTTACAGCGTTGGGAGCTTGCAGCGGATCGGCGCGTGGCGATCCAGGGGCATCCAGCCTGGGTCGGTGACCTGGCTTTTCATCCGGACAGGAAACGGTTGTACTCGGTCGATTGGCATGGCGGATTATTCTGCTGGAATTACGCGCAGGAGCAACCGGTTCGTCAATGGAATCACGTGGCAGCCCATGACAGTTGGGCCAGGAAAGTGGCTGTCAGTCCCGATGGCCAGCACGTGGCGACCGGGGGTAATGACCGGGTTGTTAAGCTCTGGTCGGCCGAGGGGAAAGCCACCCGGGAACTGCTGGGGCACGAGGGATATATCTTCAGCCTGTTGTTTCACCCGGACGGCAAGAGCCTCTTTAGTGGTGACCAGATGGGCAAGGTTCGGCAGTGGAATCTTGCCGATGGCAAGCTGATTCGGGAGTTGGACCTGACCGTCCTGCATACACGGCTGGATAACTTCCTGGCCGAGGTGGGGGGTGTGCGGTCGCTGGCATATGACCCGGGACATGACCTGTTGGCCTGCGGTGGTATGACCAATGCCAAGAGTAATGCATTTTGTCCTGGTGACCCGCTGGTGGTCCTGGTGGACGGGAAAACGGGCCAGGCCAAGTTGCAACTCAAGCCCGGGATCAAGGCTGATGGTCCGATCAACGGCCTGCAGTTCCTTCCCAACGGGTTACTGGCCGGTATCGGTGAGGGGGCTTCCGGTGCCTCTCTCTCGTTCTGGAACGTGGAGCAACCAGCACCGGTTCATGCCATCAAGATGAACAGTGGCTACGAGGTGGATTTGCATCCGGATGGTTGGCAACTGGCCGTCTCTCGTTTCGAAACGAACGGGCGCGGTGGCAATGGCCGCCATTCGACGCCGGAGACTTATGTCGGCAACGATGGCGTGGTCGATATCTACCAGCTTTACGAGAAGCCGATCGAGAAAGCGGCCGAGAAGCCGACGAGTTAGCCTGTTTATTGCTTTTTCCCGGGAAGATCTTTCTCGGGCATTTCCGCGTAGGGGCGTGGAAACTGGGCGTTGGTTTCTTTCAACCAGGCCTGGAGTTGCGTTTGAAGTTTCCTGGCCCGCTCGGGTTCTTGCTGAGCCAGATCGTGTTGCTCGCCGATGTCGTTGCGCAGGTTATAAAGAACCGGTGCATGTCCCCCGTAATATTGGATGTACTTGTAGTCCCGGGAACGAATGACCGATCCCATCTTGTTGTCCCCATGAAAAGCAAAATGGGGATAGTGGAAATAGATGGCGTCCCGATCGAGCGTCTGGCGGCCGGCCAGAACCGGGGCCAGGCTCACGCCATCATAACGTCTGGGATCGTAACGGACCCCGGCGGCGGCGAGAAAAGTTGGTACGAAATCCATCGTGATCACCGGTTCGTGACTCTGGGAACCTGGTTTGACAACACCCGGTTGACGTATGATCAGGGGAACGCGAATGCCGCCTTCCGAGAGGTAGCCCTTGGCAGCTTTGAGTGGTTTCGCCGAACTGTAACCGGCGAGATTTCCATTATCGGAGGTAAAAACCAGCAGGGTGTTATCTGCGATTCCTGCGGTCTCGAGTGAATCCAGCACCCGGCCCACGGCGATATCCATCCCCTCCACCATGGCCTGGTAATGTTGTTGTGGCGTCGGTTTCTGGTCGCCGCTTTGTTTGCGCAGCAGGTGATCCGGTGCCTGGATCGGGTAGTGCACGGTGTAATGCCAGAGGCAGAGAAAGAACGGTTGTTGTTTCTTGCTCTGGGTCTTGATGTAATCGATCGCCCTGGTCGCGATGGTGTCGGGCAGGTAATCACCAGCCTGGCCTTTTTCCATGTTGGGAATCTTGTAGGGTGCAAAAAATGTACCGGGTCCACCCATGCCACAGCCGCCGATATTCAAGTCGAATCCCTGTCGTTCGGGCAGGTACTTTCTTTCTTCTTCTTGCCGGTAATTTCCCATCAAGTGCCACTTGCCAATAAAGGCAGTCGCATAGCCGTTTTGCTTCAGGGTCTCAGCCACGGTCTCATGATGCGTGGGCAAGTAGTTGAGCGACTTACCGGGTCCCATCGTCTTGTTACCATTGTAAAACTGCCACCGATCGGGGAGGTGATTGGTAACTTGAACGCGGGCTGGAGCCAGTCCGGTCACGGCGGCTGCCCGGGTTGGTGAACAGACCGGCGCGGCTGCGTATGCATTGGTAAAACGCATCCCCTGCCTGGCCAGGCGATCGATGTTGGGAGTGGTGAACTGTGGGCTTCCCTGGCAATTCAGATCCATCCATCCCAGGTCGTCAATCATGATGAAGACTATGTTGGGACGCGCGGCTGCCCTGGCCTGGCCAGGGATTTCCGTCCAGAGCAAGGCGAGAAGGATTGCAGTTGCCAAGCGGGCCAGGAAAGGGGAACTCAAAGTCATGGTCTACATTCCTTGGATACTCGTGGGAAGAGAAAGCACGAGAAAAATGTGACCGTATCCCGCCCCAGATAGCAACCCGGGCCGATGGGAGAAGCACTGGACTTCAAGGTCGATCCAGCTGAGCTGTTTTCACGGGTGCCACGATTTCTACTTCCTGGTCAGCAAGCAAAGTTGGTTGCAATGACCGGGCTTGTCGCAGACCGAACAACGGCTCGCAGAGCGTGCCGGCAAGAAAGCACCCGCTGACAAGCAGAGCCGCCAGGCATTGTTGGCGTCGGGTTGGTTGATTCATCAGTGAGGTCATCCCGTGGCATGGTACGCCCAGGTAAAGGGCTCGGGCACAAAGGGTTACGTCAGTTCCCGCTCACTTCCCAGGAGGTACCGTGGAAAAATAAGCGATCCATTGGAAGGATAGCACGCAGGGTAAGGAATCGCGCGAAAAACCACGAAAGAACTTAAGTGTTGTTAAAGAAACGATTTAAAGGAATTCACCTGCTTCCACAAAAAAACCGTGGTGAAAGCTCTTTCGAGTTTCACCACGGTTCTGGAAAAATACCCTGGGGCCGATTTTGCGACGAGTGGAGTCGCTGCGAGACTGGCGTGGGTCGGGCGTGCTCTGCACCAGCCACTGAAATGACCCAGGCCAACGCTATAAATTGGTCCCTCTGCCGTAATGCGGCTCCAAGGTATGGTAGTTTGATCAGGTGTTTATTGTATCGATTATAGCTATAGGAACAAAACTAATCATCGGCAGTTGTACTCGTTTGATTGTAAATAATCTATGTTTTTATAGTACTTTTGCTTGTTAGATCCAAACCTTGACTCGCATTTGCAGCGGTGGGACAGTCGATGAACCTGGTCCAACCAGCGGCTCAACTGAACAACAGGAGTTTCGTGGATGCAGACAAAATCACTCATTCCATCAACCTGGCAGGTCCCTGCGGATTTTCGAGAGCGCCTGGGACGTCGCGTTGGTCGCCAGCGGCTCATGGTAGCCGAGGGCCACTTGTTATTGGTTTTGCATGCTCCCCCGGAACCAGACGAGGAGGAACGCGTGGGCCGTTTGTTCTGGCGTGACGCGGCGGGCGAGTGGAGGTCCAGTGACCATGGGACGGGCCGAAACTGTGTCAGCAAACATTTGGCCAGTTACGAGGATACCGTGGACAAGCTCGAGCATCTCGAGATGCAGTCGAAAAAGGGTGGGGCATCTTCGCCGAACGTGGATGATTATTTTGTCTTGCTGGAATCGCTGCTGCCCCTGCATCGGTCTGCCACTCACCAGTACCAGGTGTTGGAGGAAGCTCGCAAGGCGATTCCAGAGGATCGCGACTTGATCAATTTCCGTGACCTGTCCTATGACCTGGAGCGACAAACGCAGTTACTCTACTCGGGCACGAAGAACGCACTGGAGTTTGACATCGCTCGTCGCGCGGAACAGCAGGCCCGGGCGAGCCGCAAGATGGCCACGGCTGCTCATCGCCTGAACCTGATGGCCAGTTTCTTTTTTCCCATTGCCACGTTGAGTGCAATTTTTGGGATGAACATGGTTCACGGCTGGGAAGATGAACCGGGGCCGATTCCGTTCCTGGTGTTGATCATGGCGGGCTTGCTGTGCGGGGTATTCCTGACGGTAATCCTGCAACGACCTTTCGCAGACGATCACGAAAAGTCCTGACCGTGACCGCCTATCCGGGACCAGGTTGTTGATCCAGTTCGGTTTCCAGGATGACGGCCAGGGCGTCTTCCTGTTCAACCCGCGGGAAGGTTTTCAGTACCAGCACCAGCCCGGTCTGCTCGGCCGGCACGACTTCCTGCTTCTCTCCCAGGAGGTCAGAAACTGTTCCCAGGGGTGCTCCAGCCGAGATGTGTTCACCCAGTTGCACGGCCGGTTCAAAATAGCCGGTCAGGGGTGAGCGATGACAGATCTGCATGTGTCCCGAGTTTTCCCGGCGATCTTCCACGATGTGTCGTATGCGAGAGGCAGGTGGTTCATGGTCGATCATCTCCAGCGATTGCATGACGTTCAGGCATCCCCTGACGTAGGCTGCGACTCCCTCTGGATCACAGCGAGCTCCGCCCAGGTATTCCGTATAGATGGCGGGGACGCCGCAGTCCCTGGCGACGGAGAGTGATCGTCCCGAGAGCCGATGATCTGTACCCCAGATGATCGGCAGGTTAAACGCCCTGGCCATCGCGCGCTGCTGATCAAGAATTTCCGGGTCGGGATGCATGACGTAACCGACCATGGGCAGCACCTGCAGCGTGGTGCCACCGGTATGCAGGTCGATGTAATGGTCCGCTGCCTGGATCAATTCACTCAACGCGTGAGCAATTTGCTCGGTGGTCGAACCGTTCGGATCACCGGGGCAAGTTCGCGCCAGGTCCTGGTCATCCGGTCCGGCACGATGACCGCGCAGGAATGCCGGTTCGTTGACGACGGGGACCAGCGTCAGTTTTCCACGCAGCAGCTTTAGCGACGGGGAGGCGATCAGCTGCCGAATGGCCGCCATCGGTTCAAATTCATCTCCGTGGACTCCCCCGGTTATAAGCAGGTGCGGGCCCGGTTTGGTGGCCTCCCGGCAGGTGGTTTTGAGCATCATGGCTGGGATCCGTTAGCGGGGTGCGAGGTGGGGGTCCACTCGGTATCGGTTTCAAATGGAAACATGGGTTGCCGACGATGCTGGTAGTCGAGCAGTAACATGTCGGCGGTGGTGGAACCAGGCGTGTTGACTCGAATCAGCGTGTCGCAGACTTCTCGATAGGCCGCTACCGGTGCATTCACTCCCTTGGCAACCAGGATCTGAAAAGTCCCGGGATCGATATCGCAGGAGGTGAGTTGCCGGAGACTGAATGGGGGCATGCGACGGCTGGTCAGCATGAGCGTGATTCCCTCGGCTGTCTGGACCACGGCGGTTGGTCCCTGGTTGCAGTCAGTAAATCCCCCGTGCCGGGGCTGAGGTTCGGTAAACTTCCCGTCGTGCAGGCTAATCACGGTAACCTGGTTGGTAAACGGTTGTCCGTGCAACTGATCCGTATGGCCTCCCACGGACAGCGTGCAGGTTGCACCGGGCCCTGCCAGGGTTGCTTGTTCCACCGCGGCCGGATCATAGAGACAGACAAAGGAGCGATAAAGCTGGTGCTGATGAAGTGCATGGAGCAGGAAGGTTCCGTCAGCCGGGGAACCTCCTCCGACGTTGTCGCCCATGTCGAGCAGGCAGAGAGGGCCCTCCTGGTTGGCAACCCTGTCCAGGACTTGTTCGACGCCTTGCATCTGGCCAACAAATTCTTCGCGATGGTCCCAGAGGTAGCTTCCCAGTTCGAGGGAAAGTTGGCTGGCCAGTTGAGGATCATTGTCAGTAACCACGATGACAGCCGATCCCATTTCCTGGACGTCCGAGTAGGGAAAGCCGAGCAGGATACTGTTGGAAAGAACACGGTCGGCAGCCAGTTGCCGATCGGCCAGGTCGTAGAAGGGACGGCAAGGTGGTTGGTCGGTAAACTGGCGTTCGATGTTGATGGACATGGGAGGCAGGGAGGCGGCCATGGTAGGTCGAATTTCACCACGCAGGGTAGCGACCATCATGTGTGCCGCATCGATTCCACGTTGTTTTTGATCGAGGTGAGGATTGCTGCGATAGGCGATGATGGCGTCACAGGCATCGACCATCGCGGCAGACAGGTTGCCGTGAGGATCGAGCGTGGCGATGCAGGGCATGCTTGTCCCCACCCTCTCCCGGATCCTGGTGAGCCAGGTGCCGTCGGCATCGGGATACGATTCGCAAACCGTGGCGCCATGCGGGGCCAGCAGCAGTCCATCCAGGGGCAAGGCTTTTTCCAGTTCGGCGAACAGGCTTTCCAGCAGTCGGTCATAGGTCTCCGTGGTAAGGGCTCCATAGGGGACGGCCCGCGCGGCAAAGATCGGCACGGCTTCCACGGTCTCGTCGCCACCTTCCTGCTCGGCCGCTGCCAGCCCGGCAAAAAAGCCACTTACCTCGTGATGCGTATTGCCCAGTTGTTCCCGAACCTCTTCTCCGCGCAGCAGCTTGTCTTGCTCGAAGTGTTCCCAGCAGGTTGGCGAACTGAGGAAAGTATTGGATTCGTGGAGCAGGGCGATAATTCCAACACGCATGGAAGGACCTCGTGAAGATAAAGCGGGTCGTGAAACGATTGGACAAAAACCGCTACAGGGTGATTCTGTTATGATGAATCCTGGTGGACCGATCGGGGCTTACCAGGATTAAAAGTTACCATACCACGCTCCGCCCGGAGAATCCCTGCAACGACCATCTCGAGGAAGTTATGTCTAACGAATCACCTGGAACGATCACGCTGGCGATGATGCGTGAGTCGCTTTACTCGGCCGTCGTGGCCGATGCACTGGATGGCCTGGGTTATGATCACCAGTCACCTCGTCTGCCATTTTACCCCTACACGACGCGTGCCTTGCTGGTGGGTCGTTGCAAGACCACGCTCTGGGAAGAGCTGGAGGGTGAGGATCCGAACCCGTACGAGCTGGAGCTGCAGGCGGTCGATGACTGCCAGCAGGATGACGTGCTGATTGCTGCGGCCAAGGGGTCTCTGCGATCCGGGATCTGGGGTGAATTGTTGTCCACGGCTGCCGGGAATCGTGGTTGCGTGGGGGCAATCGTTGATGGTGCTGTTCGCGATATCCAGAAAATGCGTGACATGGGGTTCGCGGTATTTGCCCGCGGAACGAGCGTGTATGACAGCCAGGATCGCCAGCGGGTTTGTGCCATTGATGTGGAAGTCAAGATTGACGGGGTCGCGTTTGCGAGCGGGGACCTGGTCTTTGCCGACGAGGATGGCGTGGTCGTGGTACCAGGGGCCATCGAGGCCGAGGCCATCGCGGCGGCCTGGCAGAAGGTTCACGATGAGAACATCACCCGGGATGCAATTCGTGACGGGATGAAAGCAACCGACGCGTACCAGAAGTACGGGGTCCTCTGATACGCGTCGTTGTGCTGGCCGAGAGCACTCTTTCTAGGGCAGTCGCTTGACGCGGATGTTGCGGAAGTAAACTTTGCTCTTCGGATCGTGTCCCTGCAGGGCAAAAGTTCCAGAGGCCAGTCGTCGTTCGAACTGGTTCGAGGTAGCCTTCTGTTTTGCCGGCTCGGTGTAGTTCACGACGGTCTTGTCATTGATCTTGATTTCAATGTGCTTGCCCTTGACGATGATGTGCTGCGTCCACCATTCGTTATCCTTGGCGGGCGGATTGGAGACGTTTACCACGCCGTAGAGACTACCGGTTTTCTTGGGGTCTCCGTGCGTGATGTTGACCTGTGCCTCGTAGCCATACTTGGGCCAGCCATTTTCCTGGTAGCGAGTATGGAAATAAATCCCCGCGTTACTTCCCGGTGTTGTCATCACCTCGGCCTTGAATTCGAAGTTGACGAAGGGTTTGTCGGAACCGACGTAGAACAGGTGGCTGCGAGCACCATGGCAAACCAGGTTCCCTTTCTCGAATTTCCAGGTCTCCTTGTTTTCATTGGCTTTCCAGCCCTTCATCGACTTGCCGTCGAACAGGCTGACCCAGCCATCTTCTTTGTCGGCGGCTTGCAGGCTGGCAAGGGAAAGAACGCACGTCACCAGGCAGGTCATGGCAGCTCGGAACATTGGATGGTCTCCAGGGTGTGAGTTAGTGAATCAATCTTCTTTGCCCAACTTACCACCTGGACGATTGATTTTCATCCAGCTACCGTGAAATTCTGGACGTCCGAGCCGGTTTTCAGGGTTTCATTGACCTGCGGGGATGGGTCCCGGTAGAATGCGAAAGTAAGTGCCGGGGGTTTCCCGGGACGCAAAGGTGCCTGACCTGGAAAGTAAACAGATGGTGCGCCACCTAAACAGACTGCCAGTCATGACAGGGAAGCTGGTTTGCCTCAGTGTGTTCCTGTTGCTGGCAATGTTGCTGGCAATGGGGCTGGCGGCTCCTGTCCAGGCTCAACAAACGATGGTGACCCTGCCCTCGTACCGAATCAACGACAGTTTTTTTGAGCGGATTGGTGTTGGTTGGCACTGGGAATCGACACGGCCTGGCCGCCAGATGTTTTTCAACTATCCCGGTTTGAATTCGGCCGTTCCTTTTTTCGGAGGCTGGGATCCGGGGACCGATGCACGCTTTGGTTTTGCAGGCCGCAAGGGAAATACCCGGTTCGGTTTCAACATGGCGCTGCAACAGGGCAACTCTCGTACGATGATGAGCAGTGCCTCGAGTGTGATGATTCCTAACGGGGGTTCTGGTTCGATCAGCAGTACGACACTGCGTCCGTTTGTGACCGGCTGGATTCCCGTAGTAGGTCAGCAGGCATATTCTCCCTGGCGAGCTCCGCTGGCCCGTCCGGCATGGTTAAACGAACGAACAATTTCTCGGGTCAGGCGCAATATATCACGGGCCTCGACCACCAGGGAAGAAGCTCCCTTGCGGCTTTCCTCGGCACCGCCATCGACTAATTCAACGATTACCACGGCGACCCAGGGAGCCAGCAGTGTGGCCGAGATTCGCCGCCAGCAGCTGGTGGAGGACGAGGCACGCTTGCAGCAAGTCGAGGAATTGTTGGAGCGGGCACGCGGTGCGGAAGCGGCTGGCAAGCTGGGCGTGGCACGCATCTATTATCAGCAGGCCGCCAATCGCAGCAGCGGTGAACTAAAACGCCTCTTGCTCGAGCGAGAACGTGAATTAAAGCGACGCAAGGTTGCCTTGCAGGATCCAGACGGCTGGCCAGCGAATCCCGCTGACTCGCCGTGATACCGGACCTGTCTTCCTGAACGGCGCTTAGCCATCTCCCGGATTGCTCAGGGTGTGACGTTATAGCGTCGTGCTCCGTAGAGTCGGTCGCGGTAGAGTGCCAGCCCGTGCGCGGCGTGGTAGAGCTTACCGCATTCCAGGTCTACGGTCCTGGTGAGCTCGAAGATTTTTACCAGGCGGGCCACGGCACGTTGGACCCAGGGTTGATCGAGTTGCTTGTTGGACATGGCCAGCACCAGGAATTCGAGAACGTGGCCGGTGGTTCCCAGGTTTTCGGACAGGTCCACCGACGTTCGGCGACTTGCCAGGTAGGCCGTAGAAAAAGATCCATCAGGGTTCTGGTGTTTCCTGGCCAGTTGAATGGCCTGCTGGATTTTTTCATCCGCGGTTTTCCAGGTACCGGTCAATTTCCCTTGCTGTTCGAGGTGGCGATTCAGTGCCATCGTGATACCAATCAGGCGGTGGGTTCCACCGCAGGCACTGTCGAATATATCCTGCTCGGTTTCACTTTGGACTAATCGTTCAATGGACCAGGTTTGATCATCACTGGCAGTCCACTGGTGGCTGGTTGGCAGGTAGGAGGTTAGTCCAATCAGGGTCCAGCTGTATTCCTGTTCGTAGTTTCTTGGCAAGTCCCATTGAACCTGTCGAACCATATCGGCAATGGTAAATGTCTTGCCGTTGACCACGATGGGCTGGCCAGGTGCCAGCCCGGATTGCGCCAGCACGGCAAGCCACTGATCCGCATGCCCCTGGCCTGCCTTGCTCCCTTGATCCATGGTCGCACGTAATCCTTGTTCGCCATCCAGCCCGTGGGAAACGGGTTCCAGGTTCCAGCCGCGCATCGCGCCCCCCGCCAGCAAGTGGTCAATCGCTGATAACGGCTGCTGTTTATCGTAGACCTGGAAATCCCGTTGGTAGACCAGGGCACCGTGCAGGATTTGCCAGGCGGCATGTTGTTGCAGGCTCAGGTGTCGTTTCTGGAACGTGAAATCCAGGACCTCATCCAGCTGCTGTTGCGAAACCTGCGTGGTCGGTTGCGGACGATCCCGGGGTGTTGTTTCCTGGCGGCAGCCAACCAGTCCGGAGGTCAACATGACCCCGATCAAGGTGATTTGGCGGCGGCATTGAAAAACAGTCATGATGAACGGGCCTGGTTTCGGATCGGGTCGTGAAACATGGGTTGAGGGATTTTCTCGTGTCGATAGGAAAATCGTCACATCTGCACGTGAACTTGATGATCGGCGAGACAGGGATCAGGGATCGTTTTGATGCATATAATCGGTCCCGGAAGAAAGAGGGTTTCAACGATGTTTTCCCTGTCGGATTGATATGTTCTGTTGTATGGAATGTATGGGTTCATGGCGTTGCCACCTGCGTCAGAACCTGGTAGACCGCCCGGGTGTCTGTTGGCTGCCGGGAGTGGATCGGCAAGGATGGTAGAGCTTCCGGCACCATGCGTAGCAGTGGTTAGGCCTCGTGTTCTGGGTGACCGGATTTCTTTGGAGGTGGCAAAAGTGGTTGAAACGGGGTAGCATGTGGACAGTAATTTGCTGTTGTTGATGCTGGCCTCGTTGGTTCCCGGGAGGAGCCAGCGGCGATACGCCAGCTTGACTGACCCGAGGGCGAAACAGGGGATCATAAACAAATGGTTGAACGTATCCGAAAAAGATCACTGTGGTTGATCACGTCAGGTTTCGCGGCCGGGCTGCTGGTTGGCATCGGGTTGCTGGTTGGTTCCTGGTTGACGAGCATGCGCAGCGGGGTCAATGACCTGGAATTTCCCATGCCGTTGCATGCCTCGGCGACCGATCGATCGGCCAGTTTTTCGATGGCCACGGGTGCGGTTTCTGATGGCGTGGAAGGAGTTTTCTTCCTGGATTTCCTGACGGGTGAACTCCAGTGTTGGGTACTCTACTCACGCACCGGTGATTTTGGAGCCAAGTTCACGACCAATGTTTTGAATGACCTGGGGATCCAGCAGGGGAAGAAGCCGAATTTCCTGATGGTTACCGGGGTTGCTACACTCCCCCGTGGAACGGGAGCTCTCCGACCGGGCAACTGCGTGGTTTATGTTGCTGATGCCAACAGTGGCAACGTGGCGGCGTACTATATTCCATGGAATCGAGGATCGGAATCAACGGGTCGCTTGCAGGCAGCCCCGTTGATACTGTTGCGCAAGGGACAAGTCAGGAACCTGCAGATTCGCGAATAGCAGCGAGGGTGGGGTAATCATTACTGCCATCGCGGCGCGAGGCTAAAGGATTGGATGCCATGCAAATCACGCTCAACGGGCAATCGCATGAGGTGGCAGAAGCAATCACTGTTTCCGAATTGCTGGTGCAACTGGGTGTGCAGACACGCCATGTTGCAGTGGAAGTAAACCTGGAAATCATGCCACAGCTCGAGCATCCTTCCTGCGTCTTGCAGGAGGGTGATCAACTTGAAGTGGTGACCCTAGTTGGAGGTGGATAGCTAATCGATGTCACTTGAAGTCTCCTTGCCTGATCAGTGCGTGGAGGGTCCCGGCGAGGACCTGTTACAGGTAGGAACCCACACGTTACGAAGTCGCCTGATCGTGGGCAGTGGTAAATACGAAACTGCTGCCGAGATGCGTGAGGCGCTGGAGTTGAGTGGTGCTGACTGTATCACGGTGGCGGTACGTCGTGAGCAGTTGCATGATGATGATGGAAAGAACTTGCTGGATTATATTGATCCAGATCGTTACACGCTGTTGCCTAATACGGCGGGCTGCTATACCGCGGGAGAGGCGGTACGGGTGGCTCGCATGGGGCGTGAGATCCTGCGGTCGCTGGGTAATCCGGGAGCTGACTGGGTCAAGCTGGAAGTCCTGGGAGATTCCAAGACACTCCTGCCAGATCCCATTGCCACGCTGGAAGCGACCGAGCGGCTTGTTGCCGATGGTTTCCAGGTACTTTGTTATACCAGCGACGATCCCGTGGTGGCGCGTCGCTTGAAGCAGGTCGGGGCAACGAGCGTGATGCCGGCGGGCAGTCCAATCGGATCCGGACAGGGAATCCTGAACTCCAATAACCTTCGCATCTGTCTTGAATACCTGAAGGATGATGACCCGGATTATCCGGTGATCGTGGACGCGGGGGTCGGGACGGCCAGTGACGTGGCAGCTGCCATGGAACTGGGCGTGGATGGAGTTCTTCTGAACACGGCAATCGCGCACGCTCGTGATCCCTTGATGATGGCCCGTGCCATGCGTGCGGGCGTCCACGCCGGCCGCATGGCGTTTCTGGCCGGTCGTATTCCCAGGCGGTTGTATGCAACGGCCAGCAGTCCCGAAGAAGGCCTGGTAACATCACGCCCTTACCACAGCAAGTAAGACGGTGTTGGTCCTGAACATCCGGGTTCCATGCTAACCAGAGGGCAGCAATCCAGTGAGGGCCGCCCAGATGGTTGCCCAGGTGAGAACGATCGTTCCGAAGAACATGCCGTACCAGATCACGAAAGCAAGCAGCGTGCTGGCAATGGCCTGTCCCTTGCTGGTTTCATGGGCGGCATAGCAGCCGATCGTTATGTAGATCGGCATCAGGACGACTTGCAGCGGTATCGCAATGAAGGGCGTCAGCATCATCAGGGGGCCGAGACTTCCCATCACATAACTCACCACGCGAGCAGTGGTTTCGAATGTCTCGTAGGCTCCCCGGACCACGGTGAGTCCCACGTGCTGGAAAGCAGAGGTCACGAAACACTGCATCAGGCAATGAATGGCAGTCAGCAGAATGTAGCTGATACTGACAACCACGGCCACGATGAGTCCGAACACGATCGATCCACCGACCGATACAGGGCGACTCTCCGGTGCGTACATGATGCCGGATACCAGGGCAATGATGCCGAAGACCAGCAGGAATCCCAGCGCGATACCAGCTCCAACCATTTGTCCCGTGAAGGCAAAGCTCATGGCATGCCCGGTGCCACCCTCCCGGTACATGCGACTGAAGGCATCGCGTGGTGAAAAGAGAACCGTGGTTACCGTTTCCCAGAAAGCACCGGATTGCCCGGAGTTGGCATACCAGGGTAGTCCCTTGCGAGGTCCCCGGACACGGTAACGTCCTCCTCCCCCTCCGGTGGGTCGTAACGAACTGACGACCGGTCGGTTGTCGGTCGCCGCCTGCCAGTCATCCAGTTGATCCAGGGGTCCTCCACCGAGATCTGCGACAGGATCGTGGAAACCCTGGTACGCCGGGGTTTCCACGGGAGGCGGTGGATTCGCGAAGCGTGAGGCGGTTCTCGGCGGGTTCCTGGGTACCGGAATTTGCATGACCTCGTGGCACTCAGGACATCGCCCTTTCTTGCCAGCCTGGCTGGAGGGAGTTTGCACGACATTTCCACATTCGCCGCAGGGAAATTCAATTTTATCTTCCGCGGTCAGGATTCCCGACAAGGAACCACTGGACTTGATTTCCTGGTTGGTGACGGTGGCACCACATTGGGGGCAGGTGATGTTCTTGTCAGCGCGTGAAGCGGGAACTTTTAGTTTCTTGCTGCACTGCTGGCATTCGAAGCGAATGGTTTTTTCAGGTGCTGGCGTCGCGGTGGTGGAAGCTTCAGGAATCGTGAACACGTTACGACAACTTGGACAGCGACCTTGTTTGCCTCCCTGGGAATCGGGAGTGCGGACGGGGTGTTCGCATGTAGGACAGGAAAATTCAATGGCCATGAGCAGCGCTTGGATCAGGAAATCGTGAGAAAAGCCAGTATCGATTGCAGTTATCGCCAGGCGATCAACGTTGTGATTCCAACTCCCCGGGTGGGCGCCGCCTGAGCTTACCATGAGCATATCATGAGGCTGGTCGCCTTGCATTCTCTTTTCCGTCAGTTTCAGGGTACCTGGACAGCTGTCTTCGGGAATTTCGACCGGTACGGGTGGTTCGTATTGCGTAAGCTGTTCGGATCATGGCCGACCTGTTAAGTTGTCCAGCGGCCTGGTGTTGTTGAATCGATCCTGATCGAGATAAATCCATTATGTTATCCGCTACTGACATTCTTGGACCGGAGGGTCGGATTGCCAAGCGATTGGCAAATTACGAGGTTCGCCCCCAGCAATTGGAAATGGCCGAGTCAGTTGCTACGGCATTGATCAATGGAAAACACCTGGTTGCAGAAGCAGGAACGGGTGTAGGCAAGAGTTTTGCCTACCTGGTTCCAGCCATCCTGGCGGCCACCCGACCGGCGGAAGAACAGGCCCAGTTGCCGGGTCGTAGTCGACCGGTTCGTCGCGTGATTATCTCGACCCACACGATCAGCTTACAGGAGCAACTGCTACACAAGGATTTGCCCCTTCTCAACGCCGTGATTCCGCGAGAATTCACGGCGTTGTTAGTCAAGGGACGTCATAACTATGTCAGTTTAAGACGCCTGGATACTGCCCTGCAGCGAGCGGATGCGTTGTTTGATACGGGAACGGAACTGGAACAGTTACGGCAGATACGTGACTGGGCTGGCCAGACTCACGATGGTTCCTTAAGCGACCTGGAATTTCGTCCCAAGCCTGCCGTCTGGGATGAAGTGGCGAGCGACAGCAGCAACTGCATGGGCCGCAAGTGTCCTACCTACCAGGAATGCCATTATTACCGGGCGCGACGTCGCATGGATAATGCCCAGTTGCTGGTGGTGAATCACGCCTTGTTTTTCAGTGACCTGGCTCTGCGACAAATGGGTGTCAGTATCTTGCCTGATTACGAGGCGGTGGTGCTGGATGAAGCTCACACGATCGAGAACGTGGCCAGTGAGCACCTGGGTTTGTCGGTCACGTCCGGACAAGTACGTTACCTTTTGAACAAGTTGTATAACGACCAGACTAACAAGGGCTTGCTGATTTACCACAACGTGGAAAAGGCTCAAAGGGAAGTTCTTGCCTGTCGATTCGAGGCGGACGAATATTTCGATGAGGTCCTCGGGTGGCTGGAGAGCCAGGAAGGGAAAACCGCCCGCATTCCATCTGCCCGGTTGTTTACGGATCGTCTCGGTCCGGCACTATTGAAGCTGGCGGGTACCGTGAAGCGCTTGTCCCTGGATGTCAAGGAGCCGACCAAGCGACAGGATTTCCTTTCTGCCTACCAACGCCTGGAAGTGATGGCGGGACAGTTCAAGCATTGGAACGAGCAGTTGTTGTCAGACTCGGTGTACTGGGTGGCAAGTAGCCCCTCGCGGAGTGGGCGGCCCCGTGTTTCCCTGGCGGCAGCGCCGGTTGACGTGGGACCCATGTTGCGAAGCCAGCTGTTTGAGTCGGGAGCCAGCGTGATCATGACCAGTGCGACCCTGTCTGTTGGGCAGGACGACCAGTTTCGTTATTTCCGTTCGCGTGTTGGGTTGCTGGAGAGTGATGGAAAACGGTTGGGCAGTCCTTTCGATTACCAGCGTCAGGTGAAGGTCGTTGTGGTGCGGGGGATGCCGGATCCGTCGGAGGACCGGGAGTCGTTTCAGCAATCGACGACCAAGATGATCAAGCGTTATGCGGCCCGGACAGATGGGCACACCTTTGTCCTGTTTACCAGTTATGAAATGATGCGCCAGGTGGGCAAGCAACTGGCTTCCTGGTTAATCGAGCATGACCTGCTACTGTTGAACCAGGCTGATGGCTTGCCTCGTCACCGGATGCTGGAGCGATTCAAGGAAAACCCGCGCTCGATCCTGCTGGGCACGGACAGCTTCTGGTACGGGGTCGATGTTCCCGGAGATGCCCTGCAAAATGTCATCATTCCAAAGTTGCCGTTCAGTGTTCCGGATCATCCGGTGATCGAGGCCCGGATCGAGGCCATCCGGGCAGCGGGCGGTAATCCTTTTCTGGATTACCAACTTCCCGAGGCAGTGATCAAGTTCCTGCAGGGATTCGGGCGGTTGATACGAACTCAGCATGATCAGGGCACCGTCGTGTTGTTGGATCCGCGAATTTACAGCAAGCCGTACGGTCGTCTTTTCCTGGAATCATTACCGGAATGTGAGGTGATCCAGGAATACCTGGACGATGCCATGAGCATGTACGACGGGTGAAGTGGCTGATCTTCAGGAATCGTGAAGTCCGCGTAAAAGCAGCAGGGTTCAGGATCTGGCAGCCGGGATGATTGAGAGTTCAGGCCTTCTGGGTTATGATCAGGAATGAAACATGAAAAATACTGCAGCGACTCGGCCAGGTAACATTGGGTTGCCACGAGCAGTTGCGAGAAATCATTCTCTTGCTAAGGAAAAGTCCCATGTCCAGATCGTTCAACCGTCGTCGCTTCCTGGCATTGACGACAGCCGCTGCGGCGGGCGCAACCATTTTTGATGTTCCTGGAATCCTGGCTGCTGATGATCCTTACCGCGGTTTGCCGATCGGTGTGCAGAGTTATTCTCTCAGGAAATACAACGTGGTGGATGCGATACGTCATATCCAGGGGATGGGCCTGCATTTCGTCGAGTTCTACAGCAAGCACCTGAATCCCAATGCGACCGCTGCCCAGTTGGCTGAGAATCACCAGTTGCTGAAGCGCGCGAAAGTATCGCTGAGCGCACACGGGGTGAATCGTTTCTCGAAGGACCACGATGCGAACCGCAAGGTGTTTGAATTTGCCAAGCGGGCCGACATTCGCAATATCACGGCCAATCCTACCCCGGATTCATTTGACAGCCTGGACAAGCTGGTCGCCGAGTACAACATCCGCATCGCGATTCATAACCATGGACCGGGAGCCCTCTATGACAGTATTGAAAGTGTCAAGAAAGCAGTGGCCGGGCACCATAAGCTGATCGGGGCCTGTGTTGATACGGGGCACTTTATTCGCAGCAAGGAAGACCCCGTCAAGGCGGTTCATGAACTGGGGCCGCGAGTCTTTGGTGTTCACATGAAGGATGAAGAGAAGCAGGAAAAGCAATCACACAACGTGGTGATTGGTTCCGGTCACCTGGACGTGCTGGGATTGTTCCAGGCGCTGAAAAAAGTCAGCTTTCCTGCAGACGGTTCGTTGTCCCTGGAATACGAAGCGAATCCAGATAATCCCATTGATGACATGAAGCAGTGCCTGGCCGTTGCACGAGAAGCGATTGCCAAGTTATAGGGTGTGGGACATTGTGGAAGAATGACCCTGGCAAAGAAGGAACGTGGGTGGCTATGGAACATGCGTACATGGTCGCTTCCTGGTTTGCTGTCGGTGCCAAAGCCACGCATACAGTAAATTCACGGAATGCTTGCTAAACGTGTAATCCCTTGTCTTGATGTTGATCGCGGACGTGTCGTGAAAGGGACGAATTTCGTCAGCCTGCGGGATGCTGGAGATCCGGTCGAGGTTGCCAAGCGTTACGAACAGGAAGGGGCTGATGAACTGGTGTTCCTGGATATCACGGCCAGCCACGAGGGGCGTGATATCATGATCGACGTGGTGCGTCGAACCGCGGAAGAGGTATTCATGCCCCTGACCGTGGGCGGTGGAATTCGAACCCTGGAAGACATCCGTGACCTGCTCAATGCAGGTACCGACAAGGTTTCGATCAATTCGGCAGCCTGCGAAGACCCCGCGTTTATTGAACGTGCTGCTGAACGGTTTGGCAGCCAGTGTATTGTTGTTAATATTGATCCGAAGCGAGTTTACCGGGAAAGTAAGGGTGGGCCGGAAGAAGTCTGGGAAGTGCATATCCACGGTGGGCGCACGCCCACGGGACTGCAGGCGGTTTCCTGGGCTCGCGAGGTTCAGCAACTGGGTGCAGGTGAAATCGTGCTGACCAGCATGGATTGTGATGGAACCAAGGATGGCTATGATCTTGAGATCACCCGTGCGGTCAGTGATGCGGTTACGATCCCCGTGGTCGCCAGTGGCGGGGCGGGAGAGCCTCGTCACTTGTCCGAGGCGATATTGCTGGGACACGCTGATGCGGCCCTGGCAGCCAGTATCTTTCACTTTGGGGAATATACGATTTCCGAGACCAAGGAATTTATGCGGGACCAGGGTGTTCCGGTGAGATTACAATAAGATAGACCACCGGTCGTCAGGTTTGCCTGGCGACGGCAGTGATTTTCCCTGTAAGGGGACAGTAAGGAGAACTAAATCGATGGGAACCAGTGACCAACCGCCGGATGCTACTGTCCAGGAATCGGATGCGAATGATTATCTGGACAAGCGAGAAGAGTTGGAAATCGACAAGATATTTCGTGCCCTGGTGAAGCTGGAAGGGAGTGACTTGCATCTGAAGGCAGGCCGTTCACCCATCGTGCGTGTTGATGGAACCCTGCGTCCACTCAATCGTGGAGAGATTGACAACGAGGAAATGGTTCGGCTTATTTTTCCCATGTTGAACAAGCGTACCAAGCGGATTCTGGAAGAAGACGGGGGTTGTGATTTTGCCCACGTCGTGGACGTGGACGGCGTCGAATGGCGATTTCGTGTCAATATCCTGCAGCAACTGGGAAAGCTTGGCATGGTGGCACGTCGTGTGAACAACTGGATCCCGAGTTTCAGTGGACTGCACTTGCCACCGATCATTGAAGAATTGTGCAAGTTTGACCAGGGGATGGTCTTGCTGGCCGGTGTAACGGGGTCGGGGAAATCAACCACCATCGCATCCATGCTTAACTGGATCAACCAGCATTACCGCAAGCATATTCTGACCCTCGAAGATCCGATTGAATTCGTTTACACCGAGGACAAGTGCTTGATTAACCAGCGTGAAGTTGGGATGGATGTTCGCAATTTTGAGATTGCCATGAAGCATGCGGTGCGAGAGGATCCGGACATCATCCTTATTGGTGAAATGCGTGACCAGGAAACGTTCATGACGGCCATTCATGCGGCCGAAACAGGTCACCTGGTTTTTGGCACGATTCATGCTTCCAGTTCTGCCACAACGATCGGTCGAATCCTGGACCTGTTTCCCGAGGAGATGCATACAGCGATTCGTAGTGCGATGGCCTTTAATATGAGAGGTATCCTGGCCCAGAAACTTTTGCCCTCCATTAAGGAAGGCGTCGGCCGAGTGCCGACAGTTGAAATAATGACATTTTCGCCGATGATCCAGAAACTGGTCCTCGAAGGTGAAGACGAGAAACTGGGAGATGCGATTCGAATCGGGGCGGAAGATGGGATGCAGAATTTCACGATGAGCTTGAAACAATTAATCGATGAAGACCTTATCGATCGAGAAACAGCCTTCCGCGTGGCACCGAACAAGGATGCATTGAAAATGGCCTTGAAAGGAATTAACGTCAGCCAACCCGGTATTCTTTAAGCCCATATCCAAGAGTTTTGCATGATAGAATAGATCTTTTGACTCCTTTCACGAATGGTTTCGCCCCTGATGTTTGGCCGTAAGAAAAATGAAGAATCACTGATCCCCGGGGACATGGGTCCTCCTGTCATGTTTAAGGCAGCAGGTGGGGACCGCAGCGAAAATGAAGCGAACCTGATCAGGGCACGCCAGTCCGAAGGGATTATCACGGCGAAGGAATTGTTCTTGACGGTGATCGAAAAACGATCGCAGCGCATCCTGTTGGATTTCAGTCGCCAGTCCGTGGCCGGTGGTATAGATGTCGATGGCATCATGCAGCGAATTCCTCCCATGGATCGCCCCACAGGTGATGTCATGTTAGCCGTGTTGAAGACGCTGGCAAACCTGAATGTCAAGGAGCGACGTGCCCGACAGACAGGTGAATTCTCAGTTCGCTTTGAGAAACTTCAAATGGACTGTGCGATTACCAGCCAGGGAACTAAAACCGGTGAACGCGTCCTGATCAAGCTTGCACCCAAGGACCAGGTGCTGGTGGCACTTGAAGATCTTGGTATGCGAGAGAAAATGGTGGCCGATTTTAAGCAGCTGGTCGGTCGTTCCGTGGACGGTGAGATCCCGCCGCCGACCCAGGGGTTGTTCGTAATATCAGCTCCGGCTACTGGTGGCTTGTCGACCCTCTGGAGAGTTGGCCTGGGAACCACCGATCGTTACATGAACTCCTGCATCTGTGTCGATACGGCCGATCCAACGGAACCGGAAATAGAGAATGTCAAGACGGTCACTTACGATCCGGCGAACAGTTCGGAATTTAATGGAATCATGACCAAGTTGTTCCGTGAGCAACATGACACGTTCCTTTTTCCTCGTATTCCCAACCGGGAAATGCTGGACCTGTTATGCGAGCAGATTATCGAGGACAAGTATCTTGTCTTCACGAGTGTCCAGGCCAAGGATTGCGCCGAGGCTTTGCTGCGCATCAAGTCACTGCAGCCCCACCCGCATAATTTTTCGCAGGCCGTGCTGGCCGTCCTCAATATGCGCCTGATGCGGCGCCTGTGTGAAAGCTGCAAGCAGGCCTATCGACCGAATCCTGCCCTGCTGCAGAAACTCAGAATACCTGCCGACCGCGTGTCGACACTCTATCGAGAATACCAGCCGCCGCCACCGGAAAGTGAACCGAAACGAAAGAAGGGTGAACCCGAGGTGTGCCCGGACTGTAATGGCGTGGGCTATCGAGGGCAAATAGGTTTTTTCGAGTTGCTCAAGGTGGAGGATCCGATACGACAGGCCCTGGTAAAACAGCCCCGACTGGACGTGATCAGGCAGTTGGCACGAAAAGCCGGGAACCGTACCCTGCAAGAAGAAGGGATCCTGGCCGTGGTCCAGGGTGTGACGTCGTTAAATGAACTTCAGAGAGCGATGAAATAGAAACATCTTGGTCGCTGGTCGATGTCGGGAGCTCTTGGCATGTCGGAATTCTATGATCGTGATGAGAGATTCGATGGCCCGGGATATTGCGCTGTTTCCAAGTCCGCCGTCCTGGCCCTGCTGCTGGGCATATCCTCGGTCCTGGCTCCCGTTTATATCGTCTTCTGGGTTTTTCCCCTGGCTACCATCACAGTTGCGATCCTGGCGTTACGCGGGATTAACCGGGCCGATTCCAATCTCACCGGACGTGGCCTGGCCGTGACGGGATTGTTGCTGGCCCTGTTGTTCGGTTCCCTGGCACCGGCCCGGCACTACAGGCGGAAAGCGATCGTGAACCAGCAGGCAGAGCAATTTGCAATGCGGTGGTTTGCGTTGCTGCAAAAAGGGTCCATCTGCACGGCCCACCAACTCCTGATGGATCCCAAGCGGCGACTTCACTCGAGCCTGATTCCGCTCGAGGAATACCAGAATGACGTGAAACTGAAAGATATCCTTGATCAATTCCTCGGGGATGAACCAATCAAGACCCTGGTGGCACAAAAAGACCAGGCCACCTATACGCTGGTCTCCCAGGTTGCTCAGAGCAGTCACCTGCAGGTCATTACGATCAAGCAGCTTTACCATGTCCAGTTCCAGCAGGATGGATCAACCCGGACCATACCGTTGGAGTTGAGCATCAGTTGCCAGTACGATAAGTCTTCGCACCAGAGCTATTGGACGATTTCGGATATCCAGGAAGCAGGTTGACTCCGCGATGGGCCAGATATCAGTGAGCACTGCAGACCAGCAGAGTCACCTGAGAGCCGTTGTGCATCTGGCAGCGACCCTGGAATCGCTTAAGTCCCAAGCGAACTTGCTGGTTGAATCCATCTCAACGGAAGAACAGGGTCATTTCACCCCGGACCAGGAGTACCAGGTCCTGACCCTGTTGATTGTTTACTGGCAATCTCGTAATGCCCTGTTGGAAATGGTGACTTCATTGCGCAAGGACGAAGAACTGTATGGGCCGGAAGGGGAGCGTACCTTCCTGATCGCTTTTGCTGCTGCCCTGATCCTGGTGGATGCGGCTCGTTTCCTGCGGGAAACGGTCGAGGGCCGTCCGATCGTGAAACGGAAATTGAATGAACCGAACGTGGAATTCGGAAGTCCCGCCATGGTCTATGACACGGTCCAGAAATCCCTGACCAGTAGTCGGCATGCATGGCACCTGTACCATGCAATCGAGTACTACCGCCGGCACGAGGGAAACTTGCTGTCCAGGGTCGAACAAGAGTCCGCCCTGCAACCATTAATGGATATTATCCAGCGGTTAAAATATCGCCTGGATGTGTCCCTGACCCGGTTTGCAGGTGTTAAATTGCGAGCCCGGATCAGCCAGGTGACCGAGGGATTGCGAGATAAAATCCTCGGACGGGCGATTTACGGGTTGCAGAAACTGGGGGGCCTCGCGGTAGCGAATCGTTACGTCAAGCGGGGACATGAGCCCGGGTTACCCACGGGTATCCAGGAACAGTTTCGGCAACTACTGCGTCCCGGTGACGTGATTGCAACCCGCAAGGAATATGCCCTTACCAATTATTTCCTTCCGGGTTACTGGCCTCACGTGGCCGTCTACCTGGGCAACGCAGAGCAAACTGAGCAGTTGGGTATCGCCCGGCAACCCTCTTTCCTGCAGCACCAGTTACCCGGGCTTGTTCATGAGACCAAGCGGGGCTTCGTGCTGGAATCGATGAAAGACGGCGTGTTGGTTCGCTCCCTGGCATCGCCCTTTGCTTCCGATTCCATTAGTATCCTGAGGCCACAAATGGAGTTGCCGGTCATCGGACAATCCCTGGTCCGTGGATTGGAACATGCCGGCAAGAGTTACGATTTTAGCTTCGATTTTTCCAGGTCAGATCAACTGGTCTGCACCGAGGTGGTTTATCGAAGTTACGATGGTATGGGCCAGATGAAATTCCCGCTGGTGAAACGAGCAGGACGCATGACCCTTTCCGGCAATGACCTGGTTGAAATGGCTTTGAACGGTCAATGCCTGGACGTCGCCGCTGTTTATGCGCCGATGTTTCATGCTTCTCTTTGCACCGGCCAAGAGGCAGCTTCCCTGGTGCGTCGCTGCCTGGATGGAAAAGCTGCCGAGGCTTAGTGGCAGAGGCTAGAAACCCTTGGACCAGCTGCCAGCCAGTGTCCAGTCAGTTTCCAACTGGACTCCGTCCAGGCCCTGGTGAACCGGGTGCGAGATCTCGAAATTTAACCGGTTGCCGCCTGCTAGTTTCCAGACGGTACCGTTACCCAGATTAACCAGTTGCACAAAGGGGCGCAGAGATCAGGAATGTGCGCATAAAAAAAGCCCCCGGAATCGACGGGTCCCAGGGGGGCGAAGGACTCCGTAAAGTTTCCGGGAGCGATTGGACGGTAGCGACTTTGGCTTCCTTGCCAACGATGCCGTGGTCCAGCTTGGCTCAAGTTGTCCCAGGATTTTCCCCGCCAGGTACCG
>JAYGDH010000302.1:0-6588 GCA_046583055.1 Pirellulaceae bacterium | reverse complement strand
ACCATTGCCAATCAGGGGAATCTTCTTGAGGTGTGGTTTAATCGAAGAAATACAGTCCCAATCGGCGTTACCACGAAACATGTCCTGGGCCGTCCGACCATGGACCGTGAGGGCCGCCGCACCCGCTGCTTCCACGACTTTCGCGATTTCAATCGCATTCACCTGGTCACGCGTGCAGCCCAAGCGGATCTTGGCCGTGACTGGCGTGGGGTGACATGCCTGGACGACCTGCTCGATAATTTTCCCCATCTGATCCGGCTGCCCCAGCAGATAGGACCCACTTTTGTTACGCTCAGTGACCTGGCGAACCGGGCAGCCAAAATTAATATCCACCACGCTCACCTGGTATTGTTCCACCAGGCGGCGACCTACCGTGGCCAACGTATCGGGCTCATTATCCCAGATCTGGACCGCCAGCGGTCCTGGCTCGTCCTCGACGCCCCAGAGGCGGTCCGGATGCTCGGCCTCATGCTCATCCATCCAGACGAAACCACGTGCATTGACCATCTCGGTCGCCTGCAATCCGACACCACCGTATTCACGGACCATTTGTCGAAACGCATAGTTGGTAAAGCCTGCCATGGGTGCCTGCAGGATCGGCGGATCGATACGAACCGGCCCGATATGCAGCGGTGCGACCGTCGGTAGGGTCGCTGCATCCTGGAGAGAAGCATTATCCATCCCTGCATCTTGCCATGGCGAACGCACGGCTGCAAGGCTAAACAGCGGGGCCTGATTTAACGGCGTGGAACCAGGACCGATTGGGTCGTTCGCCGCGGCTTGATCAACATGGAAACGAGTCGCTCACGACTGGCCGTCTGGCCCGTAACAGCAATGACGTAGTCGGCAATTTCCACGTTGTAGCGGTTGGCCGTGGCAAGGTACTCGAGTTGTACCTGCTCCAGTTGCTGCCAGGCTGCCAGCATCGGCAACACCCCTGCCTCACCTGCCTGCTGGCCATCAAGCATCTCCTGCAACGACTGCTCGAGTATCTCCACTGCCGCAGACTGGGTAGAAAGTAGTTGCCAGATCCGTGGCAGTACCAGGTTGATCTTTTCCAGGGCCGGTGGTGCCTGACGATTCTGAAAAATAATCTCGTACTCCGTGCGAAATTTCCCCACCACGGGCAAATCCTCCGGCCAGGTCAAATTGGCGGTCGGCACGAGGGCCAGCGTGGATAGCTGGTGACGCGTTTCAATCAACTCCAGGGCGTTCTGCTGCTGGCGCACCAGCAACAGCGCCCGTGCCACGTTCATCCGCGATTGTTTCTGAACAGTGACTTCAATCGCATTCAACCGTTTGAGTTGACTTGCCAGGACTCGCTGGCGGGCACATTGAAATGTCCACGCCCAATACGTCTTGACGATCTTCAGACGCAAGGAGCTGTCGTTCGCCCGGGCCAACATTTTATCCAGGCCAACCGCCTCCTGCCCTGGATCCAGTGATCCAGGAAACCGCAAGAAACCATCGATCAATGACTCTGAACCCGCCAATTTGAGCGGCTCCGGGACCACGACTTCCGCCGCCGTTGTACTCACGCTGGAACCGTCCGCAGCAGCAGAATCCTTGATACGCTGCCATTCTGGCTCAAGTGCCGGGAGGGGATCAACTGGTGCCAACCTGGGAGTCCCGATCGCTTTCGGCACGGACTGCAATTGCGGCGCCGTCGACAGCGGAGCGAGGGTCGGGCCCGCCGTCTTGCCTGACGCCTTGCCTGGCGGCACGGTTGGCGGATTCACCAAAACCGATTTCTGAGGCCGATTAGAAAAATCTGCCGGCAGGAGCGGTGGCGCAGCCGCATTCAACTTGACCGCCAGGACAGCAACTAACAACCATGATCCGCACTGTAAAACTCGCATGGCTCCCCCCACTTTGAACAACTTTTTCTCTCGACCGGCTATCGACCGGCTCTTACCACTGTCCTATTCAGGACGGCTTGCAGCACGCTGACTCCAACCACCCGTAATGGCGGCAGGCACCCTGGTCGTCGCAGATACTGGCTGAACGTCGACGCTGCCAACCGTATTGGATGCGGCGGGATCACTGTTCGAAGACTCGCTGGCAAGCGGTACAGCCACCCGTCTCTGACTTTCACTAAGTTCCCGAGGCTTATCTCCCACTACCCTGATTCTTGCTGGCACGGCAACCGTCGGAACCGTAGCTGAGGCCACTCGAGGCGAAACGGTACTACTGGAACTTGCTGCTTCAAACGAGACAGGACGCACCTGCGGCACATGCCGTGGTGAACGCCATTTACCGACCCGCACCCTCTCCAGCGACTGTGCTGCCCCCGAACCCTCGGCACGTGACGATGAATCAATCGGGAAATCTTTACTCGGTTCAATCGGTGTCGTGGCGGCTGGAGGTGTCGTAAAGGCCGGCGTCGTAAAGGCCGGCGTCGTGGCGGGTAAAGCAGGTGCACCACTGGCTGCTGGCGCACCCTCGTTTGGATAATAATTGGGGGTCGTATTGTAGCTACCGGTTTGCGGAGGCGCAACGCGACTGGGCCCAAAAGGAGCCCAGAAATTAAACGATGGTCGAGGAGCGCGACAGCCTGAAAAAACCATGACCGCAACCGCGGCCACCGACAGGATCACTCTGTAAAAACCGTCTCTTCTCATCCCATTATCTCCTGTAAATCCAACCACGTACGATGGCGTACGTTACTGGAAACCGTGATTTCCTCCAAGATCGATTTACCTCACTCTGCCCCGCGATCGGCAGGGACTGCCCTAAAGCTAGCACCTGCTGCCCCTGTTCCCACGAACGATTTATGGCAAGATGGTACTGGCTCGCAGTACCCCCGGGGCTGACATGGCACCGGGCGGTCTGCTCGCTGGGCAACCTGGTTCTCCAATTTGCGGGCCTCTGTAGCGGGCATGACTCATGAATGCACTTCTTTCCCAGGCACTCAAAGAAGAATCCACGCGACTGGGATTCCAGTATGCGGGGATCTGCCCGGCCGTGGCACCACCTGGAATCGATCGTTTTCAGCAGTGGCTGGAAGCCGGCTATGCAGGCCAGATGCATTACCTGCCGGAACGGTCCCAGGCTTACGAGCATCCCAGCAACGTGCTTGAAGGGGTACGCAGCGTGGTCATGCTGGCCCTAGTTTATCGTACCGCCTCCCCCCAGCCCGTCACGCCCGGAGCAGGGCGGGTAGCCTGTTATGCCTGGGGCAGTGAAGATTATCACGATCTGATCCACTCTCGGCTAAAGCAGCTGATCCAATATGTCAGGAGCGAGGTGCCAACGGCCATGGTGCGTGGTGTCGTAGACACGGCTCCCTTGCTGGAACGTGAATTTGCCCAGCTGGCAGGACTGGGCTGGATTGGCAAGAACACGCTGCTGCTGAACAAGGAGGCTGGCAGCTGGTTTTTCCTGGCGGCCCTGCTGACCGACCAGGAACTCGATTACGACGCACCGAGCGAGGTAGATCACTGCGGGACGTGTCGTGCCTGCCTGGACGCCTGTCCTACCGACGCCTTTCCTCAACCCTACGTGCTCGATGCCACGCGTTGCATCAGCTATCTAACCATCGAGTTACGTGACCAGGTCCCGGTTGAGTTACGTCCGGGAATTGGGGAATGGGTCTTTGGTTGCGACATTTGCCAGGACGTGTGTCCATGGAATCACAAGGTTCCGCTGTCTGCGGAAGCCAGCTTACAGCCGACGGAACCAATGAACCCTTTGCAACTAGCGGAGTTGTTTCACCTGGACGACGATGGTTTCCGAGCTCGTTTTCGCCGCAGTCCATTGTGGCGTAGTAAGCGACGTGGCATCTTGCGTAACGCGGCCATTGTACTGGGCAACCAGCGTCACCCGAGTTCCTGCGAATCACTTTGCCTGGGGCTGGCTGACAGTGAACCGCTGGTCCGTGGTGCTTCCGCCTGGGCACTGGGGCAACTGGCAAGTCCACTTGCGGTAGAGATCCTGGCGGAACGACTGCCCCTGGAAGATGATTCGCAGGTCACGCTGGAAATCGAACAGGCCTTGCATGCCAGCAACGGGGCTGGAAATTCACCCGGGAATTAAGAATCATTCCTGGGAACCGTGCATGTCGGCAGCAGGGTAGCACCCGGCCCGATCGTCACGGTACCAACGTTCCAGGACGTTCTCCCATCCCTGCTGGTCCCGGACCTTGACAAAATCAGCCCGTACATCGTTGTAGTCCGGGTGCAGACCGGCATACTTGATGCCAAACTTTCGCATCATGATACCGCAACGTTCGGGACCGTAGAGTGCCTGGGACAGCAGGAAATGTTCGTGGAGAATTTCCCTCTGCTCGCGCAACGACGGCGGGTTCGGCAAGGCTTCTCCACCGGCGAGGGCACGTGCCTGCGCAAAGATCCACGGATTACCGATAGCTCCTCGGGCCACGGTAACTCCATCGACCCCGGTTTGCTCGATCATATCCAGGCAATCCTGTGCCGAGAACAGGTCACCACTGCCCAGGATGGTCTTGGTTCCCAGGTGTTGCTTGACCTCCTTGAGGAATTCCCAACGAGAGGCACCCACGTAACGCTGCTCCACGGTACGACCATGCACGGTAACCGCGGCCACTCCGGCCGCAAAGGCTCCATCCAGGATCTGGAAGAAGTGATCCCGACTTTCCGGGCTGTCATCGATTCCACGACGCATCTTTACGGTCACCGGGATTTCGTCGGGAACGATATCACGTGTTTGCCGAATAATCTGCAAGGCAACGGTTGGCTGCCCCAGGTGGTAACCACCGCGACAGCGTCCCAGGACCTTCTTGACCGGGCAACCAAAATTGATATCGATGACGTCGAAGCCAGCTTCTACCAGCTTGCTGGCTCCCTGGGCAAACTGTTCTGGCTCGGCACCCATCAGTTGTCCACCGACCGGGTGTTCTTCCTCGCTGATATGCAGGAAATGCCGGGTCTTTGCCCGTTCCTTGGTTGCCACCAGGAACTGGTCCAGCATGACTTCACAGACGCTGTAGGCAGCCCCTAACCGCTTGGCGATCACGCGCATAGGCCAATCGCTGTAACCAGAAAGGGCGGCCTGCACGACCGGAAAGTCAAGTTGAACCGGGCCAATTGCCACCGGTGCCAGGATCATGATGCCACGTTACTCCGAGGATTCCAGTTGCACTTCCAGGGCCGAAAGGATGGGCAGCACACGCTGATCCTTCTTATCCGTGGTGGCTGGAACCAGTTCCACGGCCAGGCTGTCTTTCACGTTGATCCCCTGGAACGTACGTACCAGGGGTTTCCCGCGACCGCCAGCATCTTTCACGATATCAACCTGGCTTGCCACGAGTTGGCCCTGCAACTTGATATCAAATTTCCGCTGGCCGGCCACCACATCTCCAACTTCCGCAAAATACATTCGCACCGTGTAAGCAGCTGGTGGATCGGATTTACCACGCAGCGGCACACGACAGGTTTTCAAACCACGTGCCATGGAACTGAAGACCCATGACGTTTGCTGTTCACTGACCTGCACCTGCTGCTCATTCACCGAAACATAATCCTTGGTCCCCTGGAATGTCGGAGCAATATCGAAGGTATATTCCAGCCTGCCGACGGTCTTGGGTCTCGGGAATCCCAGCCAGAGCGTACCAAACTTATCTCGTCGGTCTCCTGGAGCTCCCAGGTTTAATGACATCGTCTTGACTGGCAATTGGAGGCCCGTGGCGCTGTACAGTTTCCAGGTATCACGATCCGGCCGTGGTTCAAAGACAAACGTCGCCGTCATCTGGAACTGGCAAACACAGCCTGCACTGGCTTCCGGCACCATCAGCAGTCCATTTCCGGGAATCGCGTTAACCCAGCAGCCCAGGCGATGGCCGGCAAAATGCGTGGTACCGCTGTCTTTCTCCAGGTCATAGTAGCCGGTAAATCCACTGCGAAAGAACAGCATACTGGGAGTTGCCGTGAGGGGACCACAATGATGGCCAGGACGACTAAACTGCCAAACGGTTTCTGCGCCTGTCACCGGATGAAGGCGTTTCTTTTCGGCTCCGGTATGAAGGTCAAAGGCCCACGGTTCTGCGTAGATTTCGCCTTCGAGGACAATCGGCCGATGTCGATAATTGGCATCCTTGGCCCACAGCTTTTTACCCGTGTCAGCATCCAGCACAACCAGCCGCCGCTGACTAAACTGTCCCGACAGGAACTGTCGCCAGTAATGTCCATTGGCATTGGCACCACAGATGACCACGTGGCCATCATGGTACATGAGGGTAAAGTTACCCCCACCGATCCCGACGGCACTACAATCCGTGACGTCAACTGCCTCGGACCAGAGCAGCTTTCCGGTACTGGCATTCAGTGCCACGGCCAATCGCACGTCAAGCGCCTTGAGTTCCGCTTCCTTTTTCTTGGCTTCGGCCGCTCCCAGTTTTTTCAGGTCCGTCTTGTCTTGCCGCAACAGCTTTTCGCGTTGCTGGGAAGTGATGGAACTGTCAATAAAAAAGACCCCGTTATCACCGATAGCAATCGTGACGTGCATGACATTCTTGCCACGATACCGCCAGATTTCCTTACCTGTTTTTGGATCGATCGCAAAAATCGAATCGGTGGCATTCTCCACCAGTCGCCCGCGTCGCCGCAGCGACGC
>JAYGDH010000301.1:0-2688 GCA_046583055.1 Pirellulaceae bacterium | reverse complement strand
CGACGCTCTTCCGATCTCCACCATGACCCCTGCCGCAGCCAACTTCGCTTCAGCTACGTAAATGGTACCCGGACCTGCCAGGAAGATTTCTGTGAGCAGCGGCACCAGTTCCCTAATTACTTTCGCCTCGGCAGTCTGGTTATCGCCCAACAGGTGGGCCATGCTTTGACGCAGGATGCCAAGAGCTTGCTTCCCAAACTGCTGAATCTCCTCGTCTGCCAGCAGACGTTCCGATCGATTCACACTCTTCGCATCGGCCGTTGCTCGTCCGGACCAGTGAATAAAATAAAGACATTCCTCCGGAGCGACCTGGAGCATGGTCGGCTCTTCGGAAGCCGGGGGAGTACCCAGCGGGATTCCAATTCCAGCGTTGCTCGCCAGCATCACAAGCCAGCTTAACCCCAGTATCAGCGGAGCCGATGCGAATGCCATCTCGTTCTTCCTTTATTGCGACAAACCTCAAGTAACCGACTTCGTAACCCTAGAGTTACTAGCGGGGAATTGCTTTCTCTTCGACCTCTATCTCGCTATCGAGCCCCTCAAATTGACGATACACGGTCATCTGCTGCAGCGAAAAGTACATCATGGCTTGTCCCCATACCATCGCCGGACCAACACCAGGCAGACTCTTCCTGGATTCCGTATAGAGTCCGTCTTCCTGCAGATACCAGGCAGTCACGGATGGTCCCAGGTGCTGCTGAATCAATCCAGCGGTAGGAAAAACGCCGGGATTCACTTTCACACCCTGTCGCTGCAACTGGGCGCACAAGGCATTGAAACTAACTTGAGACAGTGGATAGAGCCACTTGGCCAATTCCCGGGTATCCGTGTACTGCAGGAGCGTGGGAGCTCGCTCTGGTTTAAACAGCCTTGCCACCTCGGGCACCTCCGCGAGACCCTTCGCAGCCACTGACGATTTCAGGTAGCTTCGCATCGCCTGGGGAAATAGTGTCAGGATGAATCGGTCCTTTTGCAGGCACCATGCTGGCGCCAGAGGCGTATCGTCATCCGGGATCACCAGGCAAAACACCTGGTTCGGGCCAACCATCATTTTTTTCAAGGCTGCTGGTTTTCCGCGTTGCCTGTCTCGCTCCTCCTGGCGGTGAACCCAGGCCTCCAACTGCTGGAGCACTTTCTGGGCCAGTGCATGATCCCTGACACTCACGGTGAAGACCCAACCCGTGAGAAATCCGCCCTGGTCCGGCGTGGTGTGAGCTGTCCAGAGGTCGCCCAGGGCCGGAAACAAATCTCGCTTGATGCTGATACCTGGCATCTCTTTTTCAAACTGTTCCAGCGCCCTTTCTATCCTCTGGGCTTCTCTCGGATCAATCTGCTGTAACGTTTCCTGGAGTGCCTTCACCGACTGGCCCACGTCGACGCGTACAGCCAGCGCCATGGCCGCATCGGCTGGTATATGCCGGAGCGACTTACGTTCCAGAACCTTGTCTCCTGGAATTGCCAGGAAACCGGTTTTCTTGCCGTTGATACCCAACACCCACCGCGTAGCCAATTCTGGACCGTCAAATCCAGAAACCGCTGCCAGGTGAGTCATTTTCCCGATCCCGGTCGCTTCCAGGACTGCCGCCACATCGCTGCTGGCTGGGGCCACCGTCAGCACGGCCTCCAGGGTTTTGGGGACATCCAAGTAAGCTAACAGGGAACGCCGCTTCACTGGCAACTGGCGTTTTACCTGGGTCAGCCAGGCAGGAGCTGGTGTCTTGAATCGTTTCAGTTGATTAGCAATTGCCGAATTTCCCACTCCCAGCAACAGGTAACCACGATGCAGGCCCCAGGTCAACGGTGGAATTCCTCCTCCTAGTGACACCTGGTGAAAGACGGTCTCCTCGATCTTGACCTCGCTTGGCGGAGCCCGCGTGATCGCCGTAAGAAACTGCTCGATCAAGCGTGCGAGCCGAGGACCGTTCAACGCCTTACCGGGCTGATCATCGTTTCCCGTGCGCAGCACGATCCCGGCATCGATAGCCAGGCCGCCAGGAACGACCTTGAAATCAGCAACGTAAATTGCACCTTCGCCTCTAAACAATTGTCTCGCGGCTTCCGGGACCAGCTTCGCCAGTGATTTGGCTTCCTCGGTCTTGTCACGGGCTGCAAACCTGGCCATCCCCGTATCAAGTTGTTTCCAGAATTCCGCAGCGAGACCCTGGATCTCCTCGTCTGCCAGCAATTTCTCCAGCCGATTGATGCTGGCCGCCCTCGGCTTCGCCGCTTCTGCCCAGGAAAGATAAACCAGGCATTCGTCCGGTGCGGCCTGCTCCATGACAGGATCGACTGGTTGCGGAGGCATACCAAGTCCCGCGCCAAGGAACAACAAAAGCGCGGCCACTTCCGTCGATATCGCCATCTGGCAACCCCTCTTCACTTCGTACAGGAAACACCGGGGAGAAAGGATCCAGATTCGCGGCACCAGATATCCCCGGGATCTCTAGAACTGCCTCACGGCCCCTCTCGAATCAGCCCAGCATATCATGCTTACAACGCCGATTCCAGCACACCACTGGGCAATCTGCAGGCACCTTGTCTAGAAGGAACTGAGCACTCTCACTCTCTCTCGTTCCAAGGGGAATACCAGGTAGGACTGCAGCGAAGCAGCACGTGCTTCTGCCGCCCGAACCTTACGACTCTTGGCCTGCACTTTACGCCGTTCGCGATTTACCGTCACAACCAGAC
>JAYGDH010000278.1:0-6767 GCA_046583055.1 Pirellulaceae bacterium | reverse complement strand
CTCGCGGTAATCGAGCAGGTATTGCGGCCGCCCGGTCGGGTCGACGATCGTGGTTGAAACCGTGTCGATCCCCAGGTTGTGATAAAGCGTCGCCAACACTTCCTGGTAATCGACCGCACGATCCTTGGCGTATTCCGCCTTCCGACTGCTGGAACCAACTACCTGGCCGGTCCGCATGTTACCGCCAGCCAGGAAGGCACCGGCAAGCTTGGGCCAGTGATCACGTCCCGCCTTCGCGTTGATCCTGGGTGTGCGACCGAATTCACCCCAGACGACGATCGAAACATCGCTATACATGTCACAGCGTTCCAGATCCCAGATAAGCGCCGACAGTCCCTCGTCCATCTTGGGAAGATTCTTTCGCAAGGTAACGAAGTTATTGCTGTGAGTGTCCCATCCGCCCCACGGTCCATTCATCGTGATGACACGAACACCAGCCTGGATTAGCCGGCGGGCGATCAACAGGTTCTTATTGCTGCTACCATACCGCTGGACAACATCGGCCTTTTCCAGGTTCAGATCGAGGGCATTAGCCACCTCACCCGATGTAACCATTTCGTAAGCACGAACGGTGTAGCTATCCAGGGCTTCCAACTGCCCACTGGAGTCGATATCGCGACGTATATTGTCCAGAGACGATAACAAACTAGTCCGCTCCGACAACCGATCCACGGTCAACCCGCGCTGCATCCGCAGGACGTTCTTTGCTTCATTGGGAGAAAATCCCTTGTGAATCGGCCCCAGGTAACCGAACGGACCGCCGTTGTAGGATACGAAAGGAGGTGCACCGCTGGGAGTCGCTCCCTGTAACCGACCCACCACACTGCCGATCGACGGCCTCCCGCCGATGTTAGCCATGCTCTTGCGATTGTAACCCGTATGCGTCTGATCACTGCTATGCCCGGCATTCGACCCGACCAGGGATCGGATCACGGCAAACTTATCTGCCATCTTGGCGAGCTTCGGAAAATGCTCGCAGATATCCATCCCCGGAACATTCGTATGAATCGGATTGAACTCACCACGATACTCAGTTGGCGCATCCGGCTTTAAATCCCACATGTCCTGGTGCGAAGGACCACCGCCGAGGTGAATATTGATAACCGCCTTGTGAGAAGAACCACCGCCAGCGGCCTCGGCCCGGTAAAGATCGGCCAGCGTAAGCCCGCCCACACCCAGGGTTCCAAGTGCCAGGAAGGAGCGTCTCGACACTCCGTCACAATATTTTTGACTAGCGCCCAGGTTAATCCGAAACATACCGGCTTCTCCTCAATTACTGACGTGAAAACGCATCAAACACGGTTTATCTGTTATTATCGACAATTTAATAGAACCGAGCAAGGGTAAAACTAGTTTTTCCCTGACGGCGTGGCCCTTGGTCGCTGCCAGCCCTCCCAGATCTCGTTTCTAACGCCTTCGCGGAGTCATCTTGCATCTAGAAAAAAGGGGCCGCCCGCCAAAGCGCGCGACCCCTCATGAACACATCTACCGTGAACCTCTAGCTGCGGCGTGCAATATTAATATACGCATGCACGTGAGGAGCACCTCGGAAGTGGCAGACAACGGTAGGACCTTCCAGCCGCCAGACATCCCATTCCTTGTCATTATCGATGTCACCGGACTGGTAAAACGCGATTCGCAATTCACCCAGTCCACCGCCCGCCTTGACCACTTCCATCGCCTCCGCCACATCTTCCTTGCGATAGGGAGCGATGATGGTCTGCAGCGTACTAGATACCAGTTCTTGCTGATCGCTTGATAGCGACCCGACCTTGATACCGGGCAACGCCTTGAGATTCTTGCGGAGCTTAATCGCTCCCTCACCGGGAGCCTTGACCAACAGGGCCTTCTTCTGCTGCTTACCATCTAGGGCCTTGAACACCTCATTGGCCTTCTTGGTCTGGTAGGCGAACAAGTTCTTGGGGCTGTTGCCCTTCGCGCTGTGCCCGTAAACCAGCGGCCCGCCGAAGGCAGCGCCTGCGGTCGAATTTCCGTCAGCACGAAGCGTCAAGTGTCGCCCTGTCAATTCAAATTCAAACGGTCCTGAATCCGGGTTGCCAAAGAGCGCGATCGAGTAAGCATCCAGGCCACCACCATCGTCATCCATCTGCTGAATGAAACGACCATGTCCGTCATCCGAAGTGATACCCTTCACGACCCTGCGCACCAGTTCGCCCTGGGCATTCGTCAGGAAAGGTCCAATCTCCATCTCGGTGATCGACCAGTTGGCGTTGATCTTGGTACGGCGCGGGTCCGACCACGGCAAAGCGATAACCTTCTTCTGGGAATCGGAGAGACTGGCGTAGAGTTCCTTGGCAGCAATTTCCGCACCATTGGCTTTCTTGACGGAATCCTTCGCCAGGGCGCTGCTGGCAAAATACCCGCTGCTCGAGGCGACCACGGCGGCCCCTGCGGACTGGGCAAGAAAATGCCGGCGATTCACACTGGTGTCACGAGCTGCTTGTTGTTCTTTCGATGCCATGCCAATTTCCTTATAAGGCTGGGAGTTGAACTACTTGTTTCTGCTGCCAATATAGACGATCCGTAGGACCGGCGGCAACGATATTTCCGAGAATCCACAAAACTGTCCCACCGTCCAATGGTTCTATGCTGACAGTCACTTATCCTCCTTGTCTGCCCACTTCCTGCACGGTGCGGCCTGCGGGCGGTTGCTCAACCAACCAACAATAGGGACAATACGAGCCTACCAACCGCTGCTTTTATCGCCCCAGGAGTTTCCTCGTGCATTCGGTGCCTCGACGCCACTTCCTTGCCAGCCTCGCCGCCGCTACCACCATTCCGGCTGTTAGCCAAACCGTTTATGCCAGGCCTCAACACGTGAAAACCACGCATGTTTACAAGACCGTGGGCAAGCTGAAGATCAAGCTTGATGTTCACCGACCCGATGACGACCAAACGCGTCCGCTGGCTGTCTGGATCCACGGTGGTGCATTAATCATGGGCCATCGAGAAAGCGTCCCGACTCGCGTCAAGGGCCTGCTGCTGGGTGCGGGCTACGCAATTGCGTCAATTGATTATCGACTGGCTCCAGAGACGCAGCTTCCCGCCATTATTACTGACCTTGAGGATGCCTTTGGCTGGCTCCACCAGAACTCACAGAAACTCCACCTCCATCCTGATCGAACGGCAGTCCTCGGGGGTTCAGCGGGTGGCTACCTGACGCTGACAGCCGGTTTTCGGGCTAAACCACGCCCCCGTGCACTCGTGTCGTTCTGGGGATATGGAGACCTGGTCGGAAGCTGGTACAGCACGCCCAGTACGCATCCGAGACACCATCGCACTACGCTTTCGCCGCAGGAATCCTACCGGCAGGTAAGCGGGCCTCCCATCGCCGACTCACGCGAGCGAAAAGGTGATGGCGGCGCCTTCTACCAGTTTTGTCGCCGCAAGGGTCGCTGGCCCAAAGAGGTTTCTGGCTTTGACCCAATCACGATGCCCAGGAAGTTTGCTCCCTACATGCCGTTACTCAATGTTACCCCAGCCTACCCACCAACCCTTATGATCCACGGCACCACCGACACCGACGTTCCCTACGAACAATCCGAGTTGATGGCTGCCGCTCTTGAATCCGCCAACGTACCCCACCAACTACACTCCATCGACAACGGCGAACATGGTCTCGTTGGAGGAAACCCGAAACAGATTTCCGCCGCCTATGACGCTATCATTCCGTTTCTTCGTCAGCACACTCGTGACTAGACCCAGAACAATCGAACGCGACACAGAAAGCCATCCACCATGCACCACGTTCCGGCAAACCGGCACCTCTCCTTACCCACCATTGTCGCCCTGGCACTTCTACTGCCCGGCACCCTCGAAGCTCAGAAAGCGGACCTCGTCTTCATCAATGCGAACATCCTTACGGTGGACGAGAAGTTTTCACAGGCCACGGCCCTGGCCGTCAAGGACGGCAAGATCCTGGCCGTCGGTTCCAACGATGACATCCTCAAGCTGGCCGGCCCAAAGACACGGCGGATCCAACTCAACGGTAACACGATGCTACCGGGTTTAATCGAAACCCACGTGCATGCACTGGGTGTCGGCTTGTCCGCACGTCAGCGCACCTATATCGAATTGAATTCCATTGCGGAATTGCAGAATTGGCTTCGCCGGGAGGCCAAGCTCCATCCAGCTGGCACCTGGATACGGATTCCAAGGGCCGACATCACACGACTCAAGGAGCGTCGCCATCCCACCCCGGCCGAACTCGATGCCGCCTGCACGACACATCCGGTACTTTTCAACGCCGCACGCAAGAATGTTCTCAACACTCTCGGGTTTCGCCTCCTTGGAATTACCGCTCAGACCCAGGTGCTCGACGGCGGCAAGGTCATCCGCGACGCCCGCGGCAAAGTTCGCATGATCGCTGGTGGCGATACCACCATTCGCAAGTTCTTCCCACCAGCGGATGTCACCGAACAACAGCGGCAAGAGGCCCTCATCTCCGTTCATCACCGTTACAACCAGGTCGGAATTACCAGCCTTTTCGAACGCGCCAACAACAAGGCGGGCTACCAGCTTTACCAGCAACTCCAACGTTCTGGAAAATTAACAGTCCGCTCCACGCACACGATCCGCCAGCAATTTCGTTCGGCCGATCAAGTTGCCAGTTTCACCAAATCCAGTGGCCTTCTGACGGGACAGGGCGACGACTGGGTCCGCGTGGGCCCACTCAAGATCACTGTCGATGGAGGCATTCACTGGGGAACGACCCATCTCCGCGAGCCGTACGGCCCACGTCGCATCCGCTTCTACGCACTAGAAGGAATCCAGGATCCCTCCTGGCAGGGCAGCAGCAGGTACACGGTAAACCTGATGCGTGACATCTTCCGCGAGGGACACAAACTTGGCTGGCAAATGTGCTGTCACGTAACAGGCGATGCCGGCGTCGACAACGTACTGCAGGCTTTATCACTGGCAGATGCCGACTTCCCGCTGGCCGACCGACGTTTCACCCTCACACATGCCTATTTCCCTGCCTTGGATTCCATTCCCCTGGCGCGTCGCCTCGGCGTTTGCGTAGATACTCAAAGCTACCTCTATTACAGGGATTCAGAGGCAATTGCCAGTGTCTATGGCCCCCGCTGGGCCGACCGTTTTATTGGCCTCGGCGACTGGCTTCGCGGCAGCATCCCCACGGCCATCAACAGTGATCACATGATTGGCATGGATCCCAATCATGCGATGAATTCATACAACCCATTCCTGCTCATGCAGATCGCAATCACTCGCCTGAACGATGCCGGCAACATTCATGGCCGCCACCAGTGTATCAGCCGCCAACAGGCACTGAGATGTTACACCAGCACCGCCGCTTACCTCGGATTCGAAGAAGACCGAAAGGGTTCGCTGGAAGCTGGTAAATTGGCAGATCTGATCGTCATTGATCGTGACTACCAATCTTGCCCGGTCGACCAGATCAAGGATATTCGCGTCCTCCAGACGATGGTGAATGGCAAGTTCGTTTACGAACGCCAGTAGTATTTTGAACTAGCGCCCCGGAAGCTCTTCCGGAAATCCGTGTTGAACACGGTGAACCTTCGAATCATAGTACTGCGTTGTCTTAAACCATTCGTATCGTCCGTCCGTAGCGTGCTCCCGTACTCGCTCACGCAGCTCCCCAAGGTCCTCTACTGAAACCTGCTGAAAATCCCGGGCGATGCCTGCATCCTGCCGTATATTTTCTTCTGACTCGATGCCACAAACAAGCGTACTGATCGGCAGCGAGAGTGCATACTTCCGACACTCCTCCGCGGTCAGCCCGGCACCCTTGATGATCTGTGCATCCCCGCCAAGGCTTTTCATGCCGATGACACCCATTCCTCGCTCGACGGCGACCGGCAAGACCTCCCGAGTGAAACTGCGGAAGTGATAGTCAACCACGTTGGTGGGAAGCTGGCAGGTATCCCAGGGAAATTCCATGTCCAGCATCGCCTTGAGGATGTGGGGACTCTTATGCCCGGTGAATCCAATGAACCGGATCTTACCCGCTTTCTGGGCCGCCACCGCTGCCTCGATAGCCCCTTCCGCACGAAACACCCACTCCGGATCGTTGTCATAATTAATCTCATGAAATTGCCAGACGTCGATGACGTCCGTCTGGAGGCGCTCCAGGCTGTCATGAAGATGTTGCTCTGCCGTTTCCCGATCCCTACCACACACCTTGGTCATCAACACCACGTCCTCTCGGCGCCCCCGCAGTGCCTTACCCATGCGCCGTTCCGATTCTCCGTCCCAGTAATCCCAGGCATTGTCCATGAACGTGATTCCCTCATCAACAGCCAACTGAACGAGCCGAATCGAATCCGCTTCGCTCAGGTGTTTTCGTGAAAGGTGCCCGCCCCCGAGTCCCACGATCGAAACATCCAGCCCTGTTTTTCCCAACGGCCGAACTGGGACGCCCGCGGAATTCCTCTTTAGCGAATCTTCCATAACCTCTTAATCCTTTAACTCCACGACGATATTGCGCCACGGCTTCTCCCCGGCATTTACCGCCTCGTGAACCGCATCGCCGTCCAGTGCGTGATACACGACTTCCCCATCACGCATCGCGCGTGGCTCACCTGCGGTTCCATCCGGCTGGACACCCTGCAGTTGTCCGTCACCGATAACCACATAGAGATAATCGTGCTGATGGCGGTGCAAGCCACTGCCCTCTCCTGGCTTCAGCCTCAGGTCCCAAACACGTACCCGCTCGTTTTCAAACAATAGCTTGGTACCGACTTCGGTCGAAACAACTGGTTCCT
>JAYGDH010000102.1:0-3838 GCA_046583055.1 Pirellulaceae bacterium | reverse complement strand
CGTGTGCTCTTCCGATCTCGTCCAATGGGTTCGGCGTGAAATACGAATGACGCGTTCCATGTCACGGCGGAAGTTGGAACGCCAGTTAGTGGAACTGACACGCGATGTATTGGCCCAGGAGCAATCAGAGCCCCAGTTGATTCAATGGTCCGTCACAGGTTCAGATCGGGTTTCCTGGTCGAGTCCGTCGGTAGCGGAAGAAATCCTGGTGATGTTGCGACGACGGTTTGAAACCAATGCCGGTGATTTGTGGATTTCCGGAATCGCCTTTCAGCATGCCGAAAACTTCCCTGTTCCGGCACTGGAACCGGAAACGTTGGCGGCGGATTTCTTTGAAATCGTACAACAGTTACGTGGGGGCTCTGAATGGCTGGAGGTTCTCACGACCCGGCTGAACCAGTTTCCCCAGGTAGAAGACAGCGTGAAACAGTTATTGCCAGCCAGTCGGGAACTGCAAGAGGAAATCTTGCAACAGGTGGCTTACCTGGGGATCGACCTTCTCGGTGCACATCAATCCCTGGCGGATGAAAAATCCCAGCGTGCGCAGTCGCTCCGGGAGGCCAGTTAATGAAGATCACGGACCTTCACGTCAATGCCTTCGGCGTCTGCCGGGAGCTCGAGTTCAAGAAGCTCGCTCAAGATGTGACTGTAATCTACGGACCTAATGAAGCCGGCAAGACGACCTTGATGGAGTTTGTGCGAGGCGTGCTTTATGGCTACGGCGCAGATCGTACCCGCTACCTGGGGGTTCATCGCGACGGGGATCATGGCGGCTGGTTGAAGATCTCCGACGGCGAGAGGGAATCTGGTCAGGTAATTCGTGTCGCCGAGCGAAATGCGGCCGGCCGATGGAACGAGGAATTACGGATCGACGAGACCGATTCGGACCTGCCGGGTGCGACCTGGCTGGAGCGGCTCCTGTCCGGTGTCGACGAGGAAATTTTCAACAATGTGTTTTCAGTGGGGCTGCAAGAGTTGCAGGAACTCGCCACGCTGGACGCGACCGAGGCCGCGGAACACCTGTATGACCTGACCACTGGGCTGGATCGCGTTTCCCTGGCTGATGTCTTGAATTTCCTGCACGGTTCCCAGGCAGCACTGCTTAGTGCCGATCCGGCGACAGCGGATATTCCACGCCTCTGTCAGCGGGAACAGCAACTGTCCGCGGAACTGGCGTCGCTGGCACGCAGTGGTCGAAACTGGGCTCGTTTGGCGGCACGTGAAAGGAGTCTGGAGGCTGACCTGCAGTCGCTGCAGGGAGAATTGTCGGTCTGGCAACAGCAGCAGCGTGTTTGTGAGATCGCGTTGCAGGTCCATCCCCAGTGGCAAGAGCGGCAACTGGTAGCAGAGCAGCTTCAGCAGTTGGGAGTGCAGGTGGCCATGGGAGCGGCCACCTTACCAGCCAACGCGCTGGGCCAACTGGAGGATTTGAACGAGACGATTGGAACGGTACTGGCTCGCATCGAGGGCATTCGTGAGCAGCGTAATGTTCTTCGGGAAGAAACAGACTCGGCACCGCGCTCCCGACGCGTCATGTTGCAGGCAGCCCGTATCGAGGCGGCACGCGAACAAGGACACTGGGCAGCATCGCTGGCAACGCAGTCGCAGTCGCTGACATCCGAGGTCGCCAGGTTGCAGCAGGACGTGGAACGGCAATTTCCCGGCGCGGGTGTGATGGTTGGGGATGAGGGCGGATCGATGCCGGAGTTGACACCGCGTGTGTTGAATGTCCTGCGGGCACCGTCACGAGCGTTGCGTGAGGAACGTCGACGTTACCAGGATGCTGAGGATGAACTTTCCACTCAACGAATGGAACACGAGGAGGCCGCTGCAGAACTGGTTGCCGGATTGGCAGAACTGGGCGTCCATGACCTGGAGGAGTCGGTAACGGAGGCGGCGAGGTTGGTTGGTCAGTTGCGCAGGCGCATCGCACTGGAGGAACAGCTGGACAGGTTGTCCCGCAACCGCCTGGATCTGGAGTCGCATAGCCAGGATCTCTTTGATCGCGAACTGTTACCCGGTTGGTCGTTGCTTTCACTGGGGGCTGTTTTCGTGGGCGGCTTCGTGCTGCTTTTCACGGGACTGTTGCTCGGGTCGTTTTTTTCCTTGCCTACCATGACCGGCGTCTGCCTGTCCTTGCTGGGACTGGGCGGCATGATGGCCGCGCTGGCCACCAAGCATACGCTCGAAAAGAGCCAGCAGCGGCGACAGGAAAACTGTAGCCGACAGCAGGAGTTGCTGGCTCTCCAGGAAGTTCAGGCGGGGAACGACCGACAGTCTTTGGACACGGAGTTAGCCGGAGGCTCGGGGGCCTGGGATTATCGATCGCAGGTAGCTGAAGCACGGTTGGCTGAGCTGGAGACGCTGGTGCCCGTGGATGCCCGACAGCGAGCGGCAAAGAGACGCATAGAAACGAGCGGCCTGCGGATCGATCAGGCGCGGTCAGCTTGCGAGGCGGCCGATCAACGCTGGCGAGAAGCACTGCAAGACCTGGGGCTACCCCAGCAATTAAGTCCGCGGCACATTCGCCGCCTGGCCGAGGATGCTCGATACATAACGGAATCCCAGTTGCAACTGCGGCAGCGACGGATGGACTTGCAGCGTTGCCAGGGAGAGCTGGCCAGCCTTGAGAATCGTGTCGACCAGCTGTTTGTTGATACGGGATTATCCCCGACCGGTAGCGATCTGCAGAACAAGCTGCAACAGCTTTATTCTGCCCTGCAGCAGGAGCGGGAAAACCAGGCCACACAACACCAGCATCGGCGTCGAGATCGACAGTTGAAACGACAGGGCCGACGATTGGTCGAGTCCCTAGAGGATGCGAGAAGAAAGAAACGCTCGCTGATGAGCCTGGCTGGGACAGTAGATGAAGAAGAATTTCGTAGCGTCGCGGGAGAACGTGAGCGCGTGATGCTGTTGCAGCAGCGGTCCGGGGAACTCACGTCTCAGCTCGAGATTCAACTGAAGGGGCGTTGTGAAATGTCCCAGGTGGCCACCGTCCTGGAGGCCCAGACGGTTGATGAACTGAATGCCTCCTGGGAGGAAGCCCAGGATCAATTGGAGCGTCGCGCGAATGATTCGGATCGACTGAATCGAAAGCTGGGTGAGTTGATTGAACAACGCCGTGTCGCCGGTCTCGATCGTCGCATGCTAGAGACTCGCTTCGAACTGGGTTGCGTCCAGCATGAGTTGGCAGCCAGGGTGAAACAGTGGCAGGTGAGCGCGGTAACGGAACATGTTTTGCAGCAAGTGCGGGAAATTTACGAGCGAGAGCGCCAACCGGAAACACTTAAAGATGCCTCAGGTTTTCTTCAGAAGATGACCGGAGGACGCTACACGCGTGTCTGGACACCGCTGGACGAGAACTCCCTGAGGGTCGATGACGAGGCCGGTAATGTCCTCGTGCTGGAAACCCTTAGTCGCGGTACCCGTGAGGCCGTCTTTGTTTGCCTTCGCCTGGCACTGGTGCGGGGATACGCCAGACGCGGTATGACGCTCCCCGTGGTCCTGGATGACGTGCTCGTTAATTGTGACGGGCAGCGAGCGCAGCAGGCCGTTGAGGTTCTCTGTGAGTTTGCCGAGCTGGGCCACCAGGTACTGTTTTTTACATGCCATCAACATATCGTGGCAATGTTTGAGGAGGCCGGAGTCGATATTCGTACGTTGCCCGATACCGGTACCGAGGTAGCGCTTATCGCGGAGGCTAACCGCGTCACGGAGGCCCCGGTGACGATGAATCAGGATAAATCAGTTCGCCAGGAATCTGAGTCAATGGATGAATCCGTCGATGAATATGAGGAGGATGACGAAGCCGAACTGGAAGAGGAAGACGAGGAAG
>JAYGDH010000099.1:0-2730 GCA_046583055.1 Pirellulaceae bacterium | reverse complement strand
TTGTAGCTGTGCAGCCAGTGGGCCCGAATTCGTGGTAACTGCCGCTTGGATTCAGCGATGGCGTCTGCCTTGAAACTGATGATGACGATTTGGTCACGTTTCAGGCCGGAGCGAGAAATAGCGAGCTTGAGTGGAGCGACGATGCGGGCGCCTTCCTTGAGTTCCACGAAGATTTTCTTGCCTGCCGGTATCGTGGCAAAGACCTCGCCAATCGTGGGAATCCTCTCGCTGGCAAACTTCTTATCTTTCCAGGATCCCACGTCCAGTTTCTGCAAGGTAGCCAGCGGCGTGTCGTTGACGACCAGTTGCTTGCCGGTGAAACGCTTGGTGTCCTTGTCGTGAATACAGACCAGGTGGCCATCCTGGCTCAGGAAGAAGTCTCCCTCGATGGCATCGGCCCCCTGTTTCCAGGCCAGGTTGAAAGCGGCCAGGGTATTCTCCGGTGCGTCGTACGAGGCTCCGCGATGCGCCACGATGAGCGGCAACTTGGTGGAAGCAACCGGCGGATCGGCGGCCAGCGCCAATGAGCGAGTGGAGGCAAGCACGGTCAGCGTCAGGACCAGGTAGTTCAGGTAAAATTGTCTTCGCATGAGGGGCCTCTTTTCCGGGAAACACGGTGTGAACCGTTGCTAAGCCGCACGGTGGAGCGAATGAAATTTTAACCCTGGTGTTGATCGATAGCAATCAGCGACTTCGTTGGAACCTGTAGGCAAGGATGACTAGCCGTCGATGTTCCTGGGCCGGCTCGATATTCCAGAGGCTTTCATGCGCTGCTGAAATGCTTCTGTTGATTCTCCTGGGCTGGGCCACACCTCGCTGGGATGATGAGACTCTTGCATCCATCGTAGGATCTGGCGTGCCAGCTCCGGTTGTTGCCCGGCCAAATTTTCGCCTTGTTGAGGATCTTGCTGCAGGTTGTAGAGTTCCACGCTGCTCCCGTTTTTCCGGTGGGCAAACCATTTGCCAGAGCGAATGGCCTGGTTGCGATTGTATTCCCAGTAAAGATACTCGTGCTCAACCTGGTCGGCTTTCTTGCCCAGTAATGTTGGCAAGATGGAGATGCCGTCGGTTTTCTTTTTCGCGGGCAGACCGGCGACTTCCAGTGCGGTGGGTAAAAAGTCCCAGAAGGCCCAGCTCTTGTTGCTGACTCGCCCTGGCGAGATCTTGCCAGTCCAGCGTGCCAGGGCAGGAACCCGGAAGGCGCCGTCATAACTGTCTCCCTTGCGTCCCCGCGTGGGACCGTAACTCTGGAAATGGTCGCCGATACGAGCTACCGACTTGTCACGATCGTAGCCATGGCAACTGTGACCATTGTCCGCGGCAAAGAAAATGAGAGTCTTTTGATCCAGGTCCAGTTCGTGAACCAGTGCCAGGACGTCACCGACGGCCTGGTCCAGTCGGGTGACCATGCCCGCCCACTCCTTGTGGCCGATTGCCCAGGGTTGATCACGGTAGGATCCCAGTTCCGGGACGATAACCGGACCGTGGGGAATCGTATGGGCCAGGTAAAGAAAGAATGGTTGTTCGTGGTTTCGTCGTATGAAGTCGAGCGATTTCTGATGAATCAGGTCAAAGGAATACTGGGCCTTGGCAGGTTGCTCGATTCCGAACGGTTGTACGTTGCCCTCTGCGTCATAGCGGCTCTGCTGCTTGTGATCATGCCCATTGTTCCCTGGGAAGAGCATCCGCTGGCGGTTGTCCCAGAGGAACGGTGGATAGTAGCTGTGGGCCTTTCGCTGGTTGAGGTATCCGAAGAACTCGTTGAAACCCATGCGATCGGGAGTGCCGTACTGGCTGCTGAGCCCCAGGCCCCACTTGCCGAACAGTCCGGTCCGGTACCCGGCAGCCTGGAGCAGGGTGGCAACGGTGATATCTTCCGACTGCAGCGCGTGGCGATAGCTCTGGTAAGAATTGCCGCGCACGCGAGCGTGTCCCGGATGCAGGCCCTGCATCAGGCAACTGCGCGAGGGTGCACAGACGGAATTGCCTGCGTAGGCATTGGTGAATCGCATGCCAGTGTTGGCAAGTCGATCAATATGAGGAGTCTTGATTTGTTGTTGGCCGTAGCACCCCAGGTCACCCCAGCTCAAATCATCCGAGAGGATAAAAATAATATTCGGACGTTCTGCGGCAAGAACGGGAAGGCCGGGCAATAAAAAGACGCACCAGAGAAGCCAGCGTTTCATGGAATATTTCCTTCTAGGAGGCTGCCAGTTGAGGTAATCCTTCCGAGACACCCAGCGACTGGGCTGTCTCGTAGATTTGTTGCCAGGTGGTGTCGGCCACGTCGATACCGTTGGCAGCACGATCGGCGCGGGTCGCTGCCTCGATTTCGCCGGGCATGTAAATAGTACCATCGGGAGTGCTGGTCTGGGAACTCTTTACATAGTCAACGTAACGATTGATCTCGTCATGATACGGCTGGTCCTCAGCGAACTTTTCCGGATCGATGTAAATCGAGAGCATACCGTTGGCCAGGCGATTCTTGTTCTTGGTGTTGGAGCATCCGCCACCGGTGAGCGCACCGGCGAGCATTTCCGTCACGAGGGCCAGGCCGTAACCCTTGTGGCCGGCGATCGACAGGATCGATCCCGGAGGATCGCCGTAGAAGGCCTTGGGGTCGTTGGCAGGTTGCCCCTGGGCGTCGATGATGCATCCGTCCGGCAGCAGCTTGCCCTGGTGAAGTGCCACGCGGATTTTGCCTTCTGCCATCATGCAGGCCGAGATATC
>JAYGDH010000406.1:0-7471 GCA_046583055.1 Pirellulaceae bacterium | reverse complement strand
TTAGCCGGATCCATCGCGGACCGGGATTCCGTGGCAGCAGCCTCATCTTCCTCCGCCCATTCGACACGCTTGCGAGACAGTCCAATTTTCCGGTCCTCGGTGTCCACTCGCAGGATCTTGACTTCCAGTTCTTCCCCGACGGAAACGATATCTTCTGGGTTCTCGACCTTCTGATCGGCCAATTCTGAAATGTGCAGTAGACCTTCGAGGTTTTCTTCAAGCCCAACGAAAACGCCGAAATTCGTTATCTTGGTCACGGCACCCTTCACCACCTGCCCCGGTTGATAGCGACTGGGAATGTCGTGGCTCCAGGGATCATCGCTGAGTTGCTTAAGGCCCAGGGCGATTCGTCGGCGTTCCTGGTCAACCGAAAGCACGCGGCAGGTAACTTCCTGGCCCTTCTCGATCATCTCGCTGGGGTGGCTAATTTTCCGGGTCCAGCTCATGTCCGACACGTGGAGCAAGCCGTCGATTCCTTCGGTGAGTTCAATGAAAGCCCCATAATTGGTCAGGTTCCGGACCTTACCTGTAACCTCGGTGTCAACCGGATAATCTTCTGCGACCTTCGTCCAGGGATTTTCCTGGGTCTGTTTGATGCCGAGGGACAGTTGTTGGCCACCCTTGTCGACACCGAGGACCACGACTTCAATTTCATCGCCGATTTGAACGAGTTCACTCGGATGATTAATGCGGCGTGTCCACGACATTTCACTGATGTGGACGAGGCCCTCAATGCCAGGCTCCAATTTCACGAAGGCACCGTAACTCATCACGTTGACCACCGACCCGTTGATCCTGCTATCGACAGGATACTTCTCTTCGACGCAATCCCAGGGGTTGGCTTCTTTTTGCTTGAGACCGAGGGCAATTTTTTCTTTCTCGTAGTCAATATTCAGGATCATCACATCGAGTTCTTCGTCGATAGACACGAGTTCGGATGGATGCGAAATCCGCTCCCAGCTCATATCCATGATGTGCAGCAGGCCATCAATACCACCAAGGTCAACAAAGGCTCCGAAGTCGGCGATATTTTTAACCACGCCCTTGCGCAGCTCGTTGACGACGAGCGTCTTCATCAATTCATCTCGATCGGATTTACGTTGTCGTTCGATAAGCGACCTGCGGCTGACCACGATATTGCGGCGGGCCTCATCGATCTTGAGAACCTCGCACTCTACTTCCTGCCCGATGTAATCGGCGATATCACTGGGCCGGCGAATGTCCACCTGGCTGGCCGGAAGGAAAACATTGACACCAATATCTACCAACAGCCCACCCTTGATTTTGCGGGTCACGTTGCCCTTGACGACCTGGCCTTCCTCGATCTCCTTCATCATCTTGGTCCAGGCCATGATTTTCTCAGCTTTTCGCTTGCTGAGTGACACCATGCCGTAAGGATCGTCTGCTGCCCCGGATTCATCTTCCACATCTTCGATGAGAACCTGAACCTGCTGGCCTACTTCAGGCGGATCATCCTGATCCCATTCGTAAGAAGAAATCGTGCCTTCGCTTTTAAAACCAACATCCACGAGGACCATGCCGTCCTCGACGCGGATAATTTTGCCTTCGACTACGTTATTGACCGTGTAATCCGCCTCGTTTTCGAGTGAAACGTCGAGAACATCGTCCTGTCCGGAAAAGAGTTCGGCCAGCTCCTCTGTAAGATTATCGTCTTCGAGACTACGAATGAGATTGCGATTTACCATGATACCTTTTTGCCGCTAAAGCCGTCTCGATCTTGCCACTGCAAGAGATTCTGCATGTCGGGGCCAAGCGGACCGTGTTAGATGCCCATTCGCCGGGTCGAGCCGCCACCATGACAGACTTATCTTCAGACCCGGCGCAATTGAGCAAATTTAACAAAACCAACGGGTTTGAACAACCCAGCCGCGCATGGACATTGACCCCGCCTGGGCCACATGATAGAAGTAGGGCTTCCGTATTTGCCGCTCTTTTACCCGAGGAGTAAATCTACCGTGGGCTGCAGTGAACGTCGCAAAGAACTAAAACGCCGTCGGCACCGCAAACGCAAGCTGACACACTACAAGTCTAACCTGGCCAAGGCGAGCGTTTCCGACAAGACCATCATTGCCGACAAACTGCGAAAGCTTACTGTCGGAGCAGATGAAATCATCGAACGACTGGAACTCGAGGAGCGATAGGGCTCGACATCTAGAATCGCTTCAAGCCGCACTTTCGGCTAACTGATCCGTGGCGCTAGCGCTCGCTAACAGTTGGATCTGGCCATTCTTTCCAGCAATTAACACGGCACCATTCTCGCCGACCTCACCCTCGAGCATCATGCGTGCCAATGGGTTCGTGATACGTTGCTGCACAACACGCTGCAAGGGCCGGGCCCCGTAACTGGGGCTGTACCCCTCCGCCCGCAGGACGTCGATCGCCGAATTCTCAATACGCAATTCGACTCCCTTGTCGGCCAGTTTCTGTGACAGCTTAGACAATTGAATTTTCGCTATCAAACCGATTTCGTGCTGGCCCAGTGGATTAAAGACGATGGATTCGTCAATCCGATTAAGAAACTCGGGCAGCAGGCGGGCACGCATCGCCGCCTCGGCCCCCTCTCGGATATCGGCCTCCGACCCGCCCTCTTCCGTAATCTGCTGTATTGCCTGGCTACCAATGTTACTGGTCATAACGACCAGGCAGTTTGAGAAATCTACCGTTCGTCCCTGGCTATCGGTCAGCCGGCCATCGTCCAGCAACTGCAGGAGGATGTTCATCACGTCGGGATGCGCCTTTTCGATCTCATCCAGCAAGATGACGCTATACGGTTGCCGGCGAACCGCCTCCGTCAGCTTGCCCCCCTCCTCGTATCCAACGTAGCCTGGCGGTGCCCCGATCAGGCGGCTGACCGAATGTCGTTCCATGTATTCGCTCATGTCGATACGAATCATGCTGCCCTCGTCGTCGAACAGTTGCTCCGCCAGCGCCTTGGATAGTTCCGTCTTCCCGACTCCCGTCGGACCGAGAAAAAGAAAGGAACCAATCGGGCGATTCGCGTCCTGCAGCCCTACTCGACTGCGACGGACTGCATCCGAAACAGCACTGACTGCCCTGGCTTGGCCGATCACGCGCTCGCCAAGTCTCTCTTCCATAGACAATAGTTTTTCTCGTTCGGTCTCGACCATTCGCGTCACCGGAATTCCTGTCCAGCGGCTCACCACCTCAGCGATTTCCTCTGGCGTGACTTCTTCTCGCAACAGAACGGGTTCCTGGGATTCCATCGCCTTGTGTGGCGGAACCGTCGACACCTGTTCTTGCAGTTGCTTACGCCGCGAGTCGAGTTCGTAGAGCGCCTGGTAATCCGTCTCGCTCACCGGCAGCTGGCGTGAGCGATTCGCCTGAATGGAATGGTCCAGCAACTGGAACTGGTGTTCATTTTCCTCGATCTGGCGCCGCAATTGTTGTCCGCCCATCATCCCACGCTTTTCAGCGTTCCATTGTTCCAAAAGTGCCGTTTCTGATTGTTTCAGAGCTTCTATCTGGGTCATCAGTTCGACCAGTTCAAGATCCGTCTCCTGCCCGCTCTCCTCACGAAGTTGGCGAGCCGCCAATTCACATCGTGTTAACTCGCGTTGCACCTGGTCAATTTCAACAGGAACACTATCCCGTTCCATGGCCAACTTACTGGCAGCCTCGTCCATGAGGTCAATTGCCTTGTCAGGCAAAAACCGATCCGCGATGTACCTGTCAGACAGACGCGCGGCGGCCAATAACGCGGAGTCGCGAATCTTGACCGCATGATGTGCTTCGTATCGTCCCTTCAGTCCGCGCAGGATGGTCACGGCATCCTCAACAGTTGGTTCGGCAACCTGCACCGGTTGAAACCGTCGCTCCAGAGCCGAATCCTTTTCAATGTGTTTCCGATACTCATCGAGCGTGGTTGCTCCGATACAGCGCAGTTCTCCCCGCGCCAATGCGGGTTTGAGAAGGTTTGCCGCATCTGCCCCACCCTCCGCAGCACCAGCACCCACCACCGTATGCAATTCGTCGACAAAAAGGACTACCTCCCCGTCGGCCTCCTGAACTTCCCTGAGGACGTTCTTAAAGCGCTCCTCGAAATCGCCTCGAAATTTCGCTCCGGCCAGCAGTGAACCCATGTCCAGCGAAACGACTCGCTTACCCTCCAGTGACTGCGGCACATCGCCCTGAACAATTCGCAGGGCCAGGCCTTCCGCGATCGCGGTCTTTCCGACTCCGGGTTCCCCGATCAAGACAGGGTTGTTTTTCGTTCTCCGAGAGAGGACCTGGATCACCCGACGAATTTCAGCGTCCCGGCCCACGACTGGATCGAGCTTGCCGGCCCGAGCAAGTTCAACAAGGTCGATTCCGTACTTATCGAGGGCCTCAAAGTTGTCCTCGGCATCATGCGTATCAACCGTGGCTGTGCCCCGGATGCTGGCGAGCGCATCCGCCAGCTCAGCGGCCTGAACTCCGCCCAGCCTCAAGACACGTCCGGACGACAGTTGCTCGCTGGCAAGCGCAACAAGAAGGTGATTAATTGCGACTAGTTTGTCGCCCCTCTGCTGGGCCAGCTCTGCGGCAGCGCTTACCAGGGACTGGATTTCCTGGGCCGCCCGCGGAGGATTTCCTCCGCTAACCCGACTGGCCGATTCCAATTCAGCCTCAAGAATCCCTTCCACCTGGGCTCGGCTCACACCGACGGCGTCCAGCGCCTTTCCAGCGAGTCCCTGCTTGTCACCCAGTACGGCTGAAAGGACATGTAATGCATTAAACTCCGGGTGGCAGTATTTGACCGCCAGTTGCTGGGCAGCAGCCAGCGCTTGCTGGGTTTTTGAAGTGAACTTATCTGGTTTAGATTCCATCGCCGTTCTCCTCTCGTGCCGAAGTTAAAAGATTACAATCAGTGAACACCCCCTCTGGTGTAAAAACGCAAACAAGTGACCCGGGGCCACCTCCAGCCTCGCTAGTCTTTCACCTCGAAATCAGCATCGATAGCGTCCTCTGCCGAATCGTTCGCCGCATCAGCCGCCGCGTCTTCGGGTGCCGGGTTATCTTCTGCCCCAGCGTTTTCGTAGAGCGTTTTACTGAATGCGTGCGAGGCCTGTTCTAACTCCGAAACAGCGGTTCGAATCGTCTGCGGGTCATCCGCCTTGGCCGCTTCTCGAGTCCGTTCGATGGCTGCGTTAAGTGATGAAGTATCCTCATCGCTCAGCTTTTCGGAGTTTTCCTTGATCATTTTTTCCATCTGATAACAAAGGTTGTCCGCCTGGTTTCTCGCCTCAACCAGTTCGAACTGCCGTTTGTCTTCTTCAGCGTTATCCTCGGCATCACTCCGCATGCCGTCAATCTCCGAGTCCGAAAGTCCTGCCGATTCCTCGATCCTTACCGTGGCTTCCTTATCGCTACCGAGGTCCTTGGCAGTAACCTGCAGGATTCCATTAGCATCGATATCAAACTTGACCTCGATCTGCGGTACACCACGAGGCGCGATGGGAATTCCTTCCAGGTTAAACTCACCCAGTAACCTATTGTTTGTCGCCATCTTCCGTTCGCCCTGGTAGACCTTTACCGTGACAGCCGTCTGATTATCAGCGGCCGTACTAAAGACGTTCTTTTTCTCCTGAGGAATCGTCGTGTTACGTTCCACCAGTGCTGTCAACAGGCCACCTTCGGTTTCAATGCCTAGCGTCAGAGGAGTGACATCCAACAGAAGTACATCCTTGCGGTCGCCCGCCAGGACGCTGCCCTGGATAGCTGCTCCGATAGCCACGACCTCATCCGGATTAACACCCTGATGCGGCTCTTTGCCGAACAATTCCTTGACCATTTCCCGTACTCGGGGGACACGCGTTGAGCCACCGACGAGGACCACTTCATCGATATCTGAGGGCTTGAATTTTGCGTCCTCCAAAGCTTGCAGGACCGGTTGGCGGCAGCGATCCACCAGCCCATCAATCATTTCCTCAAACTGGGATCGTGTGATTACGACCTGGAGATGCTTAGGTCCGCTTGCATCGGCCGTGATGAAAGGCAGGTTGATATCGGTTTGCGGTACGGTGCTAAGCTCCCGCTTGGCCTTCTCGCAGGCTTCCTGGAGCCGCTGCAGGGCCATCGTATCCTTTCTTAGATCAATCCCGTTTTCGGTTTTGAACTGATCAGCGACAAAATTAATCAACACATCGTCGAAATCGTCACCTCCCAGGTGGGTATCGCCGCTGGTACTGACCACCTGAAAAACGCGACTTTCTTCATCATCGCCAGCGTCAGCCACTTCGAGTACCGACACGTCAAACGTACCACCACCAAGGTCAAAAACAATGATCCGCTCATCCTTCTTTTTATCCAGACCATAGGCGAGGGCCGCAGCGGTCGGCTCATTGATGATCCGCGCCACCTCGAGACCAGCGATCTGACCGGCATCCTTGGTTGCCTGTCGCTGCGAATCGTTAAAGTAAGCGGGCACCGTAATGACTGCCTTGTTGACCTTGTGCCCCAGGTAGGACTCAGCGGCCTCCTTGAGCTTCCGAAGCGTCTTGGCGGAAATCTCCTGGGGCGTGTACTCCTCATCGTTAATCGAAATCTTCACATACTCACCAGCCTCACCCGTAATTGGATAAGGAACCATTCTTTCTTCGCTCTCGACCTCATGGTGCCGGCGACCCATAAAGCGTTTCACCGAATAGACCGTCCGAGTTGGGTTCGTCACAGCCTGCCGTCGCGCAGGCTCACCTACAAGGTTTTCCTCCTTGTCAGTGAATGCCACCACGCTCGGCGTCAGCCGGTTGCCCTCGGCATTAGGGATCACTTTCGGATCCGTCCCCTCCATGATGGCTACCACAGAGTTAGTCGTCCCCAGATCAATACCGATAATTTTTTCGCCCTGTGCCATGTGAACCTCCTCAGCGATATGCTTCTCTGAATGAAACCTGTTTGCTCGATATGCCACGACGCTGTTGACTCCCAGCCCCGGGGCAGGAGTGTCTCCGCGTCTTGAATATTCCTTACTGTACAGAAAGCAAAGGCTGTGCCATGCGATGCAACCCTCTCAGACCGAACGTCGTAACGCTTTTCAGTGACAGGGCTTACGATAGTTTATCAGTCGCCTTTACCGGACCTCGAGGGTCTCGGATGCTACCGGCCTGCCAAAATGGCACGACCCAACCCTCCCCAGGTGTATTCCCGCTCGACGTTTTTCGGGCACTGGCCACCTGACGGCGACGTTGACACCCACGCCACGTACCGATACAAGAACCGCTCGTAGACGGGCCTCGCTTCCCGCCCTAACACATTCCTGGTCAGGAGACCATCGATGGCAAAGCGTAACACCGACCGAACGACGAGGCCTGATCGCGGCCGTAGCGTCAAGTCACCGACGCTTGCGCAGTTGCGAAAGCTCGAACGTCAATTCCTGACCTTACTCTCGAGTCACACCCGCCTCGTAACTCGCCTGGCAGGTTCGGCCAACGCCGCGGGCCGCGCGGCAGTG
>JAYGDH010000495.1:0-3564 GCA_046583055.1 Pirellulaceae bacterium | reverse complement strand
CGAGATAGGCTGCAACTGGTTCCAATTCCACTCCGAGTTGCTGAATTTTCCCCAGCGGACCTGGCCAATCAATCTTCTTCGGTCCCGTCTCAGCCACCTGGTCTCGGTTACGCACATCGTAAACAAACAGCGTGTTTTTTTCCCGCAGGTAAAGCCGTCCATTGGCCACCACGGGATGCGCCCAGCTGTCCCCCCCTGCCCCGGGAATCTGGAACTTACCCTTGAGTCGATATCCCTTGGTCGTCGCCTCGACCAGTGCCATGACACCATTCTGGTAGCGAAAATAAAGATGCCCATCCGCATAAACAACGGCTGCCGAGCCGACGCCCGGTCCCCGTCGCTTCCAATGCTGGCGACCGGTTTCCAGGTCCAGCGAGGTTGGCAACCCGTTATTGCTGCCGTGGCCACCAAAAATCGCATCCCCGACCAGGATGACACCCCCGTGATGATTCTGGAATCGGCTGCCGTTCAGGCGATAGACTTCTTCGGCTCGAACCCCTTCCTTCCCGTCGGGATGCAACTTCAACAGGACACTGCCGCTGTTGTAACCGTTCGCTGAAAAAACCAGGTCTCCGCGCACGACCGGTGTGGGAATATTCGCGGTGCCGTTGGAGATATCGTTGTAGCCCCAGAGAAAACGTCCATCGTCTGCCGCCACGCCAATGAGGCCACGTCCTACCAGTTGAACGTACTGGCGAATTCCAACAGCCGTTGTGACCTGGGCAGAAGAAAATCCCATGCCATCACGACCGGCCATTCCCAGTTCGGGAATCTGTGTTTTCCAGACCAGCTCTCCGGAATACTTGTTGAGAGCAATCATCATGTGTTCCGCTCCACCGGGTGAGCAGATCAGCTTGTCACCGTCAATTAAGGGTGATTCTCCATAACCTCGCCCCGACATCATGCGCCCCTGGAAGTCCACGAGAAAGGCTCTTTTCCAGACAATCTCTCCCGAACCTGTCTTCATACAGACGAGGTTTCCGTCCGGATCCAGCGCATACAGGCGGTCCCCATCCACGGTCGGTGTCGAGCAGGGGGTACGTGAAGTCTTTCCAATTGCCTGGGACCAGCGTCGCTTGCCCGTGACCGCATCCAGGGCCACGGCCAGAACGTCCTGTCCTTCCTGGCCAATGGTGAAGAGCATCCCTTTACTGACCACGACGCTGGCATAGCCTCCCCCGACCTGGCTGGATTTCCAGAGCACGGGTAATCCCTCGACCGGCCACTGCTGGAGCAAATCGGTTTCCAGCGACATACCATTACGTTGTGGGCCACGCCACTGGGGCCAATCAGCTGCCTGAACCATAACGGCCGGCAGGCCAAGCAGCAGGAACAAGCAAGCTGGGAGGATCTGGCCCGGTCGCATGGCGGGAGTCACTTTCATCACGGTGTCACTGGTTTCATCCGTGCAACGCACGATCTCGATTTATTCAACAGCAGTCGATTCGGAGGAGGGTGAAGTAAGCCAGTAGTTCAAGGAAATCCCGACCAGCAGGTTCGCCACCAGGGCAAATAGACCGATCCATTGAAAACTAATGGGATCGATACAAGCCTCGTAGGGAATCCCCGTCAGGGCATCCATCTTGGACTCGATGGGCGCCCCCACGGTTGCCGGATCAAACCCAAATTTCACGTGCAGCAAGTAACAAATCTGGCCACTAAATGCGACCAGGATCGCTACCACGCTACCGACAATCGTACCGGCCCAGACGCCCACCGGGTGGACTCGCTTGGCAAACACGGCGTAGTAGAAGAGGGCGAAAATGGGGGTAGTAAAAAGATTCACCGATTTCTGGGTCACGGACATGATGTTTCCTTCGATCGCACCAGCCCCCATGCTTCCCAGGACCACGATCACACCAATTGCAACGGCCATACCACGTGACATCAGCAGGTGCTGGCGTTCTCCGATCTCCTGCATGCGGTTACGCTGCACGAAGTCGGTCATCACGACCGCGGTAATCGAATTCACGCCGGAATCCAGGCTCGACATAGCTGCAGCAAACATGGCGGCGATCACCAGTCCAGCCAGACCAATGGGCAAGCTGTGCGAGATAAAACGAGGGAACCACTGGTCGGCACCGATCAAGTTGTCACGGGTCTGCTCCAGGGTTGCTGCCTCCCAATCAAGTGCTGTCAATAATTCCTGGTCCGAGGGATAGCGTTCTTTTTCGGCCTGGAAGTTCTTATTGAATTGCTCGTAGACCACGATCTCGTCTTTTTGGTGCTGCGGTCGGGAGTCTCGTAATTCGTGAAAATGCGCCATGAGGGCGATCCCTACCAGGCAGAGCGTCACGCCCACCACGACTCCCACGATCAACTGGGTCAGTAGAGCCTTCCGCGCCGCGGCGGCATCCCGGGTTGCCATGAATCGCTGGACCGTCGTCTGGTCGCCACCGAGCGTGGCGACGTACCAGACCAGGGTCATGGCAATCGATCCGAACCAGGTTACCCGCGTGGAAAGTGATTCCGGGAAAACAGGTTGTGACTTCCAATCGGATGGCCACTCGGTGGGAATCCAGGAAAAGCCACCGAAATTCCAGGTCACGATGGCGAGCACCGTAAGTGCCCCACCGTAGAGCAGGATCGTCTGGATCAAGTCGGTGATCACGACAGCCTGCAGGCCACCAAGCGACGTGTAGATGATCGCCACCAGGCCAATGATGGCCACGATCAGCAGGTTCCAGGACGGGTCGACGTCGAGCATCGTAACCATCGCGTCACCCGCAAACTTGAGCAGCACGGACATCCAGATCAGCCGCAGCAACAAGAACAACAAGGCACCCAGCACGCGGAACTGGTAACCCAATCGCACTTCCAGTAACTCGTAGGCACTAGTCACCCGGTGTTTCATGTAATAGGGCAGCATCAGGTAGCCGACAATCAGGAACGTGATCGGATGGGCCAGCATGCCCACGAAGTAAACGGGCCCCTTGCCGGCCGATTCCCCCGGCATACCAAGGTACGAAATAGTGCTGAGCAACGTGGCAAACAGGGAAACCCCGATCAGCACGGGGTTCATGTTTCCGCCACCGGTAAAGTACTCGTCCGATGATTTCTGCCGCTTGCTGAAATAGACCCCCAGGGCGATCGTTCCACCGGCGTACAACAAAATCACGAACCAATCGAGCCAGTGCAAACCTGGCTCTTCGGCGGGCATACCATTTTCAGCTGCCCACAGGTTGGCACAATTCATCAAGACCGTCAGCAGGAAAGTTACGGCTGCCACCATTGAACATCGGTTCATGCATCCACCTCTTTCAGTCCCATGGCCAAATGTTGTTTCTCAAGCCGCTGCTGGTAGGCCTGGTAGGCCTGTTCGTCACGGATCGCCGAACGCGTGTAGTATACCACCGCAAAGGCCCGCCGCTGCTGATCCACGGTCCGGTTCGCATCGGCTCGATGGATCATCTCCCCGTGATGGACCACCAGGTCCCCCGGTTGGCAACAGACTTCTACCTCGCGGGCAATTTCATCTTCACCGTATGGCTCGATCCCCTGGGAAAAACCGAGTACGTTACTGGCATCATGTTCCCGGAGACCGAAGCGATGGCTGCCAGGCAG
>JAYGDH010000453.1:0-3219 GCA_046583055.1 Pirellulaceae bacterium | reverse complement strand
TATGATCAAAGGTTAGTTGTTCCAGCATCTTTTTCCGATACCGATAGATGCGCGAATCGCCAACATGTCCGATGATTGCACCCTGGGGAAGGAGGACCATCGCGCTGACCGTGGTACCCATGTTGTGAAAATCGCTATTGGCTTTACCACGCTGATGAATTTCCTGGTTGGTTTCGGCAATGGCCTTATAGAGCGCCTCGATGGGATCCAGTTCTGCATACTGATGAAATAACTGGGTGACACCACGGACGGCCAGTTCGCTGGCCAATTCGCCCGCCGCATGTGCACCCATACCGTCGGCGACGACTAGTACATGGCCCTGTTGAGGCCAGGCTTCTTCGCTCTTGGCTGGTACGACTGAATGAGCATCCTGGTTGTTTGACCGGCGCATTCCAACGTCACTGACGGCAGTGAATTGCAGGCAATCAGCCCATTTTACGGATGGCGGGTTCACGAGATTCTTCTTTACATGCAGGATCCGCCAGCCATTATCGGGCGGAACGTGATCAATCAAAGGGTCCTGTCGAACTGTAATTTAACTATTCTACTAGTCAACGGGGACGTCGAATAGAGTTCTTCTGTGGAGATCCTGGGAGTCCTGAAGTTGCCCTAGTGGCAATAATCAGCTCTCGCTATACTTTTTCCGCTTTGAAAAGAGGCAGGCTTTTTGTAGATCAGGCAACGCCGAGGGACGGACACACCATGCGAACACGACTCATCCTGCTCAGTTTCCTGGTGGTCACTTGCCTCGATGTCCTGCCGGCCACGGCGAGGGTGCGTAGGCGTTTGACGATTATCAGCAACCCTCCGGGTGCCGTGGTGTTTGTTGATGATCGGGAAATTGGTGTAACACCGGTCTCTACCTCGTTCACCTATTACGGGACTCGTAAGATCCAACTGGTGATGGAAGGATTCGAAACATTGACGGTGAAACGTACCTTCTCACCACCCTGGTACCAGTGGCCAGTGATTGATTTTATTTCAGAAAACATGATTCGTCGTAAGTTGCGGGATGAACGTGTGGTTGATTTTCGAATGGTGCCGCAACGCATCGTTCCCAGTGATGTCCTGCTCCAGCGGGCACAGCGACTACGTGATCGTTCCCGGCAGGGTGCAATCACCGAATTACCTGCCGAGGCATTGAATAATCGACCGACAGTACCATCTCCGGTACCAGCACCGCGTCCCCAGCGTCCGCCTGGTCGCAGTTTTCCGTTGCGTCCACCGGAGTCGTCGCCCCTGATCGACTTGCCGCGCTAGTTGGCAGGTCTCGTTCAGCGTTGCCAGAAATTAGCCTTCACTCCCACGCCGATAGGCTTGTTGTTTAATGCGCCTTTCAATCCCAGTTGCCGTGGATCGGTTGCCAACTTGTCCGAAAAGATGCGGAGATCGGACATGATCGGTTTCAGGCGTCGAGAGGCATCCTCGATATTGTGCGCGGCACTGTTTAAACGCTGGAACAACGTCGGGTCATGAACCAGCTTGCCAAGCGATCCATTCGAGCTATTCAGCGATTTACTGAACACGGACAGTTGGCTGAAAAGCTGGTCCAGGCTGTCGATGCTGTGTACGAGATCCTGTGCCAGTCCCGCGCCATGCTGCTTCAGGGGACCAGTGAGATGTTGCAGGTTGTTTAGATTAGTGGTGGCAGATTCGCTCATGATTTCAAAGCTGCGCATGGTCTTGCGCGCGTCCGCGACGGTGAGCTTGGTCTGTTCGAAAAGCGAGGGAAGATCCTTCAGGGCCTGTTGGAGACTGGCCTGGAACTGGGGGTCTCCTGCCAGCTCGTTGACCAGGGCCATCGCAGCCCCGAAGTTATCCAGTGCCACATCGGTTTTCTTGAGAATACTCTGCAACTGACCATTGTTGCTTCCCAGGAATTGGTTCAGGTTGTCCATTAGCAAGGCAAAGTCATCGGCCGCTCTCTTGATCCCCGTGCCGGCATTTTCGATGGATTCGAACGTCGACCCCATTTTCTGTTGCATGTTTATAATGATCTGCAACGGGTCCTCGGCCACGGTCCCGGTTCTCAAGTAATCCCCATCCTGTAACAATTGCTGGGCCTTGGCTGCCTCTGTCTTGTCCAGTCGGCCATTTTGGTCCAGGTCAAAGTTGGCCAGTAACTGGCCGCGACTACTGGCAACGAATTCCAGTACCGCATCCCCGGTTACCATCGAACCGATGCGAATACGGCAGGTCTCGCTTTGCTGCAGCTTGTAGTCCGACTGGATGCGCAGCTTCAGCAGTACTCCACCATCGTCCTGCAGATCAACATCAGTCACGCGTCCGATGGGTACGCCGCTCTTGAGTACCGGCGAGTTTCTTCCCACCCCGGGAGCTGCCGGGAATTCAATGTTCAGCTGGTAATAGGTTCCCGTGAAATCCGGAATGGCTCCAAACATCACGATCAGGATAGCAGTGACAATAGTGGCCGTCAGGACTACGACACCCACCCGAAATTTTTGTACGCGTTCATCCATGGTTTATCTGCCGAAGCAACTCCTAGTAATCAGCCATTGAAGCTTCCGATCGCATTTCCATCAAGCGTTCACCCGCTTCGCCCCGTACGAATTGCACGACCCGTTTATCTTCCGTCCGGTCCAGTTCGCTGGGTGGGCCGTCAAATATGATCTGCGACTCACCCGCTGCCAGGCGACTTGTGGGATACAACATTACCACCCGGTCGGCCACCTTGCGTGCGGTTCGCATGTCATGAGTGACAATGATGCTGGTCACACAGTAGCGTCGACGGGAGCGTAGAATCAGTTCGTTAATAACATCACTTACGATGGGATCCAGCCCGGTCGTCGGTTCGTCATACAGAACCAACTCGGGATTTAACATCAGGGCCCGCGCCACGCCAACACGCTTACGCATGCCACCGGACAGCTCTGCAGGTTTCTTGTCCAGGACCGAATCCGGCAGCCCGACGTCGGCCAGTTGATTGAGGACACGCTGGTGGATCTCTTCCTCGGATAACTGCGTATGTTGCAGCAGTGGAAATGCTACGTTTTGACCAATCGTCATGCTGTCAAATAAAGCTGCGTGCTGGAATATGAAACCAAAACGTGTTCGCTGGCGAGACAACTCATGGATGTCCAGTTGTGAAAGATCTTGCCCATCAAACAGGACCGTGCCCGACGTCGGCTCGATGAGTCGAATAAGTGTTTTCAGTAGAACCGTTTTGCCACATCCGCTTTCGAGATCGGAAGAGCGTCG
>JAYGDH010000401.1:0-2601 GCA_046583055.1 Pirellulaceae bacterium | reverse complement strand
TGAACGCTGCCTGGTTAACCTGGCCTGCGGCTTGGCTGCTGAAGGGTTCCCCGTGCAGGTGCTGTCGCTCGCACCGCTGCCCGCGGCGCCGAGGGATAGCCTGGTCCAGCAACTGCGTGAACGCGAAATTCCAATCCACTGCCTGAATCTCACGTCCGCTCGGCAGTTCATGACGGGTCGTCGCCGTCTTCACCATCTTCTGTGCGAACACCGCATCGAACTAATCCAGACGTTTCTCTATCATGCCAACGTCCTGGCTTCTTCTCTTCGAAAGAAAAAGTCGTCGTTGATCCATGTCAGCGGGATGCGTGTAGCTGACCCCAGCCGTTGGCGGCAGCGTGTTGAATCCCTGGCTTCACGCCGATGGCAGCATACCGTTTGTGTAAGCCTGGACGTTGCCCGATTCGCCCAGGGACGCCTGGGCCTGGCCGCCGAACAGGTTTCAGTCATTCCCAACGGCATCAAGGTCGTACCGTGCCAATTGGATCATGACAAGCGACCGGTGATTGGCGAATTGCCCACGGATCGCAAATTCCTTATCTCGGTGGGTCGCCTTGATCGACAAAAAGGACTCGACTGGTTACTTGACATGGCACCCACACTTCTGGATCGCTGCCCTGATCACGACCTGGTCCTGGTGGGAGACGGCCCGGAACGACAGGCACTTAAAGCACAGGCTTTTCAATCCGGCTTCACCGAGCGAATTCACTTTCTCGGCTGGCGTCCTGATGTCACAGAAATACTTCAGGCGTCCGATCTCCTGCTACTTCCCTCCCGCTGGGAAGGAATGCCTAACGTGCTACTGGAGGCAATGGCCACTTCCTTGCCCGTGGTCTGCCGAGACGTTCATGGTGCCAGGGAACTGCTGGGCGACGACGATCAAGGGCAGGTAACCAGGGAAGACACACCGGAGGCTTTCCTGGCACACGTCATGCGACTCACTTCTGATCCCTTGTGTCACGCCTCAGCGGCAAAGCAGAACCAACAGCGTGTTCGAGACCATTTCACACTGGATCGTATGATCCAGTCCTACGCGAGGCTCTATACGCGATTACTGTCACCGCGTTGAACTTGCACAGCTCACGTCTGGATGAGACAATCGGCTGTTTCCGACCATTGCCGGGGTAACCCCATTAAGTGACTCTACCTTCTTCAAAACACATACCGGTCCTCGTGTCCGAGATTCTCGAGTCATTACAGCTGGCGCCCGGGCAGACCGTGATTGATGGAACTCTCGGCGGCGGCGGACATGCCTCGCGTTTGCTGGACCAGGTCCTACCAGGTGGCCATCTTATTGGCCTGGACCGCGATGGCCGCTCGATTGACCGTGCCACGGAGCAATTCGACACTACCACCGCCACGTTCATTCAAGGCAATTATGCTGACCTTCCCGAGATACTCGAGGAACTGGACATTCCCCACGTGGATGGCATCCTGTTGGACCTTGGCCTCTCCAGCGACCAACTCGATGATCCGGAACGTGGGTTTAGTTTCAACACGACGGGAAAACTGGACCTTCGTTTCAACAGCGCCGCCGGCGACCCAGCCTGGAAGCTGCTGAAACGACTTAGTCCCGAACATCTTGCCAACCTGATCTACCAGTATGGCGAAGACCGACTGAGCCGTCGAATCGCACGAGCCATCGTGAAGGCCCGCCAGTCAGAACCGGTCGAAACGGCTGACCAACTGGCCGCCATCGTACGGCGCTGCTACCCGCGTCAGCGCAACGAAACGCTGGATCCGGCAACACGCACTTTCCAGGCATTGAGAATTGCCGTCAACGACGAACTGAAATGGCTCGACGTTGCCCTCAGACGACTTCCGGACACACTGGCCGTCGGCGGCCGCCTGGCGATCATCAGTTTCCATTCTCTCGAGGACCGCCGTGTCAAACATTCCTTCCGTAATGACAGCCGCTTGCGGACGTTGACAACCAAGCCCATCCGCCCGGGAGAGACGGAAATAAATCAGAATCCACGGTGCCGCAGCGCCCGACTTCGTATCGCCGAACGCCTCGACAACCCCTGATCAAGCAGGGATCACCTGACCCATGCACTTGCCCTCTGGCGAGCCCCGACTTACCCGTATCGTCTCCGGCGGCCAAACCGGTGTCGACCAGGCTGCCCTCGCGACAGCAATCGCGCTCGAAATACCCCACGGTGGTTGGTGTCCGCTGGGACGTCGCTCTGAATCAGGAACTATTCCTGTCCAGTATCAGCTGGAGGAGATGCCTACAGGCAACTACGCTGCCCGCACACGTCAAAACGTCATTGATTCCGACGGCACCCTGATTGTCTACCGGGACCAACTCAGCGGCGGAACCCTGCTGACCCAGCAATGTGCGAACCAGATCGGCCGCCCGCTCTTCCTCCTGGACGTAGCAAAACCGCCAGTCCCTCTGGTGCCGAGCACCTGGCTCGACCGCCACTGCATCGCGGTACTCAACGTGGCCGGCCCTCGCGAAAGCACGATGCCAGGGATATTCGCGGACACGATGCGGACCCTCCTGGGGATTTTTGCCAGCCACCAGGCGTGACCACCCGCGGCAATTTCATCGTTTGTGTTCGAACCGTATCCGCCGCGTATCCTCTTCCTTGCCAG
>JAYGDH010000210.1:0-5874 GCA_046583055.1 Pirellulaceae bacterium | reverse complement strand
AAACCTGGAAGCTTGATACGGATGAAGAAGGTCGGGCGAAAATTCAATTCAAGGCTGCCACCAAGGGACAGTACCGTCTTTCCTATCGCCTCACGGATAAAAAAGAACACGTGATTGAAGGCGGTTATATTTTCACCGTGGTCGGGGATGGCTTTGATGGCAAGGATTATCGTTTCAACGACCTTGAATTGATCCCGGAAAAACGCGAGTACCAACCGGGTGAAAGAGTACGTCTGCAAATCAATACGAACCAGGTCAACAGTACGGTGTTGCTCTTCGTGCGACCCTCCAACGGTGTTTACCTGCCACCCCAGATATTGCGACTGGATGGAAAGAGCACGGTAGTCGACGTGGACGTGATCAAGAAGGATATGCCGAACTTCTTCGTGGAGGCGATGACGATCTCGGGCGGGCGTGTACACCAGGCCGTCAAGGAAATCGTGGTGCCACCGGAAAAGAGAGTCTTGAACGTGGCGATCTCGCCCTCGTCTAAGAATTACAAGCCGGGTGAAGAAGCAACCGTCGATATCCAGTTGACAGATTTCACGGGTGAAAATTTCCAGGGGTCGACTGTCGTGGCGATTTACGACAAGGCCGTCGAATATATTTCCGGTGGATCGAACGTGCCGGATATCAAGGAATTCTTCTGGAAATGGCGACGTTCGCATAATCCGAATCACCAGACGAACCTGCAACGCTGGTTCAATAACCTGAATCTACCCAAGACCGTGGGCATGAATAACCTGGGAATGTTCGGTGCGTCCGTCGTGGATGACCTGGAGTCCCAGGTGGCTGGCAATGACAAACAGGGTGGCCTAGGTGGCGCTGGATTTGGAGGCGGTCGAGGCGGCGGGGGAGGACGCCCCATGCTGGCCCGCTCTGCCATGAAATCGGCGGCCGCGCCCGGAGCAGGCAGGGAAGAAATGGCTGATAGCGCGGTGGCAGAATCAGCACCGCAGGCAAATGGCGCGGTTGCGTTTGCAGCCGATGGAGGGGCACCCCCTCCTGGTGCAGGCCTCGTGGAGCCGAGCGTCCGCAGTAATTTTGCCGACACGGCCCTCTGGGTCGGCACGCTCACGACCGATGCAACCGGCAAGGCACAGGTTTCCCTGAAGATGCCGGAAAACCTGACGACCTGGAAAGTCAAGGTCTGGGGCATGGGACACGGTACCAAGGTGGGATCCGCCGAAACGGAAGTGGTGACCCGCAAAGACCTGATCCTGCGACTACAGGCTCCCCGGTTCTTCATCCAGAAGGACGAGGTGGTCCTCTCCGCAAATGTTCACAACTACCTTGCCGAGGCCAAGGAAGTCCAGGTAACGATCGACCTGCCTGGTGATAACCTGGTGGCTATCGATGCGCCAACAACCACGGTCATGATTCCGGCCAACGGTGAGAAACGCGTCGATTGGCGTGTCAGGGTGGTCCGGGAAGGAACCGCCACGGTTCGCATGAAGGCCTTAACGGATGTCGAATCCGATGCCATGGAAATGAAACTGCCCTGTTATGTCCACGGGATTCTGAAGACGGAAGCCTGGGCAGGTACGGTACGGCCGGATCAGCAGCTGGCCAAGGTCACGATCAACGTGCCCGAGCAGCGACGTATCGAACAGTCCGTCCTGGAAATTCGGTACTCACCCTCGTTGGCCGGCGCCATGGTAGATGCACTGCCCTACCTGGCTGAATATCCCTACGGCTGCACCGAGCAGACGTTGAATCGATTCCTGCCCTCGGTGATTACCCAGAAAATCCTCCTGCAAATGGATCTCAACCTGGCCCAGATTCGTGACAAACGTACGAACCTCAATGCCCAGGAAATCGGGGATGATCGACAGCGTGCAACCCAGTGGAAACGCTTTGATCGCAACCCGGTCTTTGACGAGGAAGAACTGGATCGCATGGTCAAGGAAGGTATCAAGCGACTGACGAACATGCAGAATCCTGATGGCGGCTGGGGGTGGTTCAGTGGCCGGCAGGGTCGCAGCTTCCCACATACCACGGCAGTCGTGGTGCACGGGTTGCAGATTGCCAAGCAGAACGATATCGCGATCGTACCGGATGTTATCAACCGGGGTGTGGCCTGGTTGAAACGTTACCAGGAACAGGAGGTCCAGGAACTCAAGAACGCACCGGCCAAAACCCGTCCCTGGAAACAGCGTGCGGACAACATCGACGCTTTTATCTACATGGTCCTGGTGGATGCCGGCATTGAGCATGCAGACATGCAGGGCTTCCTGTACCGGGATCGCGTGGACCTGGCCGTTTACGCCAAGGCCATGTTTGCCCTGGCCCTGGAAAAGCAGGGTGCCCAGGAGCAACTTGATATGCTGGTTCGTAACATCGAGCAGTTCCTCGTGCAGGACGCCGAAAATGAAACCGCCTACCTGAAGCTGCCGGCCAACAACGCCTGGTGGAGTTGGTATGGTAGTGAAACCGAGGCCAATGCTTATTACCTGAAACTGCTGGCACGTATCAAGCCACAGAGCATCCAGGCACCACGGTTGGTCAAGTACCTGTTGAATAACCGTAAGCATGCGACCTACTGGCAATCCACCCGGGATACCGCGGTTTGCGTGGAAGCCTTCGGTGATTACCTGCGAGCCAGTGGGGAAACGAAACCGGACATGGTGGTCGAGATCTGGATGGATGGTCGCAAGTTGAAAGAAGTAGCGATTAACCAGGAGAACCTGTTCACCTTTGACAACAAGTTTGTCATTACCGGTGACGGCGTGGAATCCGGAAGCCACCAGATCGAAATCCGGCGGCAGGGGAAAGGCCCCGTTTACTTCAATACCTACCTGACGAACTTCACGCTCGAGGATCAGATCACGCGAGCAGGACTGGAAGTCAAGGTAAATCGCAAGTACTACAAGCTGGTGCCGGTCGACAAGAGCATCAAGGCTGCTGGCAGCCGTGGGCAGGCGGTGGACCAGAAAGTTGAGAAGTACGAGCGAGAACTGATCAAGAACCTGGATACGCTCAAGAGCGGTGACCTGGTCGAGATCGAACTGGAAATCGAGAGTAAGAACGATTACGAGTACTTGATTTTCGAGGATCGGAAAGCGGCTGGATTTGAGCCGGTCGATGTGCGTAGTGGTTACGATTACACGTCCGCACTACGTTCCTATCGGGAAATGCGAGATGACCGGGTTTCCTTCTTCGTCCGGCGACTGCCACGTGGACGACACAGCGTGAGCTATCGTGTGCGAGCCGAGATCCCGGGTCATTTCAGTGCCTTGCCAACCCAGGGATACGCCATGTATGCCCCGGAGCTGAAAGGTAATTCCGACGAGCTCAAGGTCAAGATTGTTGACTAGCGTTGAAATCAACGTGGCGGTGCCAGCTGCAGGTTTCCTGGGCTGGCATCGGTGCGTGGTTCTACGAGGTTGCCAATTCCTCGGACTGCATCAACTCCCGGATGGTCTGGCAGTCTGCCGTGGAAGGTAAGCCCCAGCCGAGTTCATAGTCGAAGACAATATCGGCGGATCGACTACTGAGGTTCTCGTCGAGGATGTCGAATCGATCCAGGCTCATCAGCGCAGGATGCGGTTGGCCGCAGGCCCGGCTTAGCTGGAGCATTTCCTTGCGCAACGTCACGACGTAGTTGGCCAGGCGAGCTGCCTTGTGCGTGGGATCCAGTCCGGACATGAGCCAGCGACTCTGGGTAGCCACTCCCGTGGGACAATGCCCCGTATGGCAACGCTGGGCCTGGATACAACCGATAGAGAGCATGGCTTCGCGAGCCACGTGAATGATATCGCAGCCCATACCCATACCCAGCAGGGCCGTTTCCGGAAATCCAAGTTTTCCCGCACCGATGAATACCACGTCGTCGTGAAGCCCGGCTTCCACGAAAGTACGATAAACACGACTGAATCCCAGCTTGAACGGTAACGCCACGAAATCAGAGAAAGCCAGTGGGGCGGCACCCGTCCCTCCTTCACCACCATCCACGGCAATGAAGTCCACGCCACGCTGGGTGGATTTCATCTGCTTTGCCAGTTCCGTCCAGAACGCCTGTTCACCGATCGCGGACTTGATGCCCACGGGTAAACCACTGATATCCGCCAGGTGTTCCACGAAATCAAGCATCGAATCAACATCGGAGAACTCGGCGTGAGAAGAAGGGCTGATGCAATCCTGTCGCACAGGAATTCCTCGGATAGCAGCGATTTCCGGTGTTACTTTTGCGGCCGGTAACATGCCCCCGAGTCCAGGTTTGGCTCCCTGGCTTAACTTGACCTCGATGGCCACGACGGGATTACTGGAGACCACGTCCAGGAACTGCTGTTCGTCGAAACGTCCGTTGGCGTTGCGGCATCCGAAGTAACCGGTGCCGAGTTGCCAGATCAATTTACCACCGTGTTGATGATGCGAGGCGATGCCGCCTTCCCCTGTATTGTGAAGGCAGTCAGCGATTTGGCAGCCTCGATTGATGGCCTCAACTGCCGGAGCACTGAGCGATCCATAGCTCATGGCGGAAATGTTAACGATAGACGGCGGCCGAAAGGCCTTGGCTCGCCCCCGGGCAGCGCCCATCATCTTGGCACAGGGCAGCGTGTAGTTAGGATCATGGCCTTCTTCTCCCGAGTGAAGGTTGTGCAAGGGAAAAGCAGAATGCTTGATGATCAGGTGGTTGGGCGCAGTTTCCAGATCATTATCTGTGCCAAAGCCAAAATAGTTGTTTTCCTTCTTGGAGGAGGCATAGATCCAGCGTCGCTGGTCACGGTTGAAAGGCCGTTCCTCATTATTGCTGGTGACGATGTACTGGCGAAGTTCCGGGCCAATGGTTTCCAGCCAGTAGCGAAAATGACCGATGATCGGGAAATTGCGAATGATCGCGTGCTTGCGTTGTAGGCGATCAAGGATTGCCCAGAGCACTAGAATTCCGACGATCGCCCCTGCGATATACCAGCCCATGTCTCGATTCCTTTTTCTGGGATTCTGATGTTTCATTCAAGACTAAGAGCTTACCGCGCAGGCAGGGAAATTTCCAAGCTGAAATTGGGTTTGGACCGATTCGACCCTGTTGTAATAACTCACCTGCGGGTTCGTCGACTGGCAGGAATCGATCGATTGGCTTAGATTGAGTGAGCTCATGAAGACCGCCAGGACAGGGAAAATATAGGATTCCAAGCTATGCGATTATTGATGGGATTGTTCGTAACGGAAATGCTTTTCATGCTCGCTTGCTCGACGGCAAGTGCCGAACCCACGCATTTGCTCTGGCCTGACGGGGCACCAGGGGCCCTGGGAACGGCCGCCAAGGATCAGCCTCAGGTGACCGTTTATTTGCCTTCGGAGAAACAGGCTACCGGGACCGCTGTCGTGGTTTGTCCCGGGGGAGGCTACGGTGGACTGGCCAGCAGTTACGAGGGACATGATATCGCGCGTTGGTTCAATTCGTTTGGGGTCGCAGGGGTGGTGCTTGATTATCGCCATCGTGGAAAAGGGTATGGACATCCTGCCCCCTTGCAGGATGCTCAGCGGGCCATTCGTTTAACCCGGCAGCGGTCTGCAGCATGGAAGATTGATCCGGCCAGGATCGGCATCATGGGATTTTCCGCCGGTGGCCACCTGGCATCTTCAGCCGGTACGCATTTTGACCAGGGGGATCCCCAGGCCAAGGATATCGTAGAACGACATAGTTGTCGTCCCGATTTCATGGTGCTGTGCTATCCCGTGATTGCCTTTGGGGAATCTTACTCGCATCGAGGATCACAGCGTAACTTGCTGGGTCCCGATCCAACACCGGAATTGGTGCGACTGATGTCCAGCGAAAAACAGGTCACGGATAAAACGCCGCCTGCTTTCGTCTGGCATACTCATGAGGATCGCGTGGTGCCGTCGGAAAACAGATCGGAAGAGCACACG
>JAYGDH010000365.1:0-4505 GCA_046583055.1 Pirellulaceae bacterium | reverse complement strand
TCGCCCGCCGTCCGGGAGGGCCGGATTTACCTGGGAGACATTGACGGGCGATTTTACTGCGTGGATGCTGCCACCGGCAAGAAATTGTGGATCTTCGAAACGGAAGCTGAAATTGATTCCAGTGCCAATTTTTACAAGGACCGAGTCCTGGTCGGTTCCCAGGATGCCACGCTCTACTGCCTGGACGGAAAAACAGGCGCGCTGATCTGGAAGCATGCCATTGAAGACCAGATCCGTTGCACCCCCACGGTTGTCGAGGACCGTGCCTTCGTGGCCGGCTGCGATGGCAAACTGCACATCATCGACCTGATCAATGGGAAGCTGTTGAACCAGGTGGAACTGGACGGACCTGCCGGGGTCTCACCGGCGGTCATGGGTAACCATGTTTACTTCGGCACCGAGGGAGGCGTGTTTTTTGCCATTGACTGGAAACAGGCCAAGGTCAGCTGGACGTACCAGGACAGCGAACGTTCACAGGCGTTTCGCAGTTCAGCCGCGGTGACACCCGAATGCATCGTGGTGGGCAGTCGCAGCAAGCGTGTCCAGGCTCTGAACCCCCAGACAGGAAAGATACGCTGGCAATTCGTTACCCGATCGCGTGTTGACTCGTCTCCGGTGATCGTTGGCCAGCGCGTATTTGTTGGCGGTTCCGACGGTCGCCTTTACGCGCTCGACTTGAAAACTGGCAAGGAGCTCTGGAAGTATGAAAGCGGCGATGGCTTCACAGGCTCGCCCGCCGTCGCAGCGGACCGCCTGATCATCGCCAGTGATGAAGGCACTGTCTACTGCTTCAAGAGTTCCGATTCCAAGTAAGCGTCAGTACTATTGCGATGAGTGAAATGGACTTTTCATGACCAGCGACTCCACACAAACCGAAGTCGGCAGTTATTTCATCTCCAACTATCCTCCCTTCTCCCTCTGGTCCACGGATCACCTGGGTGAGGTCGAGGCGGCGTTTCAGGCACCGCCCCGGGAAGTACCACTGGGCCTGTACCTGCACATCCCCTTTTGCCGCAAGCGCTGCAAGTTCTGTTATTTCAAGGTCTTCACCGATAACACGGCGGACGATATCGAGACCTATGTTTCCGCGCTGTCCCGAGAGATCGAGCTGGTTAGCCAGTTACCGGTCATGGGAGACCGCCCCTTTCGTTTCGTCTATTTCGGTGGGGGCACACCTTCCTTCCTCAGTCCCCGTCAGTTGACCTCCCTGGTCGATCGCCTGCGGGCCAACATCAACTGGGAAAAGGCGGAAGAGGTAACGTTTGAATGCGAGCCTGGCACGCTTTCGGAAAGCAAAGTGAAAACGCTGAAGGAGCTGGGCATTACCCGCTTGAGCCTGGGCATCGAGAACTTCTCGGACGAGATCCTTGAAGAGAACGGCCGAGCTCACCTGTCACCGGAAATCTACAAGTCCTGGAAATGGATCGAGGAGGCTGACTTCCCCAATGTCAACATCGACCTGATCTCGGGAATGGTAGGAGAAACCTGGGACAACTGGAAGGAAAACATCCGACGCACGATCGAGCTGTCTCCGGAGAGTGTCACCATTTACCAGATGGAGTTACCCTACAACACGGTTTACTCATCCGACATCCTGGGCAACAAGATCGAAGTGCCCGTCGCCGACTGGCCTACCAAGCGAGACTGGGTCGATTTCGCCTTCACGGAACTGGGCGCGGCCGGTTACCACGTTTCCAGTGCCTACACCATGATCAAGGATCCGTCGCAGGTCAGTTTCAGTTACCGTGACAACCTCTGGAAGGGCTCGGACCTGTTGGCCACGGGAATCGCCAGTTTTGGGCATGTCTCGGATGTTCATTACCAGAACCTGCCGGAGTGGAAAGATTACGTGGGTGCCCTGCTGGAAGAAAACCGTCTTCCCCTGGGCCGGGCCCTGCGACCGACCGAGGAACAGCTCCTGATCCGCGAGGTCATTCTCCAGTTGAAGCGGGGCTATCTCGATGCCGGCTATTTCCAGGAAAAATTTTCTACCGATATCCTCGAGCGTTGGAAAACTGTCTGGAATCAATACGCCGAGGACGGCCTGCTGACCCTGAGTGAATCGCGTGTCGAGTTAACACGCCAGGGACTGCTGCGAGCGGACAGCCTGTTACCCGCCTTCTTTGCCGAAGAACATCAAGGAATACGCTACACATGAGTGAACCGTTAGTGTTCATGATGGGCGAGTTTGCAGCCGAATTCCCAACCGATCGCCAGTATGCCCGCAACCACATGTGGGCCCTTACCTCGGAGGGATCCATCCGTTTCGGTTTCAGCGCCTACGCTGTACGGCTGTTGCAGGATGTCTATTTCCTGGACTGGAACCTGGCCGCCCCGGCCGCGCTGCGACAGCAGCAGGAGATTGGTTCTATTGAAAGCAAGAAAGCAGAAAGTTCGCTCTATGCTCCGGTTTCCGGACAGCTCACAACATTTAATGACAAGCTGCTGGCCGATCCTTCTACCATCAACACCGACAAATATGGTCAGGGGTGGTTGTTTGAAGTGGAACCTGCCGAGCTAGAGCTACCATTGCTGACAGCAGCAGAGTACATTGAACATCTTGATGGTGTCTGGAAAATTACCCAGCAGACCATCAAGGGTCAACTGAACTAGGCGACCTGGCCACCCGGACGCTATCCCTGCCTTGCGAGTACAACAGCACCATGATTCCCATCGTTGTTTCTACCGGCCAGAGCAAGAACCCCGTCAAGCGCGAGCTGGAAGAAGCGGTGATTGCCGAACTGGGCAAACGGCCTGGATATGAAGTCGTGGTGATCCCCAATCTCTATGACCTTTCGCCCCGGGGCGAAAGCATGAGCACCCTGCAGGGCTTCCAGGGTGACCTGATCATCTTTTCCTGGCTCTATCAGCGATCGGCTCACTGGATCCTCGATCGTCATGGAATTCACGGCAAGCTCGGAGACGTCCAGTTGCAGCTCGAGGATGAGGAAGAAGACGAGAGCGAAGAAGCTGCTGCACCGGGTACCGACCAGGAGGCCGAGGCGGAGGACATTCCACGTGTCATCGACAAGCGGCCGGTAAGCGACCGGACCATCTATTGCCTTGATTTCCGCACCTCGGAAACGGCGAGTGATTTCCTCGAGGAAACGCAACGGATTGCCGGTGAAATTACCGGGCCGGACCTGGACCAGTGGATCCAGGGCACCCCCACGGAACAACAACAGGCGCGTTACGAGCAGCCGCAAAATGATACGGCGCTGGGACCTGCGACGCAGGCTGGCCATGCCGTTCGAATTGAAGAAGCTGCCGGACGGAGATGGTATCCCGTGATTGATTTCGGTCGCTGCACGAACTGCATGGAATGTATCGACTTCTGCCTTTTTGGCGTCTACGGTGTCGACCAGTCAGAAACGATCCTGGTAGAGCAACCAGACAATTGTCGCAAGGGATGCCCTGCCTGTAGCCGCGTCTGCCCGGAGAATGCCATCGTTTTCCCGCAGCACAAGACACCAGCAATTGCCGGCGCTGCCGCGGTCAACGAGGGATTCAAGATCGACCTGTCCTTGCTCTTCGGACAACCCGATGCCGCTGACGTGGCCGCCCAGGAACGGGATGAACAACTGGTGCTGGCTGGCCGTCAGCCGGTCGAGGAGACGCCGATCCTTGCCAAGCGACAGTCCGCTACGCAAACTTCCAATCCGGACTCGCTGGACGAGCTCATCGATGGGTTGGATACGCTTGACCTGTAAGACCGTTATCGCCGGGCCTGCGGGTAACCGTTAACAGGCGAATCTCTCAGGGCCCCAGGTAGATATCCGTTTCCGGATGTGCCGTTTTCCATTCACCCCACGTGGTCACTTCAAAGGGGTAATCCTCCAGGGGCAGTTTCTTGCTGGTATGCAGATAGCGTTTATTCCCGATCAGCAACCACATTTCCGTGCCGCTCCAGCCACCCATCTGAAAATTGTCCGCGGAAACGTCCTTGCGCAGGAACACGCGAGAACAAGCGCTGCGGTCACAATGCGTTACGGTAATCGCGTTGCCGCCCAGTTTATCGTGCACGATATGCCGGTTCGTATTTTCTGCCATGCCACTGGCCAGGTAAGCCCGGCACTTCCCGTCAATCTCGAGCCCCAGCACGGGTGAGTCATCGGCAATCGTCACTTCATGAACCGCATAAGCCACGGGATTATCGATACCCGGTGCTTCCATTTCACGGGCCGGGAACTTCCCATCCTTGATCCTCATCTCGTCCTGCGCAAGCAACTCTTCCTCTTCCTCGGTGAGTTCATAGGGATTCGGCTTGACGGTACCTGCTGTCCCCAACTGCCACCCGACGATAGCTGCCAGTCCCAGGCCAGCCATGCCAAAGATAATACAGATCAACCACTGTCCAGAAGAAATTCTCATGAAATCGTTCTTAACTTTCCCGCCAGGAAGCCCCACACCATTGGTTTCAACCTAATGCAGTTGATACACCAGATCAAGCCGAGTCAATCAACGTTGTATCTGAACAACACCGGTGCCAACCGTTTACCAGTGGC
>JAYGDH010000114.1:0-8462 GCA_046583055.1 Pirellulaceae bacterium | reverse complement strand
CGTGTGCTCTTCCGATCTGCTAACAGCAATCCCTCTACCCGATCACCGTATCGCTTACCTGGAATATGAAGGCCCGATTTCAGGTGACCGAGGGCAGGTCAGCCAATTTGATTCCGGAACTTACCAAGGATCACTGCCTTCGTCCAAGGACAGTTTCTCTATCCACCTTGCAGGCAGGGTATTTCGTGGCAGGCTACTGCTGGAACCTCACCCACAGCAACCTGAACAATGGCAGATCCAGTTTCCTGAATTGGTTTCCAATGTATCGAGACCCACAGAAAGCGATTCCGATCGCTAGATTCATTTACTGGCACTACCCGACAGTAGCAGGATTCCGTCTCGCAGCTCGATCTTTTCGAAGCGAACCGATCTCCGAGGCAGGTCCGCAAAGCGACTGGGCAACTGGAGGCGAGCCACAACATCACGTGCACCCTCTATCCAACGGATAGACACCTTGGCACGCTTCAAGGAAGCGGTAACCTGCTTCTGGAACCGATTGATCGGGAAAGGTACGAGACCGGCTTTCAAGCCGCGCAGCCGCAACTCCAGCACGTTGGGCTGGTCCGTCAGAACGACATCGACAACCAACCAAGCGACTGTATCAATCTTACCTTTCCGATAACGGCAGCCAACACGCGCCTGCCCTTTTTCCAGGGAAACCCGCAGGTCCCGCATACCTGGTGGTAGTTGATGTGCGTGCTGATCCGCCACCGTGGTCGCAAGCCAGCCATTAATTTGTGCCTCTGACCATGCTGTTTCAAATCGCTGTTCCCTGGCAGCAGTCGCTTTCAACTGGAGAACCTGATCCTGGAATTGCTCTGCGTAGTGCTGTTGTTGTTCCGCGGAGATGCTCAGCGCCTGGCGGTAGAAATCAGGCACATGCCGGGCTGCTCGAAACAACCCCAGCAGGATACATACGCCCAGCAAAACCAGGCCTACCAGGATTTTCCAGATCTTGAGTCTACGAATTTCCACGTGGCCAAACCCTTCGTTACTGACCCCACGGGCGATACGCATTGCCTGGCGAGGAAACCATCAGGGCTCCAGGCATCGCAACAAGGCATATTTCTTCTTGCCACGACGCAGGACGATGACACTCTGGCTTGCCAGGTCCGAGGGGGTCAATTGCTGATCCAGTACTTCCACGCGTCGATTATTGATATACGCTCCACCTTGCTCTATCGTTCGCCGCGCCTCTCCCTTGCTCTTACACAATTCCACTTCCACTAACGCATCAATCAATGCCAGTCCCGGTTCCGATAATCGCTGGCGATCAATTTCGCAGCTCGGCACATCCGCAAAAATATCTAGTAATTGCGCATCATCAAGATTTTCGATTTCCGCCCCGAAGAGAATCTCGGTTGCCCGCACTGCTGCGGACAATCCCTCGGGGCCATGAACCAGTTCCGTAAGATGCTCGGCCAACCGACGTTGACTGGCTCGCGTGTGAGGCTCTTGCTCGCGGACAACATCCAGTTGCTCGATCTCTTCATGGGACAACTCGGTCAGCATTCTCAGGCAACTACCGGCATCGTCATCAGCAACATTCATCCAGTACTGGTAAAACTTGTAAGGGCTCGTCTGCTGGGGAGACAACCAGATCGAACCGGCTTCTGTCTTGCCCATCTTGGAACCATCTGACTTGGTCAGCAAGGGACAGGTAATCCCATACAACTGGACTCCCCGCATCCTTCTTCCCAGGTCAATTCCGGCCGTAATATTTCCCCACTGGTCACTGCCCCCGAACTGGATACAACAATCGTGATGCTCGCTCAAGTGGACAAAATCATAAGCTTGCAACAGCATGTAACTGAACTCGGTATAGCTTAAACCTCCATCCACACGATCCAGCCGGTTCTTCACCGATTCCTTACCCAGCATCACGTTCACCGGGAAGTTCTTGCCCACGTCTCGCAGGAATGCCAGGTAATTCCAGTCAGCGATCCAGTCAAGGTTATTGACCAGTACAGCGGCATTATCACCCTGCTCAAATTCCAGGAAGCGACTCATCTGTTGCTGGATCGAGGCCACGTTCGCTTCCAGTACTTCGGACGAGAGCAGGTTACGTTCAGCGCTCTTACCGCTAGGATCTCCAATCATGCCAGTGGCACCGCCCACCAGGGCAACCGGGCGATGACCTGCCCGTTGAAAGCGTCGCAGCACGACCAGTTGCACGAGATTGCCAACATGCATGCTGCCTGCCGTCGGATCAAATCCAATGTAAACGGCTCTTGAACCACCGTTTAACCACTCGGTAACACCCTCCAGGTCGGTACACTGATGAATCAGGCCTCGCCAACTCAGATCTGCAACAATATCCATGGTCATGAAATTCTTCTCGACTCGTATCCTCTACGGGTTTGCCACGAACAACCGTGGTTTCCGCTTTCACGGACACTCCCAGTATCCGTTATCCATGCCTCGCGGGTAAAGACCAGCCTCGCAGACCGAGCCTCAGGCAGATCCCCGGCGGTCCAAATCCCGTGCACGACAGACTCACCCGGTGGCATTATCGCCACATGTCATCGGCAAACGGGTGTGCCGGACCACCCAACTTGGGTTTGGGTAATGCCTTGAGCGCCATGGCGGCGAATCGCAAATCTTCCCTGGTCGTGATCTTACGATTCAACGGGGAACCGGTGATCATCGTTACGGGATGCCCCAGCCATTCCACTAACTGGGACTCGTCAGTCGCATCTTTCACCTTTCGATCATCCGTGGATGGCTGTCCAAAGGCATCCACCAACAACTGGCGCCGAAAGGCCTGCGGAGTCTGCGACTCCCACAGCTGGTCCCTGGCCACGGTTTCCCTGACATTTCCATCAGCCACGCGTTTGAGTGTCGAAACCACGGGAATACCCAGCGTAGCAGCTCCCGTTTTTTCCACCACGGCAACCAGTTCATCGATCCAGACACCGGCAATACAGGGACGAGCTGCATCATGCACGATAACGAAATCCATCTCTTCGCGCACCAGCTGCAGTCCATTCTGAATCGACTCTGCTCTTGTCGATCCACCCTCTGCCACGTCGATTCCCAGGATGGCAACATTAGCTGCAAACTTCGACATGAATGCTTCTCGATCTTCTGACGAAATCACGACGACCAGTTGCTGGACATCGTCTCGGTGAAGAAATTTCTCTGCCGAGTGCAGCCAGACGGCTCGTTCCGCCAGGGGCACAAAAGGCTTCTTGTAGTGGGGATCGTGAAAACGATTACTTTTTCCCGCCGCCGCAAGAATAACTGCAAACTTTGCCATCGATGCCTCTCGCTCTATCTATCAACCAGCTAACACGTGACCAACGAACCCTCTTCATTTCCCCGCAGATGCTGCCCGGCACCCACATCAGGCATCGTATTTCATCAGGATCTCGTCCGCGGTGATCCCGGCAAGCGTCTCGAAACCACCATCCAGGATCGTGCTGCCCAGTTCCGTGACAGTCCGAAAATACTTGTCCGTTGGCTGCAAGCCTCGATAGTCATTGAGCAACTGTTGGCATACCAGGTCAGCAGCATCACGAATGACCGGATCCGTTTGCCGGGCGGCGTAAAGGCTCGTCACCAGGACAACAATCAACGACTGGATCCGATGCGACAGCTGGGACATGGTGCACTGACGGTCTGCCAGTTTCAATTGATGCTTTCGCATCGAGCCACTGACCTTCCTGGACGCCCGCTGCAATTCCCGGACAGCAAATTCGGCATGTCGCTTAACACGGTAAGGCATTTCCGGCAAATCAGTGCGCGCACGCGGTCGCAAATACTGTCCAGCCATCCACTTGGTGTAAGGTAATACGGCACCCTTCAAGGCCCACATGTGGAGGGGATTCAGCATGTTGGGACTCTTGATCCCCGCTGACTGCAGGGCCTTGCCGACCGGTTCGAAATACCGGACGCCATGATCTTTCACCAACGACTTAAAGAAGGCCATGCCCAGCATTTCACCCTCCCCCTCGTAAATACAGGGAGCGAGGTATTCATGAACGTTATCACCCAGGAGGTGACCATGCAGGAAGGATCGACCCCCGTGCGTTTTCATGAGCAATTCAATGGCCGCTTCTTTCTGGATTTCACTACCAAAGATCTTGGCAATAATACACTCCATTTCACCACGATATCCCTGGTCAATCAGTCCAGAACACCAGGCCACCAGGGCATCACAGGCCACGATATAACCTGCCAGGGTTCCCAGTCGTCGTCGCACCAATTCACGCCGGGCAATCGGCTCCCCGTAGGTTACTCGAAAATGAGCCCAGGGAATCATGTTGGCCATCATCACCCGCATGTTACCGGCGGAGCTGGCACACAGTGCAATCCTGCCCAGGTTCAGACCGTGATAGGCAATCGTCAGTCCATTACCACGGGTCGGCTGCAACAGGTTCTCTGCCGGAATCCTGAAATCCTTGAAAATGATACCCTGGTTAAAAGTGTGCTTGAGCGCATAGAGGCCATACTTTCGCAACTGGAACTGGTCATTCTCTTCTGCCGGAAGGTCACAGATCAGGACAGCCGGCTGGCCCTCGATCAGGCAGACCAGGCCGATGGTTCGTCCAGGTACCACGTTGGTAATAAACAGTTTCTCACCATTCACAACGTAATGGTCGCCCTGTAATTCCGCGGTGGTTTTCAAGGCCGTCAGATCGGAACCGGCTCCTGGTTCGGTGAGCGCAAATGCCGACAGCTTTTCGCCACTGGCCAGTTTCGGAAGGTAACGCTGTTTCTGTTCTTCGTTACCGAAAGTTCGTACCGGGTCCACCGCACCAATACAACCATGCACCGAGGCCAGTCCGGCAATCGTGGCATCTGCCATGGCCATCCGGGTCAGGAAAGGCGCAAAACTACTAAACGGTGCGCCACTGCCACCATGCTCGCGGTCCACCAGCAATCCCCAGTAACCCGCGCCACCAAGTTCGACCAGGAAATCCTCCTTGACCTTGCCCTCGTCGGTCATCACGTTGCCATCCCGGTGACGGCGTTGGACGATCTCGACGGAAGCATCCATTACCTGGCTAACATCATCAGGCGTCTCCACGGGATCGGACTGGAACAGATCGACCGGTACCCCCCGATCCCAGACCGCCCGGTGAATCGGACTGTTCACCGTCTGGTACTGAGGTTGAAATAATTGATCAACCTGGTCATCTGCCTTATCAATGGCACCAGTGCGACGAGCTTCCTCGTCACTCTTGCCACCCAGTTTCAGGGCCGTTTCCGCAAAGGATTCCGAGGACCCGGCATCACTGGAGGAATCCTGTTGTGCGCCTGCACCTGTTGAAGGGGCTACCATATCGCTACCTTTCGTAACCAAACCGTTCTCAAGCCAGCTGTTCTATCCCTGGTCTGCCTGGAGCCAGGCTGTCGACACAAGCCAACCGCGGGATCATTATACCGACTGGCCCCAAGAGACCCTAATAATTTTTGCTGCCCCCGATGATCAAGCCATCCCCGGGCCGCCAGGCCAAGCTTTCAACTCTTGCTATTGCCCCCGAGTTGCCTGGTACATTGTTTCAATCTGCCGGGAAAAATTCTCCTCGATCTCGGACCGTCGTAAACTCAGCTTGGGCGTCAGTTCGTTGAACTCCTGTGAGAAAGGACGATCAATCAGGGTGAACTGCCCGATCTGTTCATAGGGAGACAGGTCCGCCAACCGATCTGCAATACGCTCTTCGAACAAGCGTAACACGCGAGCATCAGTAAACAGTCCTGGTCTATCCAGGAGATTAATTGTTGCTTCATCCAGTTCCCTGGAAAGCGCGCTCAAACCGGGATAGACAAGTGCCACCAGGAATTTACGCTCACTTCCAATCACCATCACCTGCTCGATCAATGGATCTTCCATCAACAACGACTCCAGTAAAACCGGGGCAATGTTCTTGCCCCCCAGGGTCACGATGATCTCTTTCTTGCGACCGGTAATAAACAGGAACCCTTCCTCGTCAATGCTTCCCAGGTCCCCGGTATACAACCAGCCGTCCTGCACTACCTCCTGCGTGGCAGCAAGATTCTCATAGTATCCAGCCATCACGTGCGGACCCCGCGTCATAATTTCCCCGTCATCAGCAAGCTGTACCTCGACATCCTGTAATGGTTTACCTACCGACCCTCTTTTCACCTGTTGCGTGCTCGACACGGTAATCACTGGAGACGCTTCTGTCAGACCATAACCCTGGTAGAGGGGGACCTCCTGGCTCAGAAAAAAATCGAACAGGTTGTTCGGTAAGGCTGCCCCTCCCGAAGAACAACTGCGAATCCGCCCCCCCAGCAGTTTCCGAAGAATTCCTGGCGTCTCGACCAATCCCTGCTCCTGCAGGGAACGGTACAACTTGTCGTAAAAATAAGGAACGGCATTGAGTAACATGGGTTGGATTTCCGCGCAATCCGCGAGCACCGTATCAGGCGACTCAGCCAAGGCCAGCTCGGTTCCACCAAACAACCACGTATACAGGTCGCAAGTCCTGGCAAAAATGTGGCTCAGGGGGAGAAACCCCAGTCGCACATCGCCCGTTTCCTGTCCGAACGCTTCCAGGGTTCCCGCTGCGTTGGAAACCAGGTTCTCCTGCGTCAACATGACTCCCTTCGGGTCGCCTGTCGTACCAGAGGTATAGAGAATCGTGGCCAGCGAATCCGGCTGCACGGACGGGACCACCCGTTCCGCAGGGGATCCCGGGATTGCCTCGACCAGTTGTTGCAGTAGCAGGATTTCAGTGCCGACAACGTCCTGCGGACACGGATCATACGAAACCACCTGCAACTGCTGCGGTAATTCAGCGCTCCCAGCCACCAGTTTCTGTGCCTGTTCCTTATTCGAAACCAGGACCAGTTGAGCTCCACTATCGAGCACCTGGTAGGCAACCTGCGGACCGGTCAACGGTGTATGAATCGGTACATGAATGGCCCCGCAGAGCTGGATTGCCAGATCGGTGATTAACCACTGTGACCGGTTCTCCGATAACTGAACAACACGATCGCCAGGCATTACTCCCAGGTGTTGCAGGACGCCAACCGTCTGTCCTACCCGGTCAGCCACCTGCTGCCAGGTTTGAGTGATCCAGGCCCCATCTTGCTTGTAATGCAGAGCTGCCTGGTCACCATCGCGGTGCACCTGGTCCAGGAACAAGCGTGGAATCGTCATCGCTGTGCTTGTCGCCATGGCTAGTTAACTGTCTGCTAATGAATCCGTTCAAAGATCGTGGCAATCCCCTGGCCTACTCCAATACACATCGTGGCAAGTCCGAACTGGACATCCCGGTCGGCCATGGCGTGCACCAGGGTAGTTGCGATTCTCGCGCCGCTGGCTCCCAGCGGGTGGCCGATGGCAATCGCACCGCCATGAACATTCACCTTGTCCTCGGCCAGGTCCAACATGCGCATGCAGGCCAGCGACTGGGCGGCAAAGGCCTCGTTCAATTCGACGAGACCAATTTCCTCGATGCTCAATCCTGCTCGCTGCAAGGCTTTCCGGGTCGCTGGAACCGGCCCGGTTCCCATGACCGCAGGCTCCACGCCGGCCACGGCTGTCGCTCGGATTCTGACCAGCGGAGTCAATTCAAGTTGTTTTGCTTTCTCTTCGGACATCACCAGCATGGCCGAGGCGCCGTCATTTAACGGTGAGCTGTTACCCGCCGTCACGGTGCCCATTCCCGGCATGAAAGCCGGTTTCAGGGAGGCCAACGCCTCGAGGCTGGTATCTTCACGAATACACTGATCGATTTCAATTAATTGCCGATAGCCCTCGGTATCACGTCCATAGACGGGAACCAGTTCTGGTTGAAATTTTCCTTGCTGGTGTGCGGCCAACGCCAACTGGTGACTTCGCAGGGCAAAGGCATCCTGGTCCTCTCGAGAAATTCCCTGGGTCTGGGCGAGGAATTCCGCCGTTACTCCCATCATCAAGGCAGCTTTGGAAGTTCGCTGGAACAACTTGGGATTCAGGTTCAATCCCTGGTCCATGGGCAAGTGGTGCATGTGTTCCAAGCCACCCACGATCTGGACATCTTCAAAGCCAGCCATGATGGCATGGACCGCCTGGTTAAGTGCCTGCAGGCTACTGCCACAGAGGCGATTGACCGTCACTCCGGCAGCTTCCATGGGCAAGCCGGCCATCAAGCCCACGGTTCGAGCCACGTTCAGTCCCTGTTCCCCTGTTTGCTGTGTGCTACCAAGCAGTAGATCTTCGATTTCCGTGGGATCGATACCGGTCCGCTCCAGGATCGATTTCACAACCGCAACCGCCAGGTCATCGCTGCGAACGTCCCGAAAAACACCCTGGCTGGCATGGGCTCGACCAATGGGCGTTCGTACACAGTCAACCACTACTGCATGTTTCATGGTTTCAGTTCTTTTCACAAACCTTGCCTGTTTACTCGTGGAAGGTGGCTGCCGGTTGCGGCTGCCAGCATTCCGCTAACGATTAACGATCATAGAACGCTTGGTCACCAGCAATCATGTCCTTGACCAGCTCC
>JAYGDH010000091.1:0-2113 GCA_046583055.1 Pirellulaceae bacterium | reverse complement strand
GAAGGCCTTGGGGTCGTTGGCAGGTTGCCCCTGGGCGTCGATGATGCATCCGTCCGGCAGGAGCTTGCCCTGGTGAAGTGCCACGCGAATTTTGCCTTCTGCCATCATGCAGGCCGAAATGTCCAGGATGATCGGTTCGCCGTTCTGGCGAGGGACGCCCACGGCAAAAGGATTGGCGGACAGACGACGATCAACGCCACCAAAGGGAGCGACCAGGATGCCCGCTCCACTGGTGTTCACGAAATGAATCGAGATCTTGTTTTCCCTTGCCGCCATCAGTGGCCAGTCACCGATTCGACCCAGGTGCCCGGCATCGCGCAGGCCAACGATGGAAATTCCCTGCGCGGAACACTTGTCCAGGCCGATACGCACTGCCTGCTCACCGATACTCTGGCCCAGGCCGAACTGGCCATCGAGGACAGCCAGCATGTCATTTTCCAGGATCACCTTGACCTGCTGGTTGGCCAATACTTTACCTTCCTGTATCCACTCGATGTAACGTGCAATGCGGATGATGCCATGCGAGTCATGCCCGACCAGGTTCGCTTCGACCAGGTGCTCGGCAACACGTGCCGCTTCTTGCTCGGAACAACCTGCCGCGGCAAAGATGGTGTGGGTGTATTGTTTCAGGTCAGCATGCTGGAGAATCATTGGTCGTCGCTTCCGGGCAAAAAAGTGAAGTAAATATCACAGTAGGTGTTAGTCATTGAGGATGCCCGGCGTTTCGCAGGCGATCAGCATCTCTCGTGCGGCATCTCGAAATCGTTCCCGGACATCCCGGGTAGGTGGCCGACAACGACTGGAAGGCAACCCGACCAGCTCCATGCAGAGCTTGTCGAGGTACCCGTCGCCGCTGGTGTATTCTTCCATCTGTTTCCAGAGTGACATGAAAGGCAGGATCACTCGTACCATCTCCCGCTGGACTTCCTCGTAACGTCCTGCCTGGAGCATCCCCCAGAGCTGGACCCCGAATTGTGGCCAGTGGTTGCAGATGTGCAGTTCAATCGAGCGGGCTCCCAGGATATGGCTGGACACGAAACGATTCTGGTTGTCAATGACGCTGATTTGTCCCGAGAACGAGGAGACGACTTCATCAAACTCCATGAAGCCGATGTCGTTAACTGCCCACTTGAGACCGGAAATATTGGGGATCTGGACCAGTCGTTCGACTCCCTGGAAGGAAACTCCCATGCTGGTCCAGAACGTGTTGTAGACGATCAGTCCAATATCGACCGCGTCCACGACGGCCTCCAGGTACTCGTGGAAATCCCCCTCGGTATGTGCATGATAGAACGGCGGAGAGACCTGGATATAGTCCGCACCAAGATCGGCGGCGGCCGTGGCCAGTTCGATCAGTTCTCGCGTGCTGGTCGTTTGAGCACCCATGGCGACCGGGATGCGTCCGTCGGCTGCGTTGACCACGGCCTCACCCACCCGGATACGTTCGGCGACGGACATCGTGGAGAAATCGCCTGCTGCTCCACCGGCGAGGAGGACCCCGGTACCGGTCTTGATGCCACCATCGAGAAGGAACTGTACGTGCTGGGCGGTGGCTTCGAGATTCAGCTCCAGACCGTCATCGTGAAACATCGTCGGTACCGTTACATAGCAACCGCACAGTTCATCGCGTAGTTTCTGGAAATCCATGATCTTCATGCTCTGGAAAGTGAAAACGGCCCAGTGGCTAGTGGCTTTTCAGCCATTGCACCATGCGTTGGCTGACTTGTTTGGGTACATCACGGTGGACGAAATGATTGGCCTCGGGAATGGTGACCAGTGTGAATTCCTTTTCGACCCATTTCCAGGTGTCATTCAGGGCCCCGGAGAGCAGGTATCGATCCTGGAGGCCGTGGAGAACCAGCACCGGACACTTGATGGGACGTTTCAAGGCCTCTGGCAACTGGTAGGGCTGGCGTGGGTAATTAGCCTTGTAGTAATTCAACATGCTATCAAAGGAACTACGCTGGAACGCTTCCACGTATTTCTTCCTGGCCGCGGGTTCTCGAACCCAGCCAGCCAGCCCCTCGGCCGTCAGCCGGGCGGCAGCTCCCGGTTGTTGGAAGTTGCGAGCATATTGGCTGTTCTTGTGTTGCTCGGGATTGTTGGCCAGTTC
>JAYGDH010000079.1:0-4191 GCA_046583055.1 Pirellulaceae bacterium | reverse complement strand
GATATGAACCAGTTGGGATTCCGCGAAAGTACCCGCAGTGGTCTCTCCTTTGCTACCGATGACCTCGTCACCCCGTCCTCCAAGACCAGGATTCTCACCGAGGCCGAAAAAACAGTGATGAAATTTCGCAAGCTGTACGATCGCGGTGTCATCACGGAAATGGAACGATACAACCAGGTCCTCGAGACTTGGACTCATGCCCGGGAACAGATCACCAGTGAAATGATGTCTGCCATGGAGCAGGATGATCGTGGTGGCCACGGTTATATCAACCCGGTTTTCCTGATGGCTCATTCCGGTGCCCGTGGTGGTATCGAACAAATCCGTCAATTGGCGGGGATGCGAGGCTTGATGGCCAAGCCAACCGGTGAAATTATCGAAACACCGATCAAGGCTAACTTCCGTGAAGGACTGTCGGTACTCGAGTATTTCAGTTCCACTCACGGTGCACGCAAGGGCCTGGCCGATACAGCCCTCAAAACAGCTGACTCCGGTTACCTTACCCGTAAGCTTGCCGACGTCGCACAAAACGTGGTCGTTACCCTGAATGATTGCGGAACCACCCAGGGAATCACCAAGGGTGTGATCTACCGTGGTGAAAAGGTGGAAGTGCATCTGTCCGATGCCGTCATCGGACGTGTCAGTCGACAGAACATCGTCAATCCAATTACTGACCAAGTAATCGTCAAGGACGGCGACCTGATTACCAGCACCGTCTGTCGCAAGATCGAAGAACTCGGCCTGGAACGCATCCAGGTACGCAGCCCGATGACCTGTGATGCCTCACTAGGCGTTTGCCGACGCTGTTACGGTATGGACATGTCAACCGGAAACATGGTGGAAGAAGGAATGGCCGTCGGTATCATCGCTGCCCAAAGCATCGGCGAACCTGGCACCCAGTTGACCATGCGGACCTTCCATATTGGTGGAACGGTCAACACGAGCATTGAAGAAAGTGATATCCGGTCCCAAAAAGAAGGCCAGATAGCCTTTACTCGCATGACCTTCGTGACCAACGCAGACGGTAACAATATCGTACTCACCCGTAACGGTGAAATCAACTTGCTCGACCCGAAGGGACGAGAAATCGAGAAGTATGAAGTACCTGCCGGAGCGGTCCTAACGGTTGTGGAAAACCAGCAAGTCAAGGAAAATACCGTCCTCTGCCAGTGGGATCCGCACAGCATTCCGGTCCTGGCAGAAGTCAGTGGTAAGGTAAGGCTCGAAGATGTCATCGAAGGCGAAACCCTCCGACTGGAAAAAGACGCCGGTGGAACTGTCAGGCGACTGATCATGGATCACAAGGGTGATCTGCATCCCGCTATCGTACTCGAAGACGACGAGGGGAACGGATTGGGCTTCTACTACCTGCCTGAAAGGGCCCACATCGAAGCGGCTGAAGGAGCTTTCGTGCAAGCCGGTTCCGTGCTCGCCAAGACACCACGCGAAGCGACTGGAGTCAGTGATATCACGGGCGGTCTGCCACGTGTTACCGAGATCTTCGAAGCCAGAAAGCCGAAGGATCCGGCAGTCATCGCGGAAATCGATGGTACCGTCGAGATGCCCAAGGAAAAGAAACGTGGCAAGCGTACTATCCTCGTAACCAGTGAAAGTGGTATCGAAAAAGAACATCTCGTACCTCATGGAAAGCGATTTTTCGTCCACTCCGGAGACACCGTCAAATCCGGACAGGCGCTGGTCGATGGACCGTTGGTTCCACACGATATCCTGCGAGTTTCCGGAGAAGAGGCGGTGCAACAGTACCTGGTTCATGAAGTCCAGCAAGTGTATCGCAGCCAACGCGTGGAAATCAACGATAAGCATATCGAGGTCATCATCGCCCGTATGTTGCGGAAAGTTCTCATCGAATCGGCCGGAGACACCAACCTGCTGGTTGGCCTGGTGATGGATCGATTCGAATTCCGCCAGCTTAACCAGGATCTTGCTGGTTGCGTACGGATCTCCGATCCCGGTGACAGTGACTTTGAACTGAACGCCATCGTTCCCAAGGAAGTTTTCCAACAGGTCAACAGTCAAATAGAAACCCTGGGTGGAAAGGCTTCCAAGGGAAGCCGTACCAAGCCCGCGACCGCCAGTACCCAGTTGCTGGGAATTACCAAGGCATCCGTGCAAAGCTCCAGTTTCATCTCAGCCGCCAGCTTCCAGGAAACCACGAAAGTGCTCACCGAGGCTGCCCTGGCTGGCAAAGTTGACAACCTGGTCGGCCTCAAGGAAAATGTGATCCTCGGACATCTGATTCCAGCCGGTACTGGATTCCGTACCTTCCAGGAAGCCGAAGTGAAATACCAGGCAGCTGCACTGGAACAAATGGCTGCAGAAAAAGAACAGGCACTGGTTACGCAGTTCCCCTTGTTGCAGGCCGACGAGGAGCAGGAAAGCTCGAAAGTTGCTGCCCCGCAGGTCGAACCGACCGCCGATGTTATTCCTGCTATCGAGGAAAATCTTCCCGAGATCAGTGGACCAACGACCCTGGATGAGTTGTTTGGAACCAGCAGCCCAGACGAAAACACGCCGGAGGAATAAGTAAGGTAACCGCCACCCAACTTGACACCCCCCCATATCAACCATTAAGTTGAGTAGTTTGCTATTGCTAGACTATTCAGCAATCGTTCAGGCAAACGAAGGAATATTAATGCCCACCATTAACCAACTCGTCCGTAAACGACGTAAAAGCAAACGCAAATTCACGAAGGCTCCCTTGCTGGACAAGTGTCCGCAAAAGCAGGGCGTATGCTTGCTCGTGAAAACAATGACTCCCAAGAAGCCAAACTCCGCCCTACGGAAAATTACCCGGGTGCGTCTCTCCAATGGAAAAGAGGCAACCGTCTATATCCCCGGCGAAGGACACAATCTCCAGGAACACTCTATCGTACTGGTCCGAGGTGGCCGCGTAAGAGATCTGCCCGGGGTGCGCTATCAAGTCGTTCGTGGTGCGCAGGATACGTTAGGGGTTGAAGGACGCAAGCAGTCTCGCAGTCGTTACGGAACCAAGAAGTCATAACCTTTGGTTATTGTCCAAGAAAGGGACCGGCAACATGGGCCGTATCACCGCCAGTAAAAAACAACTCACTCCTGATCCCAAGTTCAATTCCTTGCTGGCCAGCAAGTTCATCAACTCGTTGATGTGGGATGGGAAAAAAACAATTGCCCAGGCACTCTTCTATAATGCCCTGGCTGAAATTGGCAATCGACTTCAGGACGTCGAACCAATCGAGGTATTCAACCAGGCCATTGAAAACGTTAAACCGCAAATCGAGGTTCGTTCCAAGCGAGTTGGTGGTGCCGCTTACCAGGTCCCCATGCAAGTCAATCGGAATCGGCAACAGGCACTTGCCTTCCGCTGGTTACTGATGGCCGTACGAGAGAAAAAGGGGCAGCCCACGCATCTCAAACTGGCTGATGAGCTGGTCGCCGCTTATAATCGAGAAGGGGCCGCCATGACCCGGCGAGAAAATATCCATCGAATGGCAGAAGCCAATAAAGCTTTTGCACATTTCGCCTGGTAAAGACAGTTCGAACAAGCTGGCCGTAGAAGTATCTATCACTTGTGCGGCCATCTTTTTGCGCGGGCAACGGCCCCTACAATCCAACCATCGGCAGCCTCTACGATGAACCTCGCCCTCTCCATGGGTCCAGGACAGAACCATGCTCCGACAACTTGAAAACCTGCGAAACCTGGGAATCATCGCCCATATTGATGCCGGGAAAACCACCGTCACCGAGCGTATGCTCTTCTATAGCGGGACGAAACACCGCATGGGCTTCGTGGACAAGGGCACCACCGAGACCGACAGTGATCCCGAGGAACAGGAACGCGGCATTACCATCTATTCCGCCTGCGTCACGTTCACCTGGGGACAAACCCATATCAACCTTCTCGATACGCCAGGACATGTTGATTTCACCGCGGAAGTCGAACGTTGCCTGCGGGTTCTGGACGGAGCAACGGTTATCTTTAGTGCCCGAGAAGGTGTCGAGGCACAGAGTGAAACCGTCTGGAGACAGGCCAATCGATACCAGGTACCGCGACTGGCTTTCATCAACAAGATGGACCGTGAGGGAGCCGATTTCGAACACGTCCTGCAACAAATCGTGGAACGGCTGGACAGCAGTCCACTTGTTCTGCAAATCCCGATCGGGTCCGGTCCTCGACATGTCACGGACCCCTTC
>JAYGDH010000665.1:0-13307 GCA_046583055.1 Pirellulaceae bacterium | reverse complement strand
GGCGGAGCCAAGGAAATCCATGTGCGGGTTGCCTGTCCTCCCATCGTGGCACCCTGTTTCTACGGGATCGACATGTCAACCATCGGCGAGTTATTTGCTCCGAAATTCCTCGATGACGGCTGTTTAACGGATGCTGTCCAGGATGAAATGGCAGCCGTGCTGGGAGCTGATTCGCTACGTTACTTGCCGGTCAGCGCCATTTCCAAGGCCATCGGATTCAACAGCAACGAACTCTGCCAAGCCTGTATTACCGGCCAGTACCCCACGGAAATGGGACAGCAACTTTACGAGATCGCGCTGGATAATTCGCGCAATGGATCACAGGATCAGCGCACTTACGAGGTCCAGCGATCCTCCTGAGTCCCGCCAGGGCTCAACGGACCGGACTAGGCACGTTCAAATTCGGACCGATAGACCGGTAATTCTTCCAATCGTGTCCGGCGTTCAAAATGGCTCTGGAAGTCCAGGGCATGTTGAGCCGCGGTCTCTGGAACATCAAAAGGACCCTTCAATTCCGGAAAACGGGCAATCACTTCCAGCGCCACATCGAAATACTCTTTTACATCGGTCCAGAAATGGAGCCGGCCACCAGGAGCCAGTACCCTGACGACATCCTGCAGGAAGGAAGGTTGCATGATACGTCGCTTGCGATGTCGTCTCTTCCACCAGGGATCCGGAAAGTAGACATGAACCGCGTGCAGCGCAGCATCCGCCACGTGGCGTGCAAAAACCACGAACGCGTCACCGTGGATCACGAGGGCTTCCGACCGTTCCGTTCGTGCCAGTCGTGCCGCGCTGAAACGACTGTATTTTCGTGACACCTCGATACCAACAAAATTGTTTTCCGGACGCTGTCCGGTTGCTCTTTCCAGGAACAATCCCTTGCCGCTGCCAACCTCGACCTCGAGCGGCGCGGGGCGAGCGAAAAGCTTGTCCAGTTGCCAGGCTTCCGGCATGCTGGCAGCATCCTTCCAGTGCGCGGAAAGATCGAGTGTAGGTTCGATTTTTTGTAATGCCCGTCGGCCCATGATCTACCACACCCGGAAAACACTGGTTCAATTCTGAAGGAAAGGGGCCGCTGCATGACAATCGTGGAGATTCTCCTGCAGACCCTGGTCGGATGGTTACAACGCATCGACAGGTATCGGAATGCCCTTGAGCGTTCCATCGACCACCAGGGTTTCACCTACCACGGCCTGGAAACGGCAGACAATCATTCGTCCTGGACGCACCTTGGTCATCTTGCAAATGAGTAAAAGGCGATCGCCGGGAATAATGGGTGCACGAAACCGGACATTTTCCAGTCCGCCGAAACCAATCACGGCAGCACCCAGCAGGTCGTGTTTCTGGGAAAAGAAACTGCACAGTTGGGCTGCAGCCTCAAGCACGATAACACCGGGCATCAAGGGCATATCCGGCATATGACCACGCACCCAGAATTCATCCCGCCCGATGTCCTTGTAACCGGCGCAGGCATATTCCTCCAGGTCCTCGTAGATAACAGCTGTTAGCTGCTCCATCTCGAAACGCTGCGGATTGTACCGTCGAATCTCATCGAGATCAGCAACGACCTGGTCGTAATCCAACAGGGCCGGATCAATCAGTAGATCTTTAGGGGACACGCGACAGTTCCTCGGTGGCTTCGGACTGGAATGAATCGTTACCTGCAAACCGATTCGAACCGACGAACATCTAGTCGGTCAGGTCACGATGCTCGCGTAGAAACGAGCTGCCAGGAGGTCAATCAGGTACGAACCTTCTGACGACGAGCTTTTCGCATGCGACTATTAGCGGGCCGACGACCGTGATTGGCCTTCTTGATTTTATGCTTTGGCTTGGCCATGACTTCTGTTTCTCACTTCAATGGGGATCAAGTGGACTGGCTACAAGGACAGTCATTCTTATACGTTAACACGTTTTTCCCGCAGAGAGAAGGTGTTTGCAATCCTCATCTGTCGGATTACACCCTCCCTGGAGACCCCTCCCTGGCTTATTGCTGGTGGCGATTTACGGCTAGAATCGGGGCATCCGCTGATATTCCGGTTCACGTGCCCTGGTCAATGTTTCTGGCCTGGTTCTCCTGTTATACTTAGTGAACTGAAGTTTAGAGGCAGGGACCGCGTGTAGACAGGACAACCAGGTGCCATGTACCTAAGAATGGCTAAACGACTGTTGCTGGAGACCAACAAACGCCTACTCTGGAAGGCGATGTGGACTGCTGGATTCAAGGGCATTCGCTCGGTACAACGCCACAAGAAGCGGCTGAAACGTGGGGAATTCTTCCCTCCCTTCCTGTATATCTCGATTACGAACAGTTGTAACCTGCGTTGCCAGGGATGCTGGGTCGATGTGGCCGCCAAGCAACAGACCATCGACGTCCAAGCCATGAACCGCCTGATCACCGAGTCCAAGCAGATGGGCAATTCATTTTTCGGGATCCTGGGCGGGGAACCTTTCATGCATCCTGAATTGCTGGAAATCCTGGCGGCTCATCCCGATTGTTATTTCCAGATTTTCACCAACGGTCATTTCATCACGGACGAAGTCGCTGCCACCTTACGCAGGCTGGGGAACTGCACCCCGTTGATCAGCGTGGAAGGCAACGAGATCGTCAGCGATGAACGTCGTGGCAAGCCGCAGGTTTTTAGTCGTACCATGGAAGGTCTACAGAACTGCCTGAAGCATAAAGTACTCACCGGTGTCTGCACGAGTTTGTGTCAGACCAATTTCGATTTGCTGACCGAGACCTGGATCGATCGACTGATCGAGATGGGTGTCATGTACACCTGGTTTCACATCTACCGACCGGTTGGACCGGAAGCCTGTCCGGAGTTGGCCCTGAGACCGGAGCAACAGCGGCAGGCACGGCAATTCGTCGTGGACATGCGAGCCAAGAAACCGATCGTCATCATCGATGCCTATCATGACGGCAATGGACAGGCACTCTGTCCCGCTGCCACTGGATTCACGCATCACATCAGTCCCTGGGGAGATATCGAACCATGCCCGGTGATCCAGCTCGCCAAGGAATCGATTCACGATGACCAACCCTTGCGTGATACTTTCAACCAGTCTGAATTCCTGCGAGATTTCCGTGAAACGGCAGCCCAGGCAACTCGCGGTTGCATCATCATGGAGCGACCTGACCTGTTGCTGGAACTGGCAGAACGGCACGGGGCGCGGGACACAACGGTCCGGGGAACCGCCATCAAGGAACTGGAAATGATGCAACCCACCTCCTCGCAATACAACCCGGATATCGAGATCCGCGAAAAATCGTGGGTTTATCGCTTCGCCAAGCGATTCTGGTTCAATGATTACGGGATGTACGATCGTCACTTTAAGCCTGAAAACTGGCAGGACACACGTGGCTCGACCGAGAACACCGAGAAACCAGGCGAGTCGCTGGTTGGTGCCTCCAGCTCGACCGAACTCTAGCCACGCCACGAGGGCTGATAACGCATACCCAGGTTGATGATCCGTGTCATCAGTTTCTCGTAAGAAATTCCCATCGTGCTGGCTGACTCGGCAAAGTCTTCTCCGTAAGACAGGTCCGGGTTCGGATTCGCTTCCAGCACGTACACCTCGCCACTGGCGGTGACCCGCAGGTCAATACGGGCATAACCACTCAGGTACAGTACCCGGTAAATGCGCTTGCACAGCCTGGCAATCCGGGACAACGTGGCATTCGGTAAATCCGTTACGGCCTGGGTCATCACGCCCAGTTCTTTCTGGTAATCAAGATCCCATTTAACCCGCGCGGTTGCAATGTTCGGAATATGTTCCGGCAGATTACTGAACAGCAGCTCCCAGACGGGAAACGTCTGCAGCCGGCGGTTGCCGATGACGCCCACGTAAAACTCTCTCCCCTCCACGAACTCTTCGACCAGGGCATCGGTATTCAGGTCTTCATGAACCCGTAGTACCCGGTCGACCAGTTCTTCGTCGGAGTAAACGATGGAATCCCGGGTAATCCCCAGGGAAGACTCCTCGATTACCGACTTGACCAGCAACGGATATTCTAGTCGCCGCTGGGGACGGATAACTTTTCCGCGATTAAAAACAACGAAGCGTGGTGTAGCAATGCGGTGATACGAGAGAATCTGCTTACAGAGCACCTTGTCATGACCCAGTGTTAGTCCCCGCGGGTTGCATCCCGTATAAGGTTGCTGCATCAACTCCAGGTAGCTGGCCACGTGCTGATCAAAAAGCGCTACCCCGTGAAATTCTTCCAGCAGGTTAAAGGTGACATGAGGTTTATCTTCAATGATAGCACGGCGAATTTCTCCCAGGTCATCGCTGACCCCCAGGGGATGAACATGGTGGCCCATTTCTCGCAACGTGGTAACCACATCATACTCGGTTTTCCAGTTGAGAATTTCCTCAGGTCGATACCCCTCCAGGCTGTCGGGCGGGACAAAGTCGCTGTCCATGAGAACCAAGACACGAAGTTTTCTCATTAATCCAGCACCATTCCAGAGGATTCAAGAGACAGGTCTCAAGTGCGTCACATCGCCATCTTATGGTAACCACCCTGCAGGTAATGCATGGTTTTCACGGTCAGCAGGATCAGGGCATCTCGTCGCGTGTCCTTCTCTGACCGATGGACCTTCAGGTCCAGCGCTCGGCTTCGCTGGATCATCTCGCCAATCACCTGGTCAACCGTATATTGATATTGGCCCGTCCACTGGGCCACCACCCGGCGTGCTTCTGTCTTCAATTGGCGCAGGAAACTGGCCGCCGAACGACGATGGCGATAGCGGGAAGCGTTGGAAAATAATCTCAGTAGCTCGTCATCGTACTCTTCCACTTCCTCTACGTCACCAATACCATAGTACTCGCATCGCTCGATGTAATGTTCACGTAATGTCTTGCGAAGACCTGTAACTGAACCAGTTCGTTGACGGGTTTTCACGGGCGCCTTTTGCCCGGAAATATCCTGCATCAATTCGTCAACATATTCCAATTTCCCCAGGGCAGGCCAGTCCGCATACTCGCTCCGCCAACGAGAACGCGGCTTGACCCACACGGCAAACGTTTCCGCATAATCTTCCGAGGGGTGACTTTGCGCATACCAGGATTCAAGATTCAAAACATAACTCTTGCTGGTCGGGCTGGGTGAGTAATCTTCCGGGTAAGGGAGAGATGCCCTACCAAATACCGCCTGCCAGCTCCGACGGCGATGTAAACGATAAGCCGTATCAATCGCGTGCCCAGCCTCGTGACGCAGGATCCGCATGCACCAGTCCTTGTTCCCTCCCTCCACTTCTGACATCTGGTTGCGTTCTAGACGCGCCAGTCGTGGATGGGCCATGTAGAAAGGTATCGCGATCCCCGGTACACCATCCGGAGAAAACCAATCGTCCGAAAGCCAGCAGTGGGGTTGAAACGTAATTCCTCGCTGCTGCAATTCCTCGTACAACCGCTGCACCCGTTGTTCGAGAAGCGTACCCGGTATCTGCAGGCCGAGGTCACAGATTCGCCGATCCAGCAACTCTTCATCGCTCGCCTGAACCCAGTCAGGTTCAACGATTCGCAATTTTCTCCGTGACCGATTCTTCGTTTGTTGCGATGCCATGATCCATCCGTGAATGAGTCGCTTATTACCCTGGTATTTCATTGTTCTGGCAATGGTCTCTTTCGAGCTGGTCATTGTATGAAGAGACCTATCATTCGACCAGCGGCATTTTCCCTGATTTCAGTCATTGTTGGCATCCTGCTCACCTTCCGGAGAAACTACCTTCCTGACTTCCATGACCCGTCTCACCCCGAAGCGAACGATCGCATGTTACAATCAGGTTTTCCGCTCGTTTTGACTCCTGGTTGACCATGATTCGCGATCACCTGCAAGCCGCCTATTCTGTCGCTCGACAAGCCCTGCTTGATGAACGACAGGCTGACTCCTACTGGGAAGGAGAACTCTCGGCCAGTGCACTTTCTACCGCCACTGCGATCAGTGCCCTGGTTCTCTACCAGGAACCTGTAATAGCAATCCACAGGGAGACACCGAGATCCACCAGGCAGGCGTCAGAACAACTGCTCACGCTAGCGCACCAGGGAATTCAATGGCTGCAGGATCACCAGAACCAGGATGGTGGCTGGGGAGACACCGACCAGAGTTATTCCAATATTGCCACTACGCTGTTGGTCGTGGCTGCCTTTCACCTGGCTGGCGTGGCAACGGCTCAGGCTGGCTTGCTGGCCCGAGCAGAAGCTTATATTGAAACCCAGGACCGCTTTGCCGGACTGCGTAAGCGATATGGCAAGGACAAGACTTTCGTGGTCCCCATCCTGACCAACCTGGCCTTGGCAGGGCTGGTCCCCTGGAAAGATGTGAACTCGTTACCCTTTGAGCTGGCCTGCCTGCCCCAGTCGTTTTACCGATTCATACGACTGCCGGTCGTCAGCTATGCCATCCCGGCACTGGTCGCCATCGGCCAGGCACGATACCTGCACCAGCCACCCTGGAATCCGTTCAGTCGTTGGCTTCGCCGAGCAGCCATATCACCAAGTCTCCGCGCCCTGGAGAAAATGCAGCCCGCCAGCGGGGGCTACCTGGAAGCGGTGCCTCTCACCAGTTTCGTGGTCATGAGCCTTGCCGGTACGGGCCGACGATCCCATCCGGTCACCGAGCAGGGCATACAATTCCTGATAAATTCGGTTCGGGCCGACGGTAGCTGGCCGATTGACACTAACCTGGCAACGTGGAACACGACACTGGCCCTGCAGGCCCTGGCAGCTGGCGGGGAAGACCTGGCACAGCTGGATTGCCTGGACTGGTTGCTTGGCTGCCAGCATACGCAACGTCATCCGTTTACCGGTGCCGAACCGGGCGGTTGGGGCTGGAGTGACCTGAGTGGTGCTGTTCCAGACAGTGACGATACTCCCAGTGCATTGCTGGCCCTGAACAGCTGGAGGCATTCTCCTTCCTGTGACCTGGCTGACCGGGAACGCATCGAGTTAGCAGCTCGAGGTGGCATTGAGTGGTTGTTAAGGTTACAGAATCGTAATGGAGGCTGGCCCACATTTTGTCGCGGCTGGGGGAAACTTCCCTTTGACCGCAGCGGAGCCGATCTGACCGCCCATGCATTGAGAGCGCTGCATGCGTGGCAGGACCAGGTGGGCCAACCAGGAATCCGGCTTGGCCGCTGGCAACGGAGCGTCAGGCGCGGCTTCGATTTCTTGCAGCACCAGCAACGATCGGACGGCAGCTGGATTCCATTGTGGTTTGGCAACCAGGACCATCCACAGGAAGAGAATCCCGTCTATGGAACGGCGAAGGTTTTACTGGCCTACCGGGACTGGAAAACGACGGCTGACATGGCAGCACAACAAGGTTTCCAGTGGCTACGGAATACCCAGCGGGCGGACGGAGGATGGGGGGGTGGAGAGGCCTTGATGCAAATCCGTCCTGATGGCATCAGCAGCAGCGTAGAAGAGACGGCGCTGGCCGTGGAGGCGCTGCTAGCCCAAACGCCACTAATCCAGTCACAAGAATCAATAAATAAAGGACTTACGTGGATTATAAAGGAAGTGGAAACAGGTCGCTTTCGAGAAAACTCGGTCGTTGGTTTCTACTTCGCCAAGCTGTGGTATCATGAGAAGCTTTACCCGATAACTTTCACCGTTTCCGCCTTGGCGCACGCGCTGCAGGTAATACCGGATGACTGGAAATAGCATAACCTGCGGCTACCGGATAACGTTGCCCAGGACTGAACGAGGGAACTGATCTTTGGCGACTGCATCATCTGTTAATGAATCCTCGAAACCCGATAACGTGGCGGATATGCCGCAGCGCAAATCACGTCGTCGTAAAACGTCGCATTTAAAATCTGTACCCGAGAGCAAGGAAATACGGGAGCAGGTCAAGGCGCGTTGCGCCCAGCTTGCAGCCAACCTGGAAAAATCGCGGCCTCTCACCAAGGACGAGATGGAAGTCGTCGTTCGTGGGCTACTGGAAGACATGGGATTACCGGAAGAGTACCTGGGCTGGACCATGGTCTTGCTCGCCAGTGCTTTCTGGACGGATCAGGTAGCCAGTATTCCCCCCTCGCGTCGACTCTTCCTGTTACCACACTGCTTGAAACACGCCGAGGGATGTCCTGCGGACTACGATCAGTTTGGCCTGGACTGCAAGACCTGTGGGGCCTGCAGCATTGCCGATTTTCGTGGCATGGCGGAAGAGATGGGTTACAAGGTACTGGTTGCTGAAGGATCCCCGGTGGTTTTAAAGATCATCGTGAGTGGTTACGTGGACGCGGTCGTGGGCGTGGCCTGCCTGAACGTCCTGGAGAAGGCAATCGACAAGATCCTGCTGGCCGGTATTCCCTGCATGGCCGTTCCACTGTTGTCCAGTGACTGTCGTAACACGTCCGTGGATGACGACTGGGTTTACCAGATGATCAACGTACAGCCGAATGAAACGGCACCGGTAACACGTTCGTACCTGCACCTGTTGCGCGCGGCAAGCAACATGTTTGAACCCGACAAGATGGACGCGTTAAGTCCCCGGGTTCGCCAGAGCCCGCGGTTGTCCGAATTAAACGGACAGGGGATCGCGGGGGTTGACCCAATCTCCGGCACCGAGGCCCTGGCCTACGACTTTCTTGCCAAGGGCGGCAAGTACTCGCGTCCCTTTATCACGCTGGCTGTTTACGATGCCCTGCGGGGTGGACATGCAACGTTACCAAACGGGGCAGAAATCATTGAAGACTTTTCTCTCTCGGTCCTTCGTACAGCCATGTCGATCGAGACATTTCACAAGGCCTCCCTGGTCCACGATGACATCGAGGATGATGATTCCTATCGCTACGGGGACCCCACGTTACATCATCAACATGGAACGGCAACGGCCATCAATGTCGGTGACTACCTGATTGGCATGGGCTACCGGCTGGTCAGCCAGGAAATCGAATCGCTGGGTGCTGCCACGGCCGCTGACATTCTCCACACGTTGGCGGATGCCCATACGAAGCTGTCCGAGGGACAAGGTGCAGAATTGCTGTGGCGTGATTCACTCGACAAGCAGTTACAACCCATTGACGCTTTAAAGATCTATGCTCTCAAGACCGCTCCAGCGTTCGAGGCTGCCATGCTGTGCGGTGTGCGACTCGCAGGATCCATCGACAAGTACCAGGAACCGATCAAGTTATTTGCCCGTAACCTGGGGGTTGCTTTCCAGATTCTCAACGACCTGGATGACTGGACCACGGACAATCACAACAAGCTGGTCGCAGGTTCTGATGCCTTGGGCGGTCGGCCTACCATTCTCTGGGCGCTGGCATTGCAAAGCCTGGTTGACGATCAGAAGCAGGAATTGCTGGGGCTCGTGGATGACAGCCCGTTGGACCCGCAGGCCCGCATCGAACGGATGCGACAGATTTACCTGGAAGCAGGTGTTTTTGACAAGGCGATGAAATTGATTGACAAGCACCAGCAACGTGCCGAGAAAATTGCCGACGAGATCCATCCGGAAGATTTGCGCAGGCTGTTCTACTACCTGATTGACACGGTACTGGAACGACCTGAAGAAATTACATTCCTGCCACCCATGGCTACGGACGTCACCCCGTTGACCACCACCAAGAGCACGTAAGCTGCTCATCGTGTATTGCTGGCGTTTCGTTTTCATGGTCATACCATGAGTCACCGAGGCCTTCCACTGATCGTTTGACTTGCCGCTCCTTAGTTCCTGATCGATACCTCGTGAATACTCCCCGACCCTCGACGCCTGACCTGCTGACGCTCCTGAACCTGTTCTATCCTGACAGTGACCAGCTCGGGAAATTCCAGGAAGCCCGTTCGGATCAACTCCCTGCTGCTTACGCCACGCTGCTCGATCATAATGAACACATGACCGTGACAGTGGAGGCTTTCCACGATAGCCTTGTCGACGTGCAGGTCCTGGATTCACGGCTTGATAAAAACCACTATGCACGCCGGATTCTGCTGGTCTGTCAATCCAATGGAAAGGTGGTTCAGTTTGGAATCGTACGGCTTTGTTTCGATTTTCTCGACGACGACATCCAGGCAGAGATCGAATCGCAACAGGTCCCGCTGGGACGGATCTTGATCGAACACGACGTACTCAGGCAGGTGCAACTGGCAACCCTCTGGAAAATCGAAACCGGACCGGAGCTGAGTACGCTGTTCCAGGTACCTCCAGGCACGGAAACATTCGGTCGCACGGCCCTTATTTACTGCAATGGTGAGCCTGCCGTGGAATTACTGGAAATAATGACCGTGGTCAAATCGGGAACCCGTGACTAAAACTAAACGTGGAACTGTTGCTGGACAATGCCAGGTGTCATCACCGTATTCATCAGCTGTTTATCATGAATGACCAATACGACTGTATTATTGTTGGCGCGGGACCAGCTGGCTGCTCGGCAGCCACGTTGCTGGCACAGGCTGGACATTCCGCCCTCTTACTGGAACGAGAAAAAGTCCCCCGGTTTCACGTGGGCGAATCCTTGATGCCGGAAACCTACTGGAGTTTTGAACGGCTCGGGTTGCTGGACAAGATGAAGGACAGCGATTTTATAAAGAAGTACAGTGTTCAATTCGTGAATCACAGTGGTCGCGAATCGCAACCGTTTTTCTTTGATCAGCACGATCCGCGAGAGTGTTCTCAAACCTGGCAGGTCGAACGAGGCAAGTTCGACAAGATGCTTTTCGATCACGCCGCGGACCAGGGCGCGGACTGTCATGACCAGGCCCGTGTTACCAATGTCCTGTTCAACGAGGCAGGACGTTTTACGTCTGTCCAGCTCCAGCCAGCTGAAGGAGACCACCGGACGGTTTCCGGGCGCGTGTTGATCGACGCCACGGGTCAACAGGCCCTGGTAGCCAATCGGCTGGGTTTACGCGAAGACAATCCTGCCTTGCGCAAGGCCGCCATCTGGACCTACTACAAGGACGTGAAACGTGACCCGGGGAAACATGGTGGCGCCACGATCATCATGCATACCGAGAAAAAGGATTCCTGGTTCTGGTTCATTCCACTTGCCAACGGTATCACCAGCATCGGCGTGGTTGCAGATCACACTTACCTGTTGAAAGATCGTGGCTCTACCGCGGACACCTATGCCGAGGAGCTGGCGATCTGCCCGGCCCTGCAGGAACGACTGGCCGAGGCTACCCAGGTCGACAAGCTGCACGTGGCCAAGGAGTTCTCCTACACGACCCGCCAACAGTCAGGAGACGGCTGGGTGTTGATTGGTGATGCCTACGGATTCATTGACCCGATCTACAGTTCCGGGGTTTATTTCGCACTCAAGTCAGGAGAGCTGGCTGCTGACGCCATCGTCGAGGGGTTTGCCCGTGACGACCTGTCCGGCACCCAGCTCGGCAGCTGGACGATGGAATTCGACGCCGGGACACAGTGGATCCGAAAACTGGTCGACAAGTACTACACCAACGAGTTCAGTTTCGGTCAGTTCATGAAAGAATTCCCGCATCACCAGGGTAACCTGACCGACCTACTGATTGGCCGCATCTTCCACGACGGTGCGGGCGATATCTTCCAGGATATGGATCCTGCCATGGATCGCGTGCTGGGAAAAATACCCCGTGACTGATCCGGGCTTCTCTTCCGAGCACGAAACACTCTGAATTCAGTAGCAGTTCCTTCCCGAATTCATTAGACTAGTTGGCTCGTGGTTTCATCGTTCTCCATCAACATTTGCGCGGTAAGAATTCATCATGCGAAACAACCAGGGAAAGTACCTTGTTATTGGGTTGGTCGTGCTGCTGGTCATCCTGCACCAGGACATCTGGTTCTGGGACTCCCATGAACCTGCCTTCGGCTTCATGCCTGTCGCGTTGCTCTGGCACGCCGGCATTTCTATCGCTGCCAGCATCACTTGGTTCATTGCCACAAAGGTGGCCTGGCCAACCTTCGAAGACAATGCTCCTGTCGAGACAGAAGAAGCCGCGGAGGGAAGTGAATCATGACCCAGTTAATTATTATTGCCATTTATCTTTGTCTGTTACTCTTCCTGGGTGTTTTTTCCAGCAAACTGTTTCGTGGTACCAGCAAGGATTACATGCTGGCCAGCCATTCCATCGGCCCCTTCATGCTCCTGATGTCACTCTTTGGCACCACCATGACGGCCTTCGCCCTGGTCGGTTCCACGGGTGAAGCCTACAAGATCGGTGCTGGTGTCTACGGCCTGCTGGCATCGTCCAGCGGTATCATTCACTCGCTCTGTTTCTTTGTCCTGGGCATCAAACTCTGGGACCTGGGACAGAAGTACGGGTATACCACTCAGATCCAGTACTTTCGGGATCGCCTGCAAAGTGACAGGATCGGTATCCTCCTGTTTCCGATTCTTGTCGGGCTGATCATCCCCTACCTGTTGATCGGGGTGATGGCATCCGGGACGGTCATCAACAGTATCACCGAGGGTGCCTTCGCAACGGCATTTGCCGAATACGATTACGGCATTCCACCCTGGCTGGGTTCGCTGGTGATCAGCTTGGTGGTACTGGTTTACGTTTTCTTTGGCGGCATGCGTGGTACTGCCATGGCCAATACAGCCCAGACGATTGTTTTCATGATCCTGGGCCTCATTACCTTCGTCGTGATCTCCAGCAAACTGGGGGGGATGGCCGCAGCCACGAAACTGGTGGTCGAAAAAAATCCTTCCAAGATGATGCGGGCGGTTCACCCGAATGATGAAAAGGCATTCAAGCTTAAGTACAAACAATGGGAGCGATTGGCTGAATTCAATTACGCGAAAAAGAACAAGGAACTCACGCTGGCACCCGAGCAAATCAAGGCAGCCATGGCGGCCTACAAGGGACCCGACCTGCCCCACAAACCGCTGCTCGCACAGGCCAATTTTGCTGCAGATCAGGAATTGATCAAACTGTCGGTCAAGGAGCAGACTCTGGCACGCCTGCAACAGGACGATCGGGTATATGACGCAGCGAGCCTGCCTACAACGCTGATCAATCACGAAATGCTGGTAACCTACATGCGACAGGCTGGTGCCGATGCCAAGGGAGCAGCGGCCAGCAAGATGATCCAGTCGAAGATTGGTCACCCGGACAAGTTTATCGAGGATGATAAATCGAAAGGAAAATGTTGGACCCGCAAGAAAGCCAAGGGGGTCTACAGGGCCACCTCGTGGTCACCGGACAAACCACACTCGATGAATCCCTGGAAGTTTCTCACGTATTTCTTCGTGCCACTCTCGGTCGGTATGTTCCCGCATCTGTTTCAACACTGGTTAACCGCCAAGAGTGCCGATAGTTTCAAGCTGGCCGTGGTGGCGCACCCAGTCTTTATCATGATCGTCTGG
>JAYGDH010000662.1:0-2257 GCA_046583055.1 Pirellulaceae bacterium | reverse complement strand
TACCCGCCAACACCGTCCACCTGGCTGAAAACCTGGAACCGATGTGTATCGGCATCGCCGCCAGTTGCAAGATCAATGCCAATATCGGAAATTCGGCTGTCACCAGTGACGCCGAAACCGAGTTAGACAAGCTCCATACGGCGGTTCATTTTGGTTCCGACACGGTCATGGATCTGTCCACCGGCAACGACATCGACCAAATTCGCAGGGACATTATCAAGGCTTCACCGGTCCCGATCGGAACAGTCCCCATTTACCAGATGCTCGAGGAACTCGACGGCGACATGGAATCCATGCGGCCCCAGCATTTCCTCGACATGGTGGAACACCAGGCCAAGCAGGGCGTGGACTACATGACCATCCACTGTGGAATCCTGCTGGAACACCTGCACCTGACCACCAAACGCGTGACCGGCATTGTCAGTCGAGGTGGTTCGCTGATCTCCAAGTGGATGATGGCTCATCGACAACAGAACCCCCTGTACGAACACTTCGACGATCTCTGCGATATCATGCGACAGTACGACGTCACCTGGAGTCTTGGAGATGGTTTGCGACCAGGTTGCCTGGCGGATGCCAGCGATGCAGCTCAATTTGCCGAACTGGAAACACTCGGTGAGTTGGTCAAGCGCAGTTGGGATCGCGGCACCCAGGTGATGGTGGAAGGCCCCGGCCACATCCCGATGGACCAGATCGCAATGAATGTTGAAAAACAAATTGAAATCTGTCACGGGGCACCGTTCTACCTGCTGGGCCCCCTGGTCACGGACGTGGCACCGGGCTACGACCACATTACCAGCGCCATCGGAGCCGCCATGGCCGGCTGGAGTGGTGCCGCCATGCTCTGCTACGTCACGCCCAAGGAACACCTCGGGCTACCGAACAAGGAAGATGTCAGGCAGGGGGTCATCGCCTACAAGATCGCCGCCCACGCTGCGGACATCGCCCGCCAACGACCCGGGGCCCGCGATCGCGATGACGCGCTCTCGACGGCCCGTTTTGAATTTGATTGGAACGAACAATTTCGTCTTTCGCTGGATCCGGAAACGGCCCAGCGATTTCACGATGAAACGCTTCCCCAGGACACTTTTAAGAGCGCTCACTTCTGCAGCATGTGTGGCCCCAAGTACTGCAGCATGAAGATCACCGAAGACATTCGTGCCATGGAGTCCGCGGGGCAACTCGTGGAGATCGAGACCGGCAAAGAGACGTCATGAATCCCACTGAGCGTGGACTCTGGCAAGATCGATCCTTCTGGGGTCACCTTTCCACGCAGTTCATGGGGGCCTTTAATGACAATCTCTTCAAGCAGTTGATCCTGCTTTTGGCCGTTTCTGAAGCTGCCAACATCGATATTCAATCGATGGCAATGGTGATATTCGCCTTTCCGTTTATTGCCATGGCTGGCATTGCAGGATACCTCTCGGAACGCTACAGCAAGCAAAAGGTCTTCGTCTGGTCCAAGGTTGCCGAGATCCTTGTGATGCTGCTGGGAGTGGTGGGATTTTTTTGGCTGAACCGGACAAACCTGCAGCAATCCAACGCGGAACAGCTGCTCCGCACGCTGGTTCCATTGCTGGCGGTACTGTTTCTGATGGGAGCACAGAGCTCGTTTTTTGGTCCTGCCAAGCTGGGCATCCTGCCCGAGTTATTCCAACCTTCTGATCTCCCCAAGGCCAACGGCATGGTCGTGATGACAACCTTCCTTTCCATCATCCTGGGAATGGGCGTCGCGGGCTTCATCCTGGATAGTTTCGGAGACCGGCTGTGGGGACCGGGCCTGGTTTGCGTGTTTATCGCCATCCTGGGCACCGGTACGGCGACGCTGATCCGACGGGTCCCGCCAGCCAACCCCCAGTTAAAACTCAAGCCGTCCGCATTGATTGTCGCCCCGGAAGTTAGAAATAATTTTCGCCAAGACCGTACGCTGCTGTGGGCCATGGTAGTATCCTGCCTCTTCTGGGGCGGCGGTGCCCTGGTGCAAATGTCCATCAATTCTGTTGGCAAACAGCAGTTACTCGCCGGCCACGAGCGTGCAGACACCTGGACCAGCCTACTGGCAGCCAGTATTGCCATCGGGATCGCCATCGGCAGCGTACTTTCCGGATTCCTCTCGCGCGGACGGATCAATGTAAGGGTCCTGCGATACGGATGCTTTGGAATCGTGTTCTTCATGTTTTTGCTCAGCATTCCGGGGCCTCGGGATAATCACCTGCTCGGTTACCGGGGATGTTTTATCGAGATCGGAAGAGCGTCG
>JAYGDH010000576.1:0-14761 GCA_046583055.1 Pirellulaceae bacterium | reverse complement strand
GATCGGTGATGGGTGCTAGCTGGATTTTATGATGGTAGTACTTTGCCGCGGCGTCCATTGCCCGTGGAAATACGGTTTTGTCCGAGGCACATTGCAAAGTTGCGTTAAATCGCTAGGTTGAAATACCTTGTCAGGGAAGCCGTCCGGCGCGGATGAGGTCACGTTCAACCAGGAGTTTATTCTTGATGGTTACCAGGGAAATTAACCTTGCAGGAATCCAGGCACTGACGTTTGATGTGTTTGGTACGGTGCTGGACCTGGCAGGCAGTCTCACGCCAGCCATCGGTGAATTCTTGCAGTCACGTGGCATGGAACTGCCAGCTGACCGTTTTTGGGCCCAGTGGCGTGGTCGCCAGCGGATCGAGCAATACCAGGATACGATCATGATGCTGGGTCACAGTGGGTACCTGGAAACGGCCCGGCGGGCACTGGTACATACCTTGCAAACAAACCAGCTGGCCGTGACGTCCGGGGAAGTTGATGCGCTCATGGAGGCCTGGATGAACCTGGTTCCGTTTCCCGAGGTGGCTGCTGCCATGCAGCGTCTGGGAGAACGCTATCAACTAGTCGTGTTGTCCAATGGTAATCGTCACTTCCTGGACCACCTGGTCGAAAACCAGATTGGCGCGAAATTTGACGAGATCATCTCGGTGGACGTGATGGGAGCCTTTAAACCTCACCCCAGTGTCTATCGCAGGACAGCCCGGATCCTGGATCTTGAGGTCGGGCAATGCCTCATGGTGTCGGCCAATTCTTTCGATGTCCTGGGTGCCAGGGCCTGTGGGTTTCGAGCAGCTTTTGTGAATCGTCTGCAAGTGCCTTACGAAGATTCACCATTGGTTCCCGATATCACGGTCGATGATTTCGTTGGCCTGGCCGATGCGTTGCTCTCGTAAACCATGCCAGTGGTAGGCCTGGGCAGAATTTCCCCGGGACTGTTTTGCAACAGTCCGTACGAACGACGGCCATCATGATGCCTCGTCCTGGAGGAACACCATGAAGGGGCGTCCTGGAAAATCCTGGTAGTCGTCAATCACGAATGTTTCCAGTTGACTGAAAAAGTGATCGTAGACAGTGGCTCGTTCGTGTTCCAGGGGAGTGGGGCAGTAACAGACCTCGCTCCACCTCACCGTACCGGATTCATCGACAGAGGCTCGCTGCATCGAAGCCACGATTTCCTTTCCATCGGGTTCCTGGCTGGCGATGCTGCCGTCGGTCAGTAATTGCAGGAATTCAGCTGCCTTATCAATTTGAAAATGACCACGAATCGCGTAATGCATAACGGTTCCCAGGCAGCAGCAATGACAGGTACAGGTTATACGTTAGAGGATACGACACTTTAAATCCACGGGCGAGTTGTCCCGGGAGTTGCTTTCTTCTGTTTCCCTGAAGCGTTAGGATATGATCAGGAGAATCCGTTTATGGCGTTTCGAACATTATCAGTCCCTGGCATGCGGAAACCGGTACGTTGTTTGTTGCCCTGGTTGGTATGGGGCATTCTGCCGCTGGCCTGCCAGGCAGCGCCGGCCTGGGTGTCCGATGTCGTGGTTAATCCCGTCGGCGCGACTTACGATTCGCATGCTGCAGTCGTGGTTCAAGCCGACGGTACAAGCTGGATTGCCTGGCATGCCTACCGGGAAAGTCGTGACCAGGTCCTGTTGCGGCGTGTTGCGGCCGACGGCACCAGGGGCCCCGTGCAGATCGTCAGCCAGCAGGGAGTAGCCCATAGTCCACCCCGGTTAATCAGCCTGGGTAATGCCCATGTTTGCGTGGTTTGGTCAGGACGGATTGGTCACCGCTGGTCGATTCAGGCTCGCGAGTTCGATGCGCGCGGGGCACGGCCGGCCGTAACCGTTTCTGATGCTGGTCAGGATGCCATTTACCCGGCTGCCGTTCGGATAGATGACCAGCGCTGGATGGTGGCTTGGAGTGGTTTCCAGGCCGGTCGTTTCCGGATTTACGGGCGTCTTCGCCAGGGAAATTCCTGGCAGCCAATCCAGGTTTTCTCTTCGTTACTACATGATGCCTTTCGGCCGCACTTGAATGCCGATGCTGCAGGCAAGACCTGGCTTTTCTGGGACCGCTATGCGAATTCCCGTTACGGTGTGCTGGGGCGGCAGGTGCTGCCCGATCCGGGTCCTGTACAGAGACTCTCGGGGGCTGATCGGCATGCGCTGGCACCGACCGCCCTGTCGACGGTCCAGGGTCGGTTCGTGGCGTGGTTGGACAAGGTGGACGTGATGGGGGGGCCTGGTGTGGCCAGCCAGTGGCATACATTGCGCGTGGCTCGCCAGACCGAGGAAGGCTGGAAATTGATTCGTGACGCAGCCGGCAAGGTTGCCGGTGCCGAGTTAACCCAGGGATTGATGGCCCAGGTGGAACCCCAGCCGGTTGCAACGGGCGGTTACCTGGGGCGTCGGACGGCACCGATGCTGGTCGAGAAAGGAAAGTCCGTCTGGTTGCTCTGGGAACGCAAGGCAGATCATCGCGGACGGACTCCGAGTGTCGTTGGTGAGTTGCTGGGACGTGCGATCCAGGATGACCAGTGGCAGGACCCGGTACTGCTGCATCATGGGCGCCTGGATTATCACCTGGCCCACGGCCAGCACGCCGGGCAGGAAAAGATGATTGCCGTGGCATCAGAACTACCGCGTAAGAAACGTCGCGTGTACCATCGGCTGGTCATTGATCCGACGCAGGCCAGGCCACTGGTCCAGGGAAAATGGACCGGTTGGAAACCGACTAAATTTCCCCTCGCCACGGAAATGACCGAGCGAGCCCAGGTCCAGGTCGGGAAGGACCGTTACCAGTTGTACTGGGCTGATATGCATTGCCACAGTGGATTGACAGCGGATGCAGAGGGAGAGCACGACGAGTTGATTGTGTATGCGCGGGACCGTGCACGCCTGGACGTCGTTGTCTTTACTAATAATGATTTCATCTACGAGGTGCCTTTGACCCAGTATGAATATGTCCTGGGAAACTTCTTTGCCAACTGCTTTACACGGTCGCCGACATTTATTTCATTGCCCGGTTATGAATGGACGTCACGGGTTCCAGGGTTGGCCGGGGTGGCAGATGCAGATTCCGGGAACTACACCTGGCCTTACCAGAACAAGTCGTTTCCCAATCATCGCAGCGTGATCTACCCGCCGACAGGTGGCCCGGTAGTACGTTACCATGAAGTGAGTAACAGCATTGATACCTTGAACAAGGCGGTGGCACAGGCGCAGGGGATCACGTTTACCCAGCACGATCGGTTCAGGCCCTCCGGCCATGCCGTCGAGGTGGGCATGGAACTCACGTCGGGCTGGAGAAACTACATTGCTCGAGTTCCCGACCTGTTTCACGATCCCCTCAAGAGTGGTGCCCGCTTGGGATTTGTCGCCAATGGTGATACGCACCGTCGGGCACCCGGATTAAGTGGTGCACTGACCGGTATTTACGCCAGAGAGCTGACGGTCGAGGCTATTTTTGAGGCGCTTCGTAATCGTCGCTGCTTTGCTACCAACGGTTCACGAATTCTTGTTGAGGCCCGCGCCAATGGCATCTTCATGGGACAAGATGTTATGATCAAGGATAATGCGGTGAACCTGACATTGCGGAGTGTTGGAACACGGCCGATTGTCTCGGTGGTTTTGATTCGAGATGGCGAGGAGATTCAGCGTTTTCCCGGCAACGGCCAGCGAGAAATTAAATTGTCCTATCGCGATCAAAAACTTTCCAGCGGCACTCACTGGTATTATTGGCGGATTAGCCAAACGCAGCAGGCTCCTGTATTACCCGGGAACATGATGGCTGCCTACGGGCACCTGGCCTGGTCGACGCCCAACTGGGTGATCGTTCCAGAAAATAAACCTTAGCATGCAAAAGGACTCACGATGTTTCGAATCCAAATTGCTTTGCTGGTCGCCTGCTCTCTCTTGATCCAGGCATCCGCAGTCGGTCAGGCACCACAACCCGTCCGTACCTGGAAGGATGCCACGGGGAATTTCAGCATTGAAGCGGTCTTTGTTCGTGTTCAAGGTGGCCAGGTGGTACTGCGACGTGCGAACAAGCAGGAGATCATGGTTCCACTGGCGAAGTTGAGCCCGGCGGATCAGCAATATGTGCGGAAATTGATGCCTCCCGTGCCCCGCCAAACCGATGGCAGGCTGGATAATAACTTGAAATGTGTTGACCTTTCCGACATGAAGGGCCAGTTGCCACTGGACGTGGTAAGCAGTAAGAAGATCCTCGTCCGCTCGGAACCCTGGGAATTCAGCACCTGGACCGTGGCGGCCAGGAAAGACGACACGGTCGGTTATCCCTCGATGGTGCATAACGACCGAGGTAAGAATCCTGATGGCAAATACTACCTCTACTATGCGCACCACGATCCAACATCGGGGATTGCCTGCGCGGTGGCCGACTCGATTGAGGGCCCCTACCACAAGCTCAAGAAACTCGATTCCAGTCGCCCCCACAGCCTGGTCCTGGTGAATCCGCATTTTCCGGGGAAAAAGGGTGACCCCGCCCACTACTCGAGCCCTTCAGTGATTTGGAACGAGGAGGAGCAATTGTGGTTCATGTATTTCCATTACGCCAATCTTTACCACAGGTTCTGGGAAGAGCATCCGGACTATCCGGGAGGTGGGAACCAGATGACGGCACTGGCCACGTCGCCCGATCTTTCCTCGCACAACTGGACGGTCGTGGAGGACAAGAGGACGGACAAGGTCAATATTCCCAAGATCATGCCGGTGATTCCTACGACAACCAAGCCCTGGATGTACGGCACCTCTTCTTATCATTCCATTCAGCGGCTCCCCGGTGGTGAATGGCTGGCTTTCCTGCGTGGTACCGATGTGAAGGGAGCTTGCAGCGTGGGGTTTGCCCGTTCGCAGAATGGCAGGAAGTGGGAGCTATTTCCCGAGAACCCGATGATTCGCCCGAAGTCGGGTGCGGACGCAGAACTGGGAATCTATCGGCCTGGTTTTATCGGCTACCTGGGCAAAGATTCAGCCGGCAAAGACAAGTACCTGGTCGTCTGGGCCGAGAGTCGCAAGGGAGCGGATGTGCCGAAAATGAAATACGGTTATACAACCGATTTCATCAAGATCGTTCCGGATCGACGTGGCTTTGCCAAGTGGCCCGGCGGTGACGGCCTGATCAGTACCTGGCGCGTTGATGACAAGCTCTACTTGTTTGCTGCCAAGTACTTGCACGTGATGAAGTTACCGGTGTTTCGCTAGGACCTGGAGCGTCCCTAGCCGACTTCCGGCAAGGGACGAAAATCTTCCATCAGGTAGCGGGGACGACCGCCCAGGTCCGCAACCGTGGTTCGCGTGGGGTCGATACCCATGTTGCGATAGAGCGTGGCAAAGACTTCCTGGAAGTGAACTGGTCGATCGACCGGTTCTTCCGCGAAATGATTGGTGGTACCAATTACCTGGCCGGTTCGCATGCCACCACCAGCCAGTAATCCACAGGCGACTTTTGACCAGTGATCACGCCCGGCAGATTTGTTGATCTTGGGAGTGCGTCCGAATTCACCCCAGACAACGACCGTCACGTCATCCTGCAGGCCCCGCTCATGCAGGTCCTGGACCAGCGCGGTAAGGCCCTGGTCGAGCAGCGGCACAACCTTGCGCGCGTGAGCGAAGTTGGATCCATGCCAATCGAAATCAGCATAGGAAACGGTCACGCAGCGGGCACCTGCTTCCACCAGCCGCCGGGCCATCAGGAACTTGGACATGATAGCCTGGTAACCCTTGCTGGAATAAGGCAGCACCTGGGGATCATCCTTGCCGTAGCGAGCACGGATCCGTGGATCCTCTTTCTCCAGGTCCAGGGCGTCAGCCAGTCGACTGGAAGTCAACACGTCCAGCGCACGCTGGGTAAAGGCATCCGCCTGGCCTGGAAATCGAGCCTGGTCCAGTTGCCGACGTGCCGTGTCGAGTTTGCCGAGAAGCTGGCGACGGTTGTCAAAGCGGCTGAGTTCAACTCCCTTGAGGACCATGTCGGCCAGGGAGGGGCCAGTCGGTTTGAACGGTGCGTGCGCAGATCCGAGGAACCCGGAGCCCGGTAGGTTGTAGGGGAGGTGTTCCATTTTCATGGAGAGGTCGATGGCAGCCGGTACCGACGGATTGACAGGGCCGTGGACCTTGGACAGGATCGAGCCGATTTCCGGCCAGCCACCTTGAGGTTGGTTGGCAAAGGGGTGGCCAGTGACACACTGGAAGGAAGAATGCCGTCCGTCAGAACCGACCAGGGTTCGAATCGGGATGAACTTGTCCATCATGCCTGCCAGGCGAGGCATCAATTCACTGATCTGGATTCCCGGTACATTCGTGGCAATGGGGGAGAATTCTCCCCGGATTTCTGCTGGTGCCTCCGGCTTGAGATCGAGCATGTCCTGGTGGGGTGGCCCACCGGTCAGGTAGATCATGATGATCGCCTTGTGGGACTGGCCGATGCCGGCAGCAGCCTCGGCCCGGAGCAAACCGGGCAGCGTTAGTCCACCCATGGCGAGTGAACCAATACTAAGAAAATCGCGCCGTTTCACGCGGTCGCAAAAGCGGTGCTGGTTTCCCCATAGGGTCAACATCGGCCAAGTTCTCCTGGCATGAGTGAATGATCCCCTAATGATATCGGCATCGCTTGATGGATTCAAGATAAATGCAGCTTGTATTCCCGTGCCAGTTAAAGAGTTGACGCGGGCTCGTTATGGTTTTCCGGGCTCCTCGGACAGTGCCTGGTCAATGGCACGGTCAAACTCGTCGGCAAAATTGATTTCCGGGATGTTTTCTACAACGTCGGCCTCGTCGGCGGCCCTTTTTGCCTCGGCAATAAAATGTCTCAGTTGCTGGTCGCTGAGGTTTTCCAGGAATTCACGGTTCTTGGTTTCAGGATTCCAGGTGCTGATGATGTCAAGGACGTCCCCGTTGCGCTGCTCAGAGATCGACTGCTCAAGTGATCCACGTGTAAAGCGGCGGATGGCCAGTTTGCTCGCCTCCTTCTCGTCATCCCCCAGTCCGGACTGGTCGAGGTAAACACGCTCGGCCAGCAATGCACTGCCGGCAGGGAACAATGGGCTCTCGGCAAGTTTCTGGAAAATACGTTCCAGTTGCTCGAACGATATTTTCTCTTCCTGGAACTGCTGGGAAACATCATCGATGCGGTCAAAAATGCGGCTTTGCTGGTCATCAGGAAGTTTCATTTCCTGGATGCCCAGTTTCAGCATGGCCCGCGTCATACGGGTGCCAACGGTACGGAGATTGGCGGTAACCCACCAGATTCCGAGGCCACAGGTCAGGCACAGAATGATGGTCAGGATGAAGCATCCGATAGCGACTTTTTGACAGCCGCTCATCTTTTTCCTGTCGTCATAGTTCTGTTGGTAGTCGAGGTTGTTCATCTGTTTTGTGCTTTGGTTTGGGTACAGTATTCTTGTCCCAGGATGACTCTGCTACCAACGATGTGACGAACGCCTATACTAGGTTCCAGGACAGGATAAGGCAATTGAACAGGTGCGAGGCAGGTATTAAGTTACCAGTCGTTTTGACACGAAGAGAGACTTTCCAGGGATGATGCCATGAGTTTTCAACTGCGAGCCATGACCGCTGCTGATCGAGAGGAAGTCGCCCGGCTGATTTTCCATTCCACCAATCGCTACTACGAGTCGATTGGCCGTGATGCGATCTTTACCGGCGATGAACTGGACACCGGGATCATGATTGATGTTTATGACCAACTTGATCCCGGCCAGGCAATCGTGGCGGTTGACGAGGCCAGCCACCAGGTGATCGGTTCCTGTTTCGTACACCCGCGTGAAACCCATGTTTCATTGGGAATCATGAATTCTCATCCCGATCATTTTGGCCGTGGCGTGGCTCGGGCACTGTTGACGCATATCATTGAGTTGGCCGAAAACCAGGGCAAGCCAGTCCGCCTGGTCTCCAGCTGTTTGAACCTGGATTCCTACTCGCTCTACACGCGGGCCGGTTTTGTCCCCTTCTGTACCTTCCAGGACATGTACCTACAGGTTCCCGAGACAGGGTTGGCCGTGGAGCCACCGGGCGGTCATCGCATCCGACCGGCGACTGCCGACGATGTCGCCGCCATGGCGACAATCGAGAAGGAACTGTGCGGGATTTCCCGGGTAAATGATTACCGCTATTTTCTCCAGAACCCGGATCAGCTATGGCATGTATCGGTGGTGGAAGGCGACACGGGATTGGATGGTTTCCTGGTCTCGTGTGGAGCCGATGCGTTCAACATGCTGGGGCCGGGAGTAGCCCGTAGTGAGGAACAGGCTGCTGCGCTGATCCATGCAGAACTTGACCAGCATCGCGGGCGGATGCCGGTTTTCCTGGTCCCCGTTGCCTGTGGGTCCCTGGTCCAGCGACTGTACAACTGGGGTGCTCGGAACTGTGAAATGCATGTCGCACAGGCCCATGGATCGGTCATGGCGCCCAGGGGTGTGACCATGCCCACGTTCTTGCCAGAGACTGGCTGAGACGACCAGGAAAACGAGCCAGCAAGAATTCTACTGGTCCTGGAAGGTAAACTTCAGATCGATCTTTTCGCGGGGCCAGGGTTTGCCGTCGACCTCGATATGTGGATAGACGAAGTAGTTCAGCGGTGGTGAAGCCTGGCGTGGTATCAGGTTGATGTCGCGGCCCGTACTAAACGTGACCCGGTTTTCCGTGAGGTTGCCGAAATAGTATTCCTTCATTTCCGGGTGCTTGTCTGCCTCTGATATGTCGACGGGAATCCAGCCGTGGGAATCGAGATGGAACCATGCCCAGCAGTGATATCCGCCGATCTTCCCTGAGCCACGTTTTTCTGGCAGTGGAAAGCCGATTTCAAAGCGGGCGGGTAAACCCTGGCTACGGGCAAAGGAAATGAAGAGGCTGTGGAAATCGGTGCAGTTGCCGAACTGGCTGTTACAGACCCAGAGCACATCACCATTTCCATACCCGGGTTGTGACTTGTCATAACGGACATGTGCGTCCACCCGGTTATAGAGTTGTCGTGCCAGGGCCAGTGGTTGATTCTTCATCAGTTCGACTTGGGCTAGCAACTTTAACGGTTGACCAGTCAACGGAACTTTTTGGTTGGGAGCCAGGTAGAGTTCCTTTTGTGATGGCGCAAGGGCCTGCTGTTGGCCCTTTTTTTGTTCCAGGGCACGGACTTCGTGCCGCTCGATTTGATAAGGCGTATTGAAACGCAGCGGCCCTGAGGAGCTAATCCTTTTCTGGAAATAGAGTACCTGGTTACCGTACTTCGGTTCCTCGCTCAGCTTGCCTCGAGCGGGCAGGTTGGGAGTCAGTGCCTTGACGGTTTGGTTTTGATTGGAAGGAGGTACTGGCAGCCAGACACGTACCGTGGCTCCCCGGGGCAACGTCTTGACGGTGGCACCAATGTCCAGGCGAAACTGGCGACTGCGCGGTGTGGCCGGAGTTTTTTCTGCTGCGTTGGCTGGTTGCATTGCAATCAGCGCCAATAAGAGCAGCGCAGAGGTGGTCTTCATGAGAGGTTCGATTCCTGTTTGGCTTCTGTAGTCCTACCAATACGTCTATTTTACTCTCCGATGTTGAATCAACCAAGTGGCTGTCAGGATCGAAAAAAGACCGTCTGAACCGCGGAACATGAGATATCAGCGTTTGAGATGTGAGACCACCTTGGCCCAGTATTTCTTGGTGGATTCCTTGGTCGCGCCGCGAGGCCCGCCGTTATGAATGCGAGCCACGGTCTCCAGGTCGGAGCGAGTTGCCTTTCCCTGGTCCAGTCGCCGGGCTGCCGCCACGGCGTAACGTTTCATATAGGCTTTGATCACTCGTTCACTGTACGACTTGCTGTTGAGGCAACGACGATAATTGTCGAGTGTCTTGTCACGGGTGGCTGCGTCCTTGTGGTAGATGTTCCAGATCTGGTAAGGACCAAAGGCATTGCCACCGTCACCAATGGCTCCCAGGCCACCCTTGGGTGATCCTCCCGTCTCGACCATTCGAAGCGCCGGCAACAACTCTTTCCAGCCATAGGTCTGGGGGCTTTGCAGGCCCATCAGCAGCGAAAGCAGCAGCAGTGTTATTTTCATAGAGATAATTATAAAGCAGAGAAGTTGTGCCAGCGAGTGGCATACCAGGGTAAAGCTGCTGACAGCGTGTACGGCCTGTAAATCTTTGGTATTTTGATACCTGTCAGCCCGATATGGCTGTTCATCTCATCCACATCGGGAGGCTCGAAGAGAAGGTCATGAGTAAGCAACCGGATTTTGATCTTGAGAAAGCTCACCAGTTTCTTGCAGTTAGTTGCTTCAACAGGGCCTGGGAATTGATCGATAAAACAGTCCGGACTACCGCGGAAGATGAGCAGATGATTCAGCTGGCGCAGGCTTCCTTGTGGCACTGGACCCAGCGGACCGATTGCAGTGACAAGAATCTCTCGATTGGCTACTGGCAGGTGTCGCGTGTTTACGCCCTGGTGGGAGAAGCTGACAATGCCAGGAAACATGCCCACATGTGCCTGGAGAAGACCCCACCGGGAGAGCCTTTCTTCCTGGGCTATGCCTACGAGGCCTTAGCTCGAGCCGAGGTGGTGGCAGATTCCCGGGAGAAGGCCCGGGAGTTTCTTACCCAGGCTCGCCAGCAACTGGAGAAGATAACTGGCGACGAGGAAAAGAAACTACTGGGTGATGACCTGGAAACGCTAGAATAACGACGTGTTGTTTCAGCAGTAGACAGGACGAATGAACCGTCAACCAACGACCGTCCATCCGGACTGTCAGCCTGTCTGAGTCCAGGTAGGAAGTTTCCTTTTGATAGATCGAGTACCTGATGAATTACCGCGATTGTTCTTTTTTCCTCGTTGCCTTGCTACTCGGTTCAGCCTTGGCCTTTGCTGAACCCTGGCCGCAGTTTCGCGGTCCCAATGCGTCGGGTGTTTCGCTGGAAAAACATTCGCTACCGTCTGAAATTACTCCGGACAAGAACGTGCTCTGGAGCAAGGAGATTCCACCAGGGGTTTCTTCCCCGGTGATCTTTGGCGAGCGGATGTACCTGACTGCCGAGCGCGAAAACAAGCAACTGGTGACGATGGCGATCAATACGGCGGATGGAGAGATTGTTTGGGAGCAGTTGGCTCCCATTCATCAACTCGAGAAGAACGATCGTAAACCGAAAGGTCGCCTGGCCACGCCATCCGCTGCTACTGATGGGGAACGGGTCGTCGTATTTTTTGGTTCCAGTGGCCTGCTCTGCTACGACACGGCTGGCAAATTAATCTGGCACCGCAAGCTGGGGCCCTTTGAAGACCGGCGTGGTGCGACGTCGTCGCCGATCATTGCCGACGGGAAAGTGATCCTGGTCGAAGATCACGAGACCGGTTCCTTCCTGGCCGCTTTTGACCTGCAGACAGGCAAGACTGCCTGGCATACGGAACGTACGTTGTTCAATCGCAGCTATAACACGCCGGTGATCTGGAAACAGGGTAGCCGGCAGTTCGTGGTCGTGGCCGGATCAGGCCTGGTGACGGCCTATGACCTGCAAACAGGTCAGCCGGTTTTCTTTGTGCAGGGAACATCCGGTGTGGCCAACCCGACGGCCGTGATTGGAGCCAACGATACCCTGTTTGTGTCCAGCGCGAATCCGGGGCCAAAACGCGAATTCCAGCCAGAGTTTGCCGAGTTGGTTTCCGCGCGAGACAAGAATAAGGATGGTCAACTTAAGGTCGATGAACTGCCGGTCGGTCTGTTTCAATCTCTCTTTCAATCGATGGATTCGGAGAAGGATGGTCTCTTAACGGCCAGCGAATACGCCAGCATCCAGGAATTGATGGGTACCTGTACCAACGGCATGATTGCCGTGAAACCAGGAGGCGAGGGCCTCGATCGAACGGCCTCGAACCTGCTGTGGCATGTCCGCAAATCAATACCACGCACGTCATCCCCGATTTACTACCAGGGACACCTGTACCTGGTGAACGATGGTGGGCTGTTGGCCTGCCTGGATGCGAAGACCGGCCGATCCGTTAAAACGGTCCGGGGATCGGGCCGGGGAAAGTATTTTGGTTCGGCGGTGCTGGGAGATGGCAAGATTTATTGTGCCAGCGACCGTGGAGAGGTGACCGTGATGGCAGCCGACCCTGGCCTGGAGATCCTCTCGTTTGCTCAGTTCGAGGAGCCGATTTACCCCTCGCCGGCCATCAGTGGTGGTCGCATTTATCTGCGCACGGAGACACGCTTATTTTGCTTTGGCAAGCCAGAATAGTGTAGGGATTGGCGCTGGCTCAGACGGGGCCAGCTGCCAGCACCTCGATCAGGACGTCACGATAACCCTCCAGGGGAGCAACGTCTTTTCCAGTGCCCTTGGCCAGGTCATCCCAACGCCGCAGGGTGAGCGCATCTTCCAGGTAGGCATGCTGCTGGAATAGTTCCAGTTCCTGCTCGGACATCATACCTCCCTGTAACTGGAAGCTCATCTTGGAGGCCTGGGAAAGTCCGGCGTAATAGGTTGGATCGATCGAGCAAAGGTATCGCTTGGCCGGGACATGAAGGCGAATGGGTTGCAGGACAGCTTCCTGGAAGAAGTCGGCCAGGTAGTCGGCGGCCATGGTCTCGTGACACAGGTCCTCGGTCAGGAATCCCTCGACGGCCTGGTTTTCATCCAGCAGCAGGTGACCGATGTCGTGAAGCAGTGCCGCCACGACGAGTGTTGACGAGGCGTTGTTTTCCCGAGCCAGGTGGGCACACTGCAGGGCATGTTCCAGTTGGGTGACGTCTTCCTCGTAGTTCGATCCCCCCCGTTCATTGAAGTAGTTGATGATAGCGCCGGCCTGGTCTGCGGGCGTGGCATCCTGAAGAGCGTGGGCCAGCGACGGGTCGATGGGGATGTTCATGGATTGGAATCGTTTCGGTTGCGGAACACGGAAGAGAGTCCACAGGCCCAGGCCACTTAGCAAGAGGCTGGCAATGATTAAACCTTCTGATGAAATGACGAGAGGCTCACGGCCGGCTTGCCGGTCGCGGGCTTCCTGCTGGTAATCAAGGTAGCCCCAGGTACCCAGCCCCAGGCTTGCTACGAACAATGCGATGGTTAACAGATATTTCATAGTAGTCCTGAACAGGTGAGGGTCTCTTCGAGCCATGCGAAACAAAGTATGGATTCCCGCGTCACGTTTGAAAACCCGCAGGAGAACGTAGCTTCTCAGTAGAACGCAGCTGGCAGCTGCGAAACCAGGACGCTATTTCACCGGCAGGACGGCGTAAGTCACTATTACAACTGACGTTATTCACTGCTTGGCAATCTTGTTGCAACTACCGGTAACGATACGCACGACCTGGCGAGAGTGCCAATCAGGTATCGGCTTTACGGTAGCACACCAATGCGCCCAAAAGAGGCCCTTGGGACGTGCAAATGCGATGTAGAAAGTTTACAATCGGCCGCTTAAAGACCTTTATTTCTACCTCATCAACGCCGCGAGAAATCTTATGCCTCGTCGATCACAGTTCTTAGCTCCCCTCCGGGACCTTTTTCGAGGTTCCACTTCTTTTGATAACTCACCAGCTGGCAACAAGCGCCGGCGGCAGCCCAACAAGCCTGTACCCTTTTCGCTGCAGGTTTCGCCACTTTCCGTGGAACTACTGGAACCTCGTATGCTGCTGACCGTCTTTTACGACCTGGAGGTAGTCGCTGAGGTGGGTGGTCTAACCTCCGCGGGCGATACGATTACGGCGATCGATCCGGAAGTTTCGATCAACGACCGTGGTCGTGTTAGCCTGGTGGCCGCCATCAACAATGGCGACGATGCTGTCCTGATCGGCAACGCGCAGTCTTCCCCCCTCAACGTCAGTAGTGGCGTGGTCAGTTCGTCGGGCGATTACCAGTTACCGCAGATCGATAACGACAGCCAGATTCTGGTCCAGACGGAGATTGCGGCCGCGCAAACCATTCTTTCACTTGATGGCAACACCCCAGGTACGGCCACGATGTTGCTGCCCAATGGGGCCAGCCCCACCTCTTTCACGAATCTCTACGCCGCCAGTCGAGCCGAAGATGGCGAAATCGCTTTCGTTGGGGAAGCCGGCGGACTCACCAAGTTATACATCGCCGAAAGCGCCGGAGCCCACAACGCCCAAGCAACGTTCGGCAATAACGATACCCGGCCGCTGGTTGGCAACGGTCCAACCGTGGTACTGAACGACAACCTCCAGGAAATCGTCGTCTACGACGGAGGGACGCCGAAGACCTTGGCTTCCACGACAGTAAATTGGTTGAGCTTAAGTGTTGCTCCGGGGATCAGTAACGGTGGCAACATCGTCGTCTTTGCAGGGAACCGGGGCAACGGCCCCGGCATCTTCGCTGCAGTGAATGAGGTTGGACCCTGGAGCGGATTTGACACAGCCGACCTGATCACGGTGGCAGGAGAAAACCAAGCCGGGAGTCCCGAACTGGGGTATGATGCGGCCGGCAACGACCTCTACATCGATACCATCGATTTAGACAATCGCATCGGTGTGACCAAGCAAGGACTCACCGGAATGAATTTTAGTGGTGACAGCTTCATTGTCTCCTTTATTGGCACGCCCAACGCCGCCAGCGCCGACAACCCAATCGTGCCAGGAACACCCCTCTTGTTCTCTGGCCAGAAAGGTGTCTGGACTGTCCGCGTCGATATCCTCAACGAGTTGAACGGTACCAATAAGCGCGTCTTTCACCAGACCAGTCCCATTCCGGTCCTCCAGGTTGGAGACACGATTGACGGCGACACGGTGACC
>JAYGDH010000565.1:0-3096 GCA_046583055.1 Pirellulaceae bacterium | reverse complement strand
TTAACGTTCCAGGCAGAAGATGAAATTGCGGCCATATGTTCTTCTATTGGGGCTGCCTTCGGTGGCGCCATGAGTGTTACCGCATCCAGTGGTCCGGGTATTGCTCTCAAGGGGGAAGCAATTGGTTTAGCCGTGATCCTGGAATTACCGTTGATCGTGATTAATGTCCAGCGAGGTGGACCCAGTACCGGCCTGCCCACCAAAACCGAACAATCTGATTTACATCAGGCCCTGACGGGACGCAACGGTGAATCACCTTTGCCGGTGATTGCAGCTTGCAGCCCTGGTGATTGCTTTGACGTAGCCCAGGAAGCATGGCGACTGGCCGTGAAATACATGACCCCAGTCATGCTGTTGTCGGATGGATATATCGCCAACGGTGCGGAACCCTGGTTAATCCCCAACGTCGACGAACTGACTCCCATTCCGGTAACCCATCCGGGCCCTCTCGAGAACGGCGAATCATTTCAGCCGTACGAACGCGACGAGAAACTCGCTCGCCCCTGGGCAATTCCCGGAACACCTGGTTTAATGCACCGGGTTGGTGGGCTGGAAAAAGAAGATGGAACCGGCAATGTCTCGTATGATCCCAACAATCATCAGAACATGACAAACATTCGTGCCCAGAAAATTAAAAACATCGCCAACGACATTCCGCCACAGGCGGTGCTGGGACCGGACAATGGCGATCTGCTGGTACTCTCCTGGGGAGGAACCTACGGGTCCTGCATGACCGCTGTGAACCACTCGATCGCAAAGGGAATGTCCGTGGCCCATGCCCATTTGCGCTACCTCAATCCATTCCCGGCCAACCTGCAGGACCTGCTTTCCTCGTATCGTAGAATCTTGATCCCTGAACTCAACGCTGGACAGTTGCGATCGCTAATTCGATCCACGTTCCTGATGGACGCTGTCGGCCTCAACAAGGTTCAGGGGAAACCATTTAGCGTCACTGAAATCGAATCTGCTATCCAACACGAAATTGATACATTGAGTTCTGAATCATGAGCAGCGAACTACCCGTTTTGAAACCATCGGATTTTGCTAGTGACCAGGATGTCCGCTGGTGTCCTGGTTGCGGTGACTATGCCATTTTAGCGCAAATGAAGAAGGTTTTACCAACACTCGGCACAGCGCCGGAAAACCTGGTTTTCATTTCAGGGATCGGTTGTTCCAGCCGGTTTCCTTATTACATGGATACCTACGGAATCCACAGCATCCATGGTCGCGCTCCAGCCTTTGCCACAGGCCTCAAGGCCACACGCCCGGAGTTGGAAGTCTGGGTGATCACCGGAGACGGAGATGCGCTGAGCATCGGTGGGAACCACTTGATGCATTGCATTCGTCGGAACCTGGATGTCAACATCGTGCTTTTCAACAACCGTATTTACGGCTTGACCAAGGGTCAGTATTCACCCACTTCACCACAGGGCAAGGTTACCAAGAGTACCCCCATGGGTGCCATCGATAATCCCATTCATCCGCTCTCTGTTGCTATCGGGTGTGAGGGCTCATTCGTGGCACGCTCCATCGATGTCAACATCAAGCATCTCAGCGCCACTCTTAAACGAGCCGCCAAGCATCGCGGAACATCTTTCATCGAGGTCTACCAGAACTGCAACGTTTTCAATGATGGTGCCTGGGATTATGCGACCGATCGTGAGACCAGGGCTGACAACATCGTTGAACTCGAGCACGGCAAGCCACTCATCTTTGGCAAGGATCGTGACAAGGGTATCCGCCTCAACGGCATGGAGCCGGAGATCGTTGAACTGGGCAAAGGCATCAAGGAAGACGACCTGCTGTTCCATGACGAGAAGGCACCTGAGCCCAGCCTCGCTTACCTGCTAAGTCGCATGCGACAACCGGACTTCCCGGAACCAATCGGTGTATTTCGAGCGATCGACGCTCCGAAATATGATGAGCTCCTGAACCAACAGGTCCAGCAGGCACGTAACGACCAGGGGGATGGGGATCTCAAGACCCTGTTCAGCACCGGAGACACCTGGGAAATCGGCTAAGCAAGAACTCACGGTGGCAGGCAAACTCTTCGGTCATTGACACCAGGGTCCCGGTAATACCGGCCTACATATAGGACTGCTTGAGCGGCTTGATCACCACGTCAGAAACGTGTGCATTAGGTGGCAAGCCGGCAATTGCGGCAATCAGTTCGCCCACTTCTTCTGGTTGTAAAATCGATTGGCGATGTTCTTCGCTAACCGGGTTCGGACGATTGACGAGGATGGGAGTGTTCACCTCACCCGGGTAAACATTGGTCACCCGGATACCATGTTTCGCGTCTTCATTCGCCACGGCCGTCCCCAGTGCGGTCATGGCAAACTTGGATGCCGAGTAAGCGACTCCGCCCAGCGGCGACGATCGTTTCCCGGCAATCGAGGAGATATTAATGATCAATCCCTCACCCCGTTCCCGCATTTGCGGGAGAACTGCATGCATACAGTAATAAGTGCCACTGGCATTAATGGCCATCACGTGATCCCATTGGTCCGGCTCCATCTCGGCCATGGAACGCGTTTTAATATTGGTTCCCGCAGAGTTCACCAGGATGTCAACGGGACCTACTTCTGCCGCTACCCATGCAAAGAGAGCTGACACACTCTCTCGACTGGAGATATCGACGGCATGGAAAAGAAACGGAGGATCGCCATCCCAGGCATCCGCGGCCTGTTTCAGAACCTCATCCCTGCGGCCACAAATTACAACACGACAACCCTCTGCTGCAAAAGCCCTGGCGATTCCTTCTCCAATCCCAGTGCCTCCACCGGTGATTACTGCTGTTTTCCCTTGAAGCTTCATTATTTAACACCTAAGAATAATCGCGGTACAAGTTCCGTTCACGATACCGTGATCGCTACCCGGTATCCAAATCGTTCCCGCTTACTGCGCAAGTCGGTTTAATAGTTCCTTGCGCAAACCCTGGTCCGTAACTTTCTCGGCAACTTGCCGGGCTTTCCCGAGCACGCGTTCGGCCCCGGCGGACTGTTTCGCTCGTCGTAATCGATCCCTGATTTCACACAGGGCGTATCCCTGGCTCAACGGTTCTGCAATTGTAGCTGCGTACGTTTCAGCCAGTTC
>JAYGDH010000529.1:0-3911 GCA_046583055.1 Pirellulaceae bacterium | reverse complement strand
CCTGCCTACACGACTTCCGCCGGATGGCTTGGCTACTCCGACGAAAAACTACGAGCTCTATGCCAGGCATCGCTGGAAAAAGGATGGTCTCATTTCAAGATCAAGGTAGGGCAAAACGTGGAGGATGATATCCGTCGACTGAGGATCATCCGCGAAGAAATCGGTTGGGATCGAAAAGTCATGCTTGATGCCAACCAGGTGTGGGACGTCAACGAAGCTATCCAGTACATGCAGCAACTGGCAGAATTCAAACCCTGGTGGATCGAGGAACCGACCAGCCCCGACGATGTGCTGGGACACGCAGCCATTGCTTATGCCATCAAGCCCATTGGAGTCGCCACGGGTGAAGCCTGTCAAAACCGGATTATTTTCAAGCAGCTGATGCAGGCGAACGCCATCAGTTTTTGCCAGATTGATAGCTGTCGCATGGGGGGAGTAAATGAAGTTCTTGCCGTCATCCTCATGGCCGAGAAATTCGGCATCCCGGTCTGTCCTCATGCAGGCGGTGTCGGACTTTGCGAATACGTCCAGCACTTTGCCATGTTTGACTACATTTGCGTTTCGGGGTCCCTGGAAAATCGCCTGGTTGAATACGTGGATCACCTGCACGAACATTTTTATCACCCGGTCGTGATGAAAGATGGACGATACATGCCACCCACCGCACCGGGCTACAGCATTTCGATGAAAGAAGCTTCCCTCGACGAGTTTGAATACCCACACGGGCAGGCCTGGTCAACTTGATTCCAGGTAAAAACCAGTCCACAAAGAGACGAATACAACTGTAGATTCCCGGCACACTCGTATCGTCTACGACCCCGGTGGGGATTCAGCGGGCACAGCAGGTTGCGTTGAACCTGGCGCCTGCGGGTCAGCAGCCCCAGGAAAAGCGATCGGCTCCCATTCCAGCATTACCTTGACACGCTCTCCCTTGCCCACCTCGATCTGCTGCTCGATCCATTCAAAGCCACGACGCCTGAGCTCCAGGAAATTCGTACCCTGCTGAACATTAATGCGTAACGGATTCGTTCGGGGAATGTCCTCCAGCACCTGGTTGTTCAATATCACCATCACGCCTGGACGATCTTCCGGAGCCCACTCGATCACCAGTTGAGGTTGCCGTGTCTTGAACCAGGCGAAGATAGAGAACCCGACTACCATGGCTATCCCGATCAACTGCAGGACCTGGACCCACTTCCTCCCTTTCCACTGGCGACTCAATTCAGCGGATCGATTTCGACGCACACGCAACTCAGGCATCGTCTCGGAATCACCGTCCTTCTGGACCGTCGCCTCCCGGGATGGCAGCGACCCATGGTTCCCCTCCGTGCCATGGTTTGTCACGACATCATCGATCGATTCGAGCAAGATGGAGTCATCGTCCTCTATATTCGTATCCACTGGACTATACTCGTCCAGTGACTGCACGAAGCGCAGCATTGCGCTATCGGCATCAACATTGTCCTCCTCGTGATAGTTAACTTCAAATCCAGAACTCGTCGCGGTCCTGCCAACAGGCACTACCGCCGCTGACTGCCCGCGGTGAGCTTCCGGGCGCTCCAGGCCCTGGCATCTCTCGAGGTCCTGAATCACTTCCAGCATTGATGCTTGCCGTTGCTCACGGTCCTTGGCAATCATTCGCTGAAAAACCCTGTCCAGTTCAGGAGAAACGCCGGGACAAACTTCCAGCAACGAAGGAATCGGGCGCTGGCGATGCGCCACGAGCTTCTCGATTAACTTGTCCGCCGGGTAAGGTGGCTTTCCTGTTAATAACCGAAACAACGTGCAACCAAGAGCATAAATATCTGTACGCAAATCAACACTACTAACATCCTCCGCCTGCTCGGGAGACATGTAATCGACACTTCCCATGATCTGATTATTCTGGGTTAAACCTTCACCGCCGTCCTGTTCCTGCGATTCCTTTAACGCCGCCAGTCCCATGTCAAGGATTTTAACACAGCCCTTGCCATCGAGTAACATGTTCTGTGGCTTGATATCGCGATGAACGAACCCTTCTTCATGAGCATGCTGCAAACCACGAGCCGCCTGGATGATACAGTCCAATGACTGCGCAACCGTAAAGGAACCCTTTTTTCTCAACCACACCCCCAGGTCCTTGCCGTCGACATACTCCATGACCAGGTAGGTAATTCCCTTGGCCTCGCCTGCATCGAAAGCTGTCACGATGTTGGGATGCATTAGCTTGCCGTGGCGTATATACTCCTTCTTGAAACGAGCAAACATGTTATCCGAATCGGTGGGGTGGAGAATCTTGAGTGCTACCACACGCTCCATGAGACCATGGCGTGCCTTGAAGACTTCGCCCATGCCGCCGCGACCCAGTTGGTCAAGAATCAAGTAGCTTCCCAGACGCAATCCCTGGTGCTTGTTCTGGTAAACTCGTATCGCCTGGTACTTCGTCAGCTTACCTGCCCGATACAACTTGCCGGCCAGTTTCTGCGAATCAGGGACTTCATTGCCGTCAGCCTCGGCAACCCAGAATGCGCGCACTTCATCAGCGCTCATGATCTCCAGGTCATCAAGGTTCTGTACAAATTGTTCGTACGTGACTGACATATAGGTAGATTGCCTGTAAACGTGTAGCTACTCAACCGGGAAAACCAGCAGCAAAATGTTATCCCCTAAAAAGACCCACATTCCCCGAATTATAAGACGCAACAAGATCCACTAAAGTTCTTTCTCCAAAGATGCCCTCTTACAGCAGATCAAGCACCAAGCTACTGCTACTAAATATTGATCCGAACTTATTCGAACCGCCTCTTGATTGAACTAAGTTATTACTGTGACTAATGTAACGAAAATTCAAAACGCTTGCATCCCCGGTGGTTACCAAGGCCCCCGGAAGGGGGAAATGAGTAGCCCAAGCAACCAATACACCGTCAGTTGAATGGTTTTTGAGACAGTTACAATGGAGTTACACCTTTTCTGTCAGTCTTCTTCAAGCTAGTTCCTTGAACACTGCCAGCCACGACTTGTTTAAACCATGCACCCCGTCTAAAAAGTTCTATCGCTTTCCTATCCCCGGTGGAACCTGCAAGGAGACTTAACTGTGACATTTGACAGCCAGGAACAACGACGCATCATGGGCCTGTTTGCCACGGGAGTCACGGTCGTCAGCACTCAGCACGATCAACAAACATGGGGTATGACAGCCAATGCCATTACCAGCCTGTCCCTGGACCCACCGTTAATCCTGGTTGCCGTACAACGAGAAAGCCAAACGCATGAAAAACTAAAAGAAGCCGGGTGCTTTGCCGTTAATATTCTCAGTGCCGAGCAGGAAGAGATCTCAAATCGCTTCGCCTTTAAGGGTCCCAAAGATTTCTCCGACCTCGATTTCACCACGGACGTAACCGGGGCGCCCGTCCTGTCCGGTACACTGGGACACGTCGACTGCCGACTCAAAGAGATCCTGCCAGGTGGAGACCACGACATATTCATCGGTGAAATTGTCTCCGGAAAATCTGCTGAAGGTCAACCGCTCCTCTACTACCAGGGCCAGTACACCCGGTTGGTGCCGGCGACTGACAATACGTAAAGCGTGGCACGGTCGCTGCAGAAGACAACCGTTACAAGACGGTTACTCTTTCGAACCGACCTTCTGTCGCAGGTATTCAATCGCCTTTCTTAGCTGTGGATCCCGTGACAGTTCATCGCCGGGAACACTGGCGGTGGCTTCCTTACCGTTCCGGGCATCCTGCACCTGGCCTGCCTGGTCAATGTAGGTGTGAACGACGTCCCGTTCACGTCGGTTGGTCATGGCCACCTTGAATTCATCATCCGTTAGCTTCAGGTCATATCCGAGTGATGGACTTACCCCCCAGACGGCATCCTCCGTGGAATCCTTGCGACGATGGATGTTCGTTCCATTGGGCCTCCAGTAACTG
>JAYGDH010000507.1:0-8543 GCA_046583055.1 Pirellulaceae bacterium | reverse complement strand
AGCCGTTTCATAGCCACGCGCTTTCAATGCCTCGGCAATTGTGGTTTCCTCGTACGGCAGGTGCTGGTTGATCTCCGCGTTCAAGTACCTCTGAAACGGGAAGTTGCGACGACCTGGCAGCCAATCCGTCAGATTCAGTGTTGCTGGATACTTACCCGTCAGGATGCTGGCCCGGGTCGGCGAACAGACGTGACACGCCGCGTAGGCATCGGTGAATCGGACACCTTGCCCTGCCAACTTGTCAATATTCGGCGTCTCGTAAAACGAACTCCCAAAGCAACCCACGTCAGACCAACCCAGGTCATCCACAAGAAACAAGATGACGTTGGGTTGTGACGGCTCGGCAGCAGGCAAACTGCTGACCGGCAGCAGGAGCAACAGCGTCCAGAAACTCCCGACAATGCGCTGATGCTTACCCATGCTGTTACACCTCAAATCAAGCATACGAACCCAACAATTGATAGCAACGTTTGCCCTACATCGTAGTCCATTCTTCCATAGTGTTCCACCAGCTTGTCCGTTTCAGATAGTGCTTCCAATTACCTTACACCATTGACCAGGAAACCATCTTACCACACCATCGCGATATCCTGATGAGTGCCACCCGTTTGTCATCACCCCATCTTTGAACCCCTCGCCCCATACAAACCATTTAACAACAATTGGTATACGTCACCCGGGAGGGCGAGGCTCCTGCCGAGCCGTAAACAAATTACCGATAATTGGAGTCCAGGAATGACTAAACATCTACCGAAACGAAAGCACCCAGCACATGGGATATTGAGACTTGATGGTCAACCGAGGGTTATTTTTGACACAGTTTGCACAAAGAGCGCCAAACCATGGCTAGCCTGTAACGAGGTACACAAGTTGCTTTGCGATACCTGGCGGGAAGCAACCGGATGGCTCATGGGACGCTATGTGATTCTTCCTGATCATTTTCATTTCTTTGCGTTCGATGGAAAAAACGATACCAACTACGACAAATGGGTAACTTATTGGAAATCCCAATTCAGTAGACGGTACGGCAAACCGAAATGTCGTTGGCTAACAGATCATTGGGACAGACGCATGCGAAACCAAGATGTCTATGAAGACAAATGGGAATACATCCGCTGGAATCCGGTACGTCATGGTCTTGTTGAAAACCCAGAAGACTGGCCCTTCCAGGGTGAGATTCACAAAACGATCTGGATATAAACAATAGCGGCTCGGCAGGAGCCTCGCCCTCCCGGATATTGTCTCGTTAAGCGGCTCGGCAGGAGACTCGCCCTGCCGGATATTGCCTCGTTAAGCGGCTTGGCAGGAGCCTCGCCCTGCCGGATATTGTCGCCTTAAGTGGCTCGGCAGGAGCCTCGCCCTGCCGAATATTGTCTCGTATAGCGGCTCGGCAGGAGACTCGCCCTTCCGGATATTATTTACTCACCACCTTCACCGCATGCCAATAGGCCCATTCGTTGCGCCAGTCATTGGCCCGATTCTCGATCCGTAACTGGATCTGGGTCCCCGCGTATTTCGACAGGTCGACCGTGACTTCAAGCCACTCGTCCTTGACGGTCTTGGCACTGACCAGTTGATCCGCCAGCACTTCCTTGCCTGCCAACACACGCAATTGCCAGTCTCCATGAGGATGATGGCTGACTTTCATTTGCAAATGTGTTTTCTTGCCCTTCGGCACATCAAGTTCACGAACCAGGTAGCAAGGTTTTTTGCGATTGAGCGGGTGTGTTTGAACCGCCGTGACATTTCGAAATAGCGAATGTTTCACGACGCCCTTCTCGCCGACATCCACGACCTTGAAGCCAGGTGCCGCCTGTTGCATGTTGCGCTGCTCCTGGGCGCTGACCGCTCCCGGAGCACGCGGGATATTCAACTTGGCATTGCCGCCGGCGATACGGCGGGCCACGAACTCCTGGAGCTTGGGCATCTTGCTCGTCACGGCCAGTTTCAGTGCCTGCTGCGCGTGTTTGGGCACCATCGGCTCGAGGGCAAACCAGAGCAGGCGGGGAATATTATTGTCCTCCACATCCTCACCATGTTTTGACAATGCTTCCAAGATCGGCCACCGCTGGTCGAATTCCAGCCGCTGCAGGGCAGCCGCCAGGTACATTCGCACCACCGGCGAGGGATATTTTTCTGCCAGCTCGGCAAATCGTTTCAGTACGTGTTCGGAGGGATTCCCATCCTCGCACAACAGCTGGATTGCCCAGGCCCGGATGTATTCTTCTTTCGTGTTAGCCAGCATGTACTGTTCCAGGATCGCACGATCCTTCCCCTGGAAACGACCGGTCACGTGCAACGCCCAGAGGGCACGCAATTTCTTGGCCGAGTTCGGGGCCTCCTCGTACGCCTTCTTGAGTCGCGCGTAAACTGCTTTCTTGTTCAGGCGGCCATCCGCCATGCGCTGCTGCAACAATACCCGCGACTGCCGAACGTACCAGTCGTTGGAGTGCATCTGCAGGTCCACCAGGTCGGCATCGGACAAGGACCGCAATCCCTGGCGACCCCCGGGACGCTGGGCCAGCTTGGCATCCTTGGGCATGATCCGATAGATGCGACCGCTTTGTGGGAAGTTGATGGCATTGCCGCAGATATCGGTATCGTGCCAGTCGAGGATATAGACGCCCCCCTCGGGTCCCGTCTCGACACTGAAACCGACCCAGGCCAGGTCGTTGATCGGCATGAAATCGTCGCCATGCTTGCCGATGTAGCTGGAGCCCTTGGGTTCCATGATATCGGTCAACACCATGTGCTGATGAATGTTGCACATGAAGAGCCGGTCTCGATACTTGGCCGGAAACGTGTCCGCCAGGTAAAAGCGTGCGCCCCCATGTGCTGACTTGTGCACGTGATCACGAATCGTCTTGATATCATCGTAAACATAGGGATTCACATGCTGCTTGCTTTGCTTGTGGTAAACCCCACCCTGCACCACGTGGAACAGGTGCGGAATCACGCAACAGGTGGCAAACCCTTGCCCATGGTCATTGAAATCAAATCCCCACGGATTGGAGAGGCCCCGGGCAAAGATCTCGAACTTGCCCGTGATCGGGTGATAACGCCAGATCCCTGCGTCAATGAACTCTCGTTCTTCCCGGGGTGCGCCGATCTTGCCGACCCAGGAGTGCGTGAAGACGCCGTGGCATCCGTAGAGCCAGCCATCCGGGCCCAGATAAAGCTATTGAGCGTTTCGTGACGATCGTTAATCCCCCAGCCATCAAGGATAGGCTCAGGCGGACCGTCCGGTTTATCATCGCCGTTGACATCCGGGATAAAGCTGAAATTCGGCGGAGATCCGACAAAGACACCGCCATGTCCGACGGCAATCCCGGAGGTAAAGGTGAGCTTGTCAGTAAACAACTTTTTCTTATCAAAGACGCCATCCCCATCCGTGTCCTCGAAGATCTGGATCCGGCTCACCTGGTCATTGGTATGCTGTCGTCGCGTGCGGTAGTTAAGGTTTTCCGCGACCCACATCCGACCCCGATCATCGAAGCAGAATGCGATCGGCTCAGCAATATCCGGCTCAGCGGCAAAGATCTTGACCTCGAACCCCTCGGGGATCGACATCTTGGCGACCGCCTCAGCCGGTTTCAGGAACGGCGCGTTACTGGTCTTGGGCTCTGCAGCTATCCCGGCAATCATCGCACTTACCACGCCCGCGAGAACAACGGACACAACACATACAAATCTTTTCATTTTGGCAACTCCACTTGCTGGTCGGACTGCAAGTACTTGATCAGGTCCAGAACCTCCTGGTTCTTCATCTTCAGTAACTGCCCCTCGGGCATCAGTGAGAGGGGCGACACGCGTCGTAAATCAATATCGTCCTTGGGAATCACGACTGTCGGTTGCTCGGCGGTTTTCAAGACCAGTCGCTGGTCATTCTCCTCGCCGATCACCCCGGACAAAACACGTCCGTTGACCGTAGTGATCATCACCATTTTATAGCTTTCCGGCACGTCGTAGCTAGGGTCCAACAGGTTCAACAAGATATAGTTCAGGTTCGCCCGGTTCGATCCCGTAATATTAGGCCCCACCTTCCCCCCGTGATCGTAGAGCGTGTGGCAAGCGGCACAGGTCTTTTTGTAGACCGCTCTGCCGCGGGACGCATCCGCCTTGGCCAGGGCAGTCGGCGTCAGCAATGTCTTGTATTTCGCAATCAGGCGGGTTTTATCCTGGGCCACCTCCCGCACCGGGCCGTACACCTCGGTAAAGGAATCCCCCAGGATGGCCTGGAGCGAGCGGGCCACGTAAGCGGGCACGTCCTGCCTGGCCACCGTTTTCGTTTGCAGGGCAGCCAGTAACACCTGCGCATATTGTTTACGGGTGGCAAGCGTTTCGATCACCGCCCGCTTTTCCTGGGCGGCCAGTTGGGGATACCGTTTCAGGAGCAACTCGGCCGCCCGTGGTTGTTCCACGACGCCGTAGGCCCGAATCGCATCCAATCGCATGGCGGGCTCCTCGAGCAACGCCACCAGCTCGGTGAACACCTGCTTGTTCTGTTGCGCCAGCAGCGCCTTAAGTGCCGATCGCCGGTCACCCACTGCTGCCTTCTTGTTGCGTACTGTTACCAGCATCATCTTGATCGCCGCCGGATCGCCAAACACCTGGCCCAGCTCGAGCGCCATCTTGCGCACCTCACGATTGTCACTCTCGAGCAGCTTGCCACTCACCTCGCTCCAGCCCTTGGGGGCCGGAACATTACGACGTCCTTCCAGGCCACTGAGAATTCCCTTGAGCAGGGAGGCCTGGATTGCCGGATCGTCGGTCCCTTTCAGGACCTGGACCAGCAGCCCCAGCGAATTGGTCTGCTGGGCGACAAGCGATGCAGCACCGGCGGACCATGTGACCATGGCTATCGATAGGCAGTAAGCAACTCGCTTCCACATTTCCCTGACACTCCGCGTTACCAATCACTGCCGATCACATCCCAGGCTGACAGGATTCATTGTAAGACACCGGCCAAGAGGACACCACCAGCCAGCATGAACCTGGCTTCGCACTGGTTCCGTGAAGAGTGCATCCAACGTGTTGCATAGACTTTTCAAGGTGGGCACCGCAATAGCACTGCCTGTGAAACTCATCCCCACGGTGCCACCTCAAGACAGGGACACCGTACCAATCCGAGTCAGGATTTGCGTCCCCGGGAGATGATCCGATCACGTGTTCGTGCCGGACGATAACGCCTCAGCCTCTGCCCAACGACTGATCGCGTGATCAGGTCCGGAGCGATCGTATCCTCGGGATCGCTCCGGCCTGGTCCTGTCGGGGAATACGCGTGTACCAGGGGTGGCAGCGGTGATGTTGCCGGGGAATACGCGTGTACCGGAGGCGGCAGCGGTGGTGTTGCCGGGGCAGCGACGACTGGCCTGGGAAGCCTGGCAATCGAGGGTAATCCCTGGTCGTACTTCTTCTTCTTAGGTGGATCCAACAGGCACCTGCTTGCTGCAGATATTTCCCCGATGATTCTTTTGGCCACTTCCCCACGGGGACCAGTTTCAAAATATCGCAGTGCGAGCAATTGCCGATCGGTGTTGTATTCAATCACGTCAACATCCGACTCCAGGCGGGCAATACCCAGCAACTGGTAGTGGGTCGGCGGTCCATCGCCACTCGCGATCCCCAGCCATTTGTGATATGGGTCAAATAAACTCTGGAGCATGACTACCTTTCTAAAAAACCTTTTCCGGCGCAGGCCACCCAGGAACAAACATTCAACCGACCAATACAGATTGGTACAGGAACTCCAGTCCACTCAGCCCGACGCACAACAGTTGAAGTACCGTAGTTTCTTTCCCGTCTCCAGCTCGCAATACTCCTCGCTGGCCCACGCAGTTTTTGCACCTGGAGCCCAACTCTTCCGTCATTGGGCTGCCACACTTCAAGCATCCGTGCAACCCGAGCCACGATTTTCCCGAAGCATGCTGGCATCCCCCCGGTCCACCGGAGCAACCGGCCGAAACTCAAACGGTACCGGCACGGAACAAGCAACCTTTCTCGACACACCTGTAAACAAGCGACTAACCTTGCGGGCCCTGACCCACGCTGCCAGTCCTCGTTTCCAGATGAACGTATCCGCGGTGATTTCACCCGACCTGACCGCTGCTCGCAGTTGCCTGCTAGACAGGGGTCCCACGCTTCTCTTTTCCAGTCGGTAGTACCACTTGCTCGCCATGACAGATGCTTCTCCACAAAAATCCGCGGAACAGCTTGTTCCAGCACAAGCACGTTCCCCTGCTGCCGCTATGCGATGGCGACTTCACTTGCCGGTGGCAACGCACGAACCGTCGGCTTAATTCCACTCCATGCATCCTGCAGGATGATACCCATGGAAATTGACACCCAAATAAAGACCAGTAAATCAGCCATCACTAAGCTCCTTATTTCATGATAAAAAAGACTACTGAGAGCAGTGGTCGATCTCATCCCGGTCTCTCATGAACCGGGCCACCATGCTTTCTAAGAAGGAGATGCGGGATCACGCTGACAACCCGACAGGATTTTGAGAGAATCCCGAAACTCGCCGAAAACACCGGTGATTCCAGGCCTGGATGGCCGCCCGCACCTGCCGGCACAGAATTTGGCGACGTTTTCCCCAAATAACAAAATAACTCATTCTTGAGAGTGTACGCATCCGGCCCATCTACGTAACTCCCTGTAGCGGGCGTTACATGACGCTCAAACTGGCTCATCCAGGAAACACCTCACCCCTTCATTCAGGAGCGCATGATGTCTAACACCCACCTTCCCGCGACGAGTCGAAAACAAGACCGGCACGACGTCTTCGTTTCACTGCTGATTGTCTTCTTTTCCATACCGACTGTGCTTTTCACGAAAACAACAATCGGGGCGGAAACCAAGGACATCGCCAAAATCAAAGACGAGTTAAAAATCGAATTGGTGATGGCTGCCCACATGCCAGCCAAAGACCTGGTGAGGATGAGCCATTCGTCGACGGGGAAGTTCAGCACAGCTGATTTCACTAATCAACCTTTAACGTTATTGGTACTAATGATGCATAAAGTCTCAAAGGATGAACTCAGTGCTGATCAAACCAGAGAAATTTCGTACACCGAGGACGCGATCGATCCAGGAGATCTCTTAGAGGCCATCATCCCAACTGGCATCTACCGTTACTTCCACCCAGCACCGTCGGTCATTCAACTCAAATACATTCGAACCCTGACCTGCACGATCAAGGGCGACACGGCTACGGGCATCGTAACCGTAGCGGCAAAGCCTTGGCAGATGTCTCCCCATTACGTTGCCCGCAAGATCAACGGAAAATGGAAAGTGGTCGAGTTCAGCCTGCCCGTCAACCAGGCCAAGACCGTGCTTGGAAAAGACGGTAGCTGGAAAATCAGCACTGTAGAATCAAAAAGATTCCCCTAGATCCAGGCCGGCCAATTAAATAGCGAGGCTCCTCACCGTGATCAATGGAGGATTTCCGGATGGCGGGTCAAGAGGATCCGCTTGATGGCATCCATGTGCAGGTAGGACTGGTCTGTTTCCTCGACGATCTGCCGATGGGTTTCCAGGCAGAGTTCGGCAGGGATCATTTTTAACGGCTGGCCACGCGATTCCGCCAACACCTGGATCATGCAGGCACGCTCCAGGTAGTAGAGGTCATCAAACGCCACCGCCACACTGTCGGCCGTGACCACCACACCATGGTTTGCCAGGAAGAGAATGTCGTTATCCCGGACCAGCGACCCCATCCGGTCCCCCTCGGCATCATCCAGTGCCAGGCCATGGTAACTGTCGTCATAGCCAATCCGGCCATAATATCGCAGCGCATTCTGGCTGCACCATTCGACCCGTCCCCGTTCGCTACAGGAAATTGCCGTGGCATACGGCATGTGGGTATGCATCACGCACCTGGCAGCGGGCTTGGCGAGATGAAGCCGGGAATGGATAAAGAACGCCGTCGGCTCGGCCTCATGCTTGCCCTCGAGCAGGTTTCCTTCTGCATCGACAATTAACAGGTCACTCATCGTAAGCTCTGACCAGTGCAGTCCCTGGGGATTGAGCAGGAACTGGTCCGTCGTGCCGGGTACCAGCACGCTGAAATGGTTGCAGATTCCCTCGGCCAGCCCCTCGGTCTCTGCCCATCGCAAGGCGGCCAACAGGTCAAGTTTCGCCTGGTAGACGGGATCCGGATTTTCCAGTGCCGCCAGGGTAGCGTCAGTCGCCATACGATTCCCTCTTTTCTCCGTAGACTAATCTTCCAACGGCTTGCCACCTGGTTCGGTCTCAGCAGCTACCCGCTGACCCCCGCTCCCTGGTGGCAAAGCCAGGAAGCTCAAAACCGACAGCGGCTCATCCAGGCCCGCGATCAATTGGGCCAGCGTTCGCGACTCGCGTTCCGCAGACCGTGGTGTAAATCTCTTCTGTATCACATCATAGACAAGAGAGACCTGCTGCCGATCGATTAATCCCGTGACCAGCAGATCGCAGTTACCGAGTTCTGCCTGGGCGAGAAGTAAATTCAGGTCCATTTGAACCTGGTCTGGCTTAACGTTGCTCGCATTGACCGTTCG
>JAYGDH010000504.1:0-2907 GCA_046583055.1 Pirellulaceae bacterium | reverse complement strand
CCTCCAAAATCATCATGGTTGTCCAGGATAAGTACCTTCTTGTCTCTTCCATGCTCTTTTTGATAGAAGTATGCCGCCGATAATCCGCTGATTCCACCACCTACCACAACGAGATCGTAGACTTCCTTCAGGTCCGTGGTTGGCCCCCAGTCGGAGTTGTTATCCAAAGCCCTGCTGTGTGCGTGGGTGTTAGATCCTGGGTGACTTCCCCGCAGTCCGGTACGCGCTGGTGGATAATAAGACGGGTCGAGCGTGTTCATAACAGCTTGACTCGTACCTTCAAATGGAAGCACGGAAGTTCCAGCCGCGATCAAGGTGCCATTAACAAAATCTCTCCTGGTAATTTTACTCATCCGCTCGCCTGCTCCTTGAAAATGATCCCCACGTTTCCAGGCCTGAGGTGGCGAGGTAGAATTGCGATTGCACTGCCCCAGCTTCGCGCCGCGAACGATTGGCATCGGGGCCGACTGCTCATTTCCCCTGATGTGGGTCGTTTAGTCAGACAGTCAATCGCGTTGCTTCGTTAGTAGCAGCCTACTTTTTGGGTTGCGCCTGCAGCGTTGTACGTGGTACGAGAGCCATGGAGGTTGGGGTGTAGTTACATGTGCAACCGCCGGAAAGATTAGGAACGTTGAGTATGCCGTTGGCAGGAAAAATATTATTGCTGCAAGCGCCCCGCAGATTCCATAATGACTGGAATTGCATGGTATCCAGGTCAATATATGCGGCCTGGCCCTGGTAGCGCGTGGTCACCATGTATGGACTCGTGCGTAGGGGCGTACAGCCACGCCGGAACCAGCTTATTTTCTTGGTCAGCTGGACGCCGCTGGTCAACTGGTACATGGTAAAATTGTCCGAGCCACCGATCAGCAGGCTGTCTCCGGCGATATAGCCACTGCTCTTGTAGTTCCACTTGTCCTTGGTTGGATCGGCGATCACGCTCTTGCGGTGAACCGTTCCATCCAGGCCCTTGTAGATAGCCGTGGCCGTCAATAAGAGATCGTGGGTTTCACTGTAGCGAAGTTCAGCCCCGCCAGCACCCTGCCAGGCCTGCTTGCCGGTAGCAATGTCCAGGGCATAAGTTTTAACGCCGCTTTTCTCGATAGTCTCCCCGCGGCGGGTATTGAGCAGCTCAGATATAAAGACGCGCTGACCGCCCACGGCCAGGCTCAATTCCGGGCGACTGGCCTCGAACGACCAGAGCAGCTGACCACTCTGGCGGTCAAGGCAGATCACGGTCTTACCCAGGTAGCTGACAAGGTAGTTTTTCCAGAGTCGAAGATGGACCAGCGAGCCGCCGATTTTCTCAGGCATCTGGAATTGCGATCTTTGCTTCCCTGTCCGGGCGTCCAGGACGACGCAACTGCGGCCGGCAGCCACGTAGATCGCATCCGCAGTCGCGACGAATTCTCCTACTTTACCGGCACCTGCTGCCTGGGGTAACGGCTGGTCCCAGAGTCGCCGCCCAGTAAATACGTCGATGGCAAGCATGCGGTCAGCGCGGACGAAAATTCGTCCACCGGCGACACGCACCTCGGTTTTTCCGGGTTGACGTTCCCAGCGGATGGAACCGTCGTACCACAACAATCCGAGAGGTCCCCGCAGGTAGCGGTCTTCCGAGCTGCCGCTGTTACCGGATCCGCCCGCGGCGTGGGACCAGTCTGCCGATTGCGCGAGGGCACCGGTGCGTGATAACAGAAGCCAGCGGCCACTTTCCCGCACCTGGGCGTTACTGAGTTTTGCCGCGGAATCCTTCCACACCTGGCGGCCCTTGAGAGCCACCGGTAGGCAGGCGGTGCCGCCGTAGGGCCGCAGGGCATGGTAGATGTTGGCTGGCGGTTCGGCAGCGGCTTCGGCATTGAATAGTCGAGCAGTTTCGGTCACTACCAGGTTGGCCAGGAAGGGAGGCAGGTTGTAGGTCAGTGGGTCGCCCAGGAGAGCCGTGATGTGAGTGCCGTAAATCCCCAGTCCGTGCCAGCGGCTGCGAAGCCGGTTGATTCGGTCAGCGTCGTTGTCGATGGCGATGACGGTGAACTGCTGCGAGAGGGCTTCCGCCAATTCCCCGTTGTCTAATCCCAGTACCAGGCAGTAACCTTTGCTGATTCCCGTAGCAGCGGTGATGAGCTTGACTTGTTCACTCGAATTGTTGCCGGTGTGTGCTGCTCTTGCATGGGTAACTGGCTCAGGTGCGGCGGATGCACCAAAGGCGTAAAGTCGGCCCTGGCGTGTGGTGACAAAAAGCCGGCCGTTGGCGGCCACCAGGGTGAGTGGGTCACCGTCAATGGTGGCCTCCCATGAGATCCGAGGCTGGCCGTCGGCCGCGGGCAGGTCAATCGCCGCGACCTTCCCGGGTGCGGTGCAATAGACGCGGTTGCCCGCCTGGATGCGTACCCGCAGGTCTGTTTCAAGTTTCCAGCGGCGAGGAAAGGATGCCTGCCACTTGTCGGGATATTTATCCTGGTCACGGCGAGGATCTGCTTGGCGTGGTGTCAATTTAATCTCGGAGATATCTTCGGCCACGATGCCGTTGTCCGTGTAAAACATGGTGTTGTTGGAAAGTACCGGGCGACGGAAATCTCCGATCGATTTCTGGTTGGTGGGCTCCACCTGGATGCGTGTCATGAATCCGGGGTACAACTTGCTCTTGAAATCCCGGCGATTGCCCGAGTTTGCAAATTTTTCATCGTTGGGACGCCGCATGTCATAGAGGTCACCACTGTGGCTTAACAACTGGCCGCTGCCAGCTACGAACCAGGTGCCCTTGGGGAGTCCCACGCGTCCCCCCCAACCGGTGGTGTATTTTTCCAGCTTGCCGCTTGCCAGGTTAAAAAGTGCCGGCAACTGCGTGCCACAGGGTACGACGAGTTGCCCATCGATGACCGCCATGTAAGATCGGAAGAGCACACG
>JAYGDH010000394.1:0-11984 GCA_046583055.1 Pirellulaceae bacterium | reverse complement strand
TGGTTAGCAGGGATTGCCAGCGGATCGAGAGAGAGGCGCGTCTCATGAGCAATTCGGTTCCGTGAAAAAATGTGGATGACCTGGGAAAGGAAACCGGCAGACCCGGAGAACCGGTCTGCATCCTATTGTAGCCAGCCCGGCAGCCTCCTGGGAAGAGATTGCGTCGCTGGCTTTCTCGGTGAAGCGAGAGTCAGCCAGGACCAGGAGAACCTTATCATAGGGGTTAATTTCCCCGGCGTGGAAACTGGTGGTTGAGTAACCTTACCGCTGTCTGAAATGCTTGCTTCTCGGGTGGATTCTTGATGAGGTTGCGAGTTTCTCGCGGGTCCACTTGATGGTCATAGAGCTCTCTTGCCAGGACCTTACCGGTTTGATGATTTCGCCACTCGGTATAGCGGTAACGATCTGTTCGTAGGGAATACCCCATCACTTCCGGATCGTTCCCAGCGGGTGGGTAGGCGGGACGGGGATGCCAGGTAAAGGCCGCGGGTTTCACGGTTGCCCGGGGGTTATCGAGGATGGTTCGCAAGCTGATCCCTTCCAGGTTTTTTGGGGCTGACAGTTCACACAGGTCGGCCAGGGTCGGGTAGAGGTCCAGCAGTTCGACCAGTGCTGAAGTTCGCTGGCCACCCTTGCCATGGGGCGTGGCGATAATCATGGGAACCCGGGCGTCGAGTTCAAAATTGGAAGTCTTGGCCCAGAGGCCATGTTCCCCCAGGTGGAATCCATGATCCGACCAGAAGACGATGATCGTGTTGTCAGCCATTCCCAGTCGATCGAGTTCGTCAACCACCTTGCCCACCTGGGCATCGACGTAGCTGGTGGCTGCGTAGTAGCCATGTCGCAGCGTACGGACATCTTCGTCGGTTGGTTTCTTGTCCGGACGTTGCCTGAAACCGCGGAGGATTTCCCGCGAGTCGTGCAGGGCGATGGGCGGTACGTCCCGCGGTGGAGCGGGATTCGCGGGTAGAGAAATCGTTTTCCGGTCGTACAGGTCCCAGTATTTCCTGGGAGGGTTAAATTGTGCATGGGGCTTCCAGAACCCCACGGCGAGGAAAAAAGGTTGCTGCTTTTGCCTCAACTCCTGCAGGGTCTTGACTGCCAGTTCAGCGACGCGGCCATCGAAGTATGCTTCGTCGGGCACGTCGCGCATTTCACAGCGTGGTACGTTCACCAGGTTGGGTGGCAGTTTGCCCGAGACCCTGGCCTTGTCTGACCCGTGCGAATTGTAGTGCATGACAGCAGGAACCGACCAGGAAAGGGCGTCACCCCGGTAATCATCCTGCCGCCAGTTATGAAAGATCTTGCCGATGTTCTGTGTGAAATATCCTTGTTGCTTGAATGCCTGCGGCAAGGTGACCACGTCCGGGATCTTTTGCCGGAAATGTGTTGGCAGATCCCAGATGCCCAGCGTCGAGGGGCGCAAGCCTGTCAGCAGGGACGCACGTGACGGATTGCAAACCGCTTGTTGGCAGTAGGCACGAGTAAAGAGGGTGCCCCGCGCTGCAAGCTTATCGATGTTTGGCGATTTGACAATCGTATTACCGTAGCATCCGAGTTCGACACGGAGATCATCCACGGCAATGAATAGGACATTCTTCTTGGTTTTGGACGCGGCAGTGGTCTCGCCGGGTGCAAGCGCAAGGATCAGCACCCCGAGGCAGAACCAGCGTGATAGGTAAGTTTTCATGGTTTCATGTCGTAAGCTATTTGCATTCGCCGGTCAACTTATTCGCACCTTGAGAGCTGCTGAGGATCGAGAAAATGAACTCGTGTCCGGTTGCTTACCCGGTCCCGGGGGCGATAAAATTGATCCTTTGAGAAACGTGGGAAGATGGATCCGTTTTCCTGTTCACAGGTAATTCTTGGCAGAAGGATAAGGCATTATGCCCGAGAGAATAGCAGCTGGTATTATTGGCACGGGGTTTATCGGTCCCGCACACGTGGAAGCGGCTCGACGACTGGGAAACATAGAAATCCTGGCCGTGGCGGAGGCCAACGAGGAGCTGGCACAGCAAAAGGCTGCGGAAATGTCGATTCCACGGTCTTACGGTAACTACCAGGACTTGCTGGCCGATGCGGATATTCAGGTGGTCCACAACTGTACGCCCAACCATCTCCATTTCGCGATTAATCGAGATATCCTGGCGGCCGGCAAACATGTCATCAGTGAAAAACCACTGGCCATGAATACCACCGAGAGCAAGGAACTGCTTAGCCTTGCTGAGAGTTCCGGTTTAATTCATGCGGTTGATTTTAACTATCGTTTCTATCCCCTGATCCAGCACGCTCGCGAGATGGTGCGAACCGGGGAAGTGGGAGATGTGTTCGTCATCCATGGGTCTTACCTGCAGGATTGGCTTCATCTGCCGACTGACTGGAACTGGCGCCTGGTGCCTGAACTCTCAGGTGATAGTCGCGCCGTGGCCGACGTGGGTAGCCACTGGTGTGACCTCATACAGTTCATTAGCGGGCAGTCGATTACACGGGTGTTTGCCGATCTGCACACCGTTCACAAGACCCGGATGCGACCTAAGAAGGAAGTAGAAACCTACGCTGGAAAGGAACTGGATCCCAGCGATTATGAACCCCAGGAGATCAACACGGAGGATTACGCCTCGGTGTTGTTCGAGATGGCCAACGGTACCCGCGGGGTCTTCACGGTCAGCCAGGTGTCAGCCGGTCGCAAGAATCGACTGCACTTTGAGCTGGATGGATCCAAGTGTGCCCTCGCCTGGGACCAGGAGACGCCCAACGAGATGTGGATTGGTTACCGGGACAAGGCGAACGAGATCCTGATCAAGGATCCCTCCTTGCTGCACGAGGCCGCTCGTGAATATGCCCACTATCCCGGCGGACACCCCGAGGCTTATCCGGATGGCCCTAAGAACCTGTTCCGCAATGTTTACCGGGCCGTGGCCAAGGGCCAAATGCCTACCGACCCGGACTGGAGTACGTTTGAAGATGGTCACAAGGAAGTTGCCATCTGCGAGGCCGTTCTGAGCAGCCACAAGAATCAACAATGGACGGATGTCGATTATTAAACCACTGCTTTTTGGGAACCCTGTTCGTTCCACGGAGATCTTATTATGCCAGGTCAGACTTGTAATGTTGCGTTGATTGGTTCCAAGTTCATGGGACGTGCCCATTCCAACGCCTACCTGAAAGTCGCCAAGTTTTTTGACTTGCCGGTCGATCCGGTCATGCACACCATCGCCGCTCGTAACGCGGACGAGTTAACTGCTTTTGCCCAGCAATGGGGTTGGCAAAATTCCAGCACCGATTGGCAGGCCACGGTGAACGAGGCGGACGTCGACCTGGTCGATATCGTCACACCGAATAACGTGCATGCAGAACACTCCATTGCGGCCCTGGAAGCAGGGAAACACGTGGCCTGTGAAAAACCCCTGGCCAATACGCTTGATAGTGCTCGCCAAATGGCCGAGGCCGCGGAAAAAGCCAGCGGCCAGACGTTTGTCTGGTACAACTATCGACGGTGCCCTGCCGTGGCCCTGGCACACCAGATTTGCCAGCAGGGAAAACTTGGCAAGATTTACCAGATCCGCGGTTGCTACCTGCAGGATTGGGCCGGTCCCGATACGCCGCTCATGTGGCGGTTCCAGGGAGAAGTTGCCGGGTCCGGTGCGCTGGGAGACCTCTGTGCCCACACGATTGATACCGCCCGTTTCATCACCGGTGATGAAGTCGACGAGGTGATTGGGGCCAGCATGGAAACCGTTATCAAGGATCGCATTATCCTCGAGGGAGGCGGTGGTGAAATTTCCGGCCGTGGAGCTGAGACCAGTGAACGGCGAGGTGCCTGCACCGTTGACGATATCGTACTGTTCATCGCACGCATGGAGAGCGGCGCCCTGGCGACGTTCGAGGCGACCCGTCTCTCGACCGGCTACAAGAATGCCAACCGGCTGGAAATCCACGGGGAAAAAGGAGCCATCCGATTCAATTTCGAACGGATGAACGAACTGGATTGGTACGACGCAACTTTGCCCGAGGAACTACAGGGCTGGTCGACGATCAACGTCACCAATGGCAATGCCAATCATCCCTATGCCGGAGCCTGGTGGCCAGTCGCCCACGTGCTGGGATATGAGCACAGCTTTATTAACCAGGCTGCCGATATCTTTACGGCCCTGGGAGGCCAGCAACCGGTCGTTCCCCTGCCGGACTTTGCGGATTCCTACAAGGTGCAACGTGTGCTGGCTGCCGTGGAAGAATCGCACAACAACCGATCGCCGGTAAGCTTGAGTGAGATCAAGTAGTCCGCTCGTTAGCGGAGTTGTTCCAGTTCGTCGATCTGCCGTATCGCTTCTTCCCGGCTTATTTCGGCTGCGGATTGAAATAGCTCAATCGCTTCTTCCCGCTGCCCCGAACGGATCATCTCCGTTAACTGGTCTACGATCGAAGACGTGTTTTCCCCTGGGGGAACCGTTTCCCGTTGTAATTGCTCGAGTTCCTGTTCCGTGATCGGTGGACCGGATGATTTTCCAGGCGATTCCCCGCTGCCGGTTGAGGAAGCTTGTTTCCTGAAGAACTTGTCTTGTTTCTTGAACAACTTGTGATAAAGAAAATAGAGGAGCCAGAAAGTTCCCATCACGAGGAAACCGAGTGTATCGCCTCCCATGATTTTTAAATCGAGTTCCACCATCTAGTAACCAATCCCCTTGTCGTTACCTGTTATCAAGCACGGTTGTGTAATGCGACTCGAATGCCCATGTCACTGTCCAGGAAATTGATTCCTGGTACAGAATGGTTACCAGGATTCACGGCTGAGCAGCAAACTCTTTCTGCAACCGGGGGAAATTCGCTCCTGCCGTATCGCCACGATGGAGGACCAGGCGGTATTTCAAGTGCCACGGTTTGTCCATGAGTACCGGTTTCGCGTGTTGGCCCGGGTAAGCTGCATTCTGCATGCTGCTCTTGGATCGCAGGATCCACAGTTGCTTTCCCTGTGGGTACTTCGGGTGACAGAGGATACCGATACCGCTGATTGCATCTCCCTTGCTGTACGCTCCTGCCATATCAATCCAGGGCCCGGCAGCCAGGCCAGTTGTCTGCGGTTGGACAGGACCCTGCTCCGCGTTGAAAACCGTCTCGCGTGGATGCTTGATGCGAGCCGAGAATCCGCTGTAACCCTTGGCGTTCTCAGAACCGCCCAGGTGCAGGTCAGGGACCAGGGCCTGTAGCTGGATATCGAAATCGATCAGCCGCCGATTATCGACAGCCCGGTGAGCTCGAATGACCGTGGTTTCTTTCAGGAAGGGTCGAGGTTGCTTGTTTGCATCGGTCCACAACGGTGACTTCCAGTGTACCTCGACACGTAGTGCAGCTGCCTCGCTATCTGCCTGGATGATCTTGGACTGGACCACGTCCGCAATGAAATCACTGGCCACCCAGGCATCGCCCAGCCGTTGCTGGCCGGCAAAAATCTGGTGCCAGGCCCAGTAAATTCCCCGGTGATGAGGATGGTCTTTGGGGAAGTCTTCCGTGACCTCGTTACCGTCCAGGTCGTACAGGGGATGGATGTAATTCGACCGAGCCCATTTTCCCTGCTGCGATTTTTCCACCCGCTGGTAGAACATGATTTTCTTGCCACCCTCGCTGAACCAGTATCCATCCTGGCTGGCGACCAGGGACATGTGTGTTCCCCGGGGGGAGCGACGCAGGAGGCGTTTCCTGTCAGCCCTGGCTGTGGTTGCTGCAGTCCATAGCAGCAGGATCGTCAGACTCCAGTTTGCCAGGCGGATGATTCTTGACCAGTTCATGTCACGTTCTCGTGAAGAGTGAGGAAAGGAACGGCAGCGGGTTATTAGCCAGGGCCGTCCATTATAGAGGGCGCCGTCACGGTTGCCAGTAAGACTTCAGCGATATCCTGCACCTCGATTTCGACGTTCTCAGCCGCCAGTCCATCGCGGACCATGGTCAGGCAGAATGGACAACCCACGGCCACGGTATGTGCACCGGTCGCCTTGATTTCAGCGATACGATCCATTCCTGCTCGTGTTTCCGGTGGGTCGTCAAACCACATGCGTCCACCGCCAGCACCGCAGCAGCCCGTGTTTTCACGGCGGCGAGGCATCTCGCGCAGATGATTGCCGGCAGGCAGCGGGATTAAGCCCGATAGCAAAACAAGTCCAACGCTTTTATAGTAATGTTAGTTCACAGAATTACCGGGAAGGGATCTACCATGATTTGTTGTACTTGGCGTTTCGTGATGTTACTGGGCTTGGGACTGCTGGCCGGCTGTAATTCCTCCACCGAGCCCCCCACCAATCCTGCCACGGGTTCGACAGATAAAGCAGGTGGGGCGCAGCAGGATGCCCCGGCAGTGGACCTGGATGATGCTGCTGCCGTCAAGGTACTCGAGGCCGTGGCTACTTCCCTGAAACGAGACGGCGATGGTTTCGTTATCGAGGTGAACTTTCGTGGCACCACGATTGATGATGGCCCGCTTCAGCACCTGCTGGGTCTCCAACGACTGGGGTCCGTTCTCTTGAATGAAACCAGCATCACGGATGATGGCCTGACCACGTTGGGCAAGATCAGTACGCTTCGGAACCTGGACCTGCGTGGCTGCCAGGTTAGTAACGACGGGATCGAACACCTGGGTGACTTGACCGGCTTGCGTGCCCTGCGGTTATCCGGTGAAAATGGCGCCACGACCGTCGATGATGCCGGTATGGCGACGGTTGCAAAAATGACCAGCCTGAAAGCTCTCTTCCTGGATTTTCTCTGGGTCAGCGAGGATGGCCTGGCTCTGCTCCAGGACAGCAAGCAACTGGAAGAACTTTACCTGGCCAAAACGCTGGTGGGAGATGAGGCCCTGGCAATCCTGGACCAGTTTCCGAAACTGAAGAAGCTGCGTATTTCGCAGAATCAAATTACGGATGAAGGCCTGGCTCTCCTGGCGAAATTACCTCACCTGGAAATGCTGGACCTGAGCGAGAACAGCCAGGTGTTTGATGGCGGTCTAGTGCACCTGAGCAAGATGACGCAACTAAAAAACCTTAACCTGTGGCGAGTGGCGATCACGGATGTTGGGGTGAAACATCTGGTCGGTTTGACAAACTTGGAGTGGCTGAACCTGGATAATACGCAGTTGACGGACGAAGGGATGACTGCCCTCGTCGGCATGACAAAAATGACCTTTCTTCACCTCGGTTCGACAGCCATCACGGACGCCGGCCTGGTTCACCTGGAAGGTCTGCAGGCCTTGAAAGACCTGAAGTTGACGCGGACGGCTGTTACTGCTGCCGGCACCGAGCAGTTGGGTAAGAAACTGACCAACACCAAGATCCAGCTGCAGTATCTCGAGGGCCAGTAAGCGCAGGACTTCAAGCGCAGGACTTACTGCCAGGGATCAATCAACGTCAAATACCGGCCGCTGGATGTACTAGACGACTTCCCAGCCCGAACGGTATTTCTTGCTGATGTACTTGTCCGCTTCCGGGCAGTTCGTGGCCTTGAGCGTCTTGGCATTCCAATCGAGTGGTTTACCCGTTCGGAAAGCAACATTGCCCAGCAGGACCGATTCGGTCAGTGCGCCCGAGTAGTCAAAGTTGCAGGTCGTGGGCGAGCCATCCTTGCAGGCCTTGATCCACTCTGCGTGGTGACCAATCGACTTGGGAATGCTTGGTGCTGGTGCCTTGAATCCCTTGAACTTCTCCTGGGGAAAGAGGCGATAGCTGCCGTAGTTGGCAAACATCATACCTTCGCTACCGATAAACATGACACCCGATCCGGGAACACGCTCACCGTTAATTTCTTTTGGAATCATGTTGCCGTCATACCAGGTCAACTTGGTGGCCACGAGGTCGCCCCGCTTGGGGAACTGGTAGCGAACGGTCAGACCCAGTGGGCAGGTTTCCGGATGGACGGATGGTCCTTCTGCTTCGCAGCTAATGGGGTGACGCAGTTTGCAGGCCCAGAAGGGAAGATCCATGTAGTGACAGGCCATGTCACCGAGTGTCCCCTGTCCAAAATCCCACCAGCGACGCCACTGGGCGGGATGGTAACGACCCGGGAAGAAGGGACGTTCCGGTGCGGGGCCCAGCCAGAGGTCCCAGCTGAGTGTGCTCGGCGGTTTCTGACCACCCACGGGACGGTTTCCTCCACCCCAGCCCTTGCCGACCCAGACGTGGATATCCGTGACATCCCCGATGGCACCGGACTGGATGACTTCGACGACGCGGCGATAGTTTTCAGTGGCGTGAATTTGCGTGCCGAGCTGGGTTGCCACGCCCTGCTTCTTGGCAGCTTCAGCAATCACGCGTGCTTCGTGTACGGTATGAGTTAATGGTTTTTCACAGTAGACATGCTTGCCGGCACGGATAGCAAGAATACTGGCAGGGGCATGATTGTGATCAGCCGTGGCCACGACGACGGCATCGATCTTGTCACCTTCGCTGGCGATCAATTCTCGGTAATCGGCGTACTTGCGGGCGCCGGGAAACTGCTTACCAGCCCGGTCCAGGTAATTCTTGTCGATGTCACAGAGAGCGACGATGTTTTCCTGCTTCACGCCATTGACGTCAGCAGCAGCCCGGTTGGCAGTTCCCACGCAGGCGATGTTTAATTTTTGGTTGACGGCCTTGGTTTCCCTGGCTGCCAGTTCACTCCAGGCTCCACCTGAAATAAGTGTTGCACCAAGACCGGTCGTTTTCAGAAAATCTCGACGCTTTACATTCGACTTGCTCTGCATGATTCAGGATCCCCGGAATATGATAGGTTGGTGACGTATGACATTAAGCAAAACAACACCATCAAATGATAGTTGACCCGGATCTATCCTGCAAACCGAGAAGCCTTTGCCGGGCGCCCATTAACCCCTATTTCCGGTCTATTTAATCATTTTATGACCTTGCAACGGGTGATGTTCTGCGGCATAGGTGGCAGGAGTTCTTGAGAGTTTGAGCGTCTCCTTCTACACTAGGCATATAAGGAATGGTATTGGCCTGGTGTGCTGACATCGGCGACTGTTTTTTGCTGGCGACCAACCGACCTGAGGTATGATCATGCGACCTGTCTGGACATTACTTACCGTCGTGATTTGTGGCCTATCTGTACCCGCCTGGGCACAAGACAAGAAAGAAGAGAAGCCGACGGTAGATCCAAAAGAGAAGGAGGTCCTGGCTGGTCACTCCTATCATGGCGAGGCCTTTAACGAGGGCCCGCGGCAGGCAGCTTACTTGATGGAAGGGACAGGGAAGGTTCATTTTCCTGTGACCAGTAAGAAACCCCAGGTCCAGGCATTTATCGAGCAGGGTGTAGGCCAGGTACACGGGTTCTGGAACTTTGAAGCGGAACGTTCCTTTCGGCAGGCGGCCTTGCTGGACCCTGAATGCGCTATGGCTTACTGGGGTATGGCACTGGCCAATGCGGGTAATGACAAGCGAGCCAAGGGATTTATCGCCGAGGCGGTCAAACGCAAGGAGCCGGTTAGTGAACGGGAGAAGATGTATATCGATGCCTTGAATGCTTTCATCCAGGCGGGCAAGTCCAAGAAAAAAGATCGTGCCCAGAAATATACGAAGGCCCTGGAACGGTTGATCTACAAGTATCCTGATGACCTGGATGCCAAGGCATTCCTGGCCCTGCAAATGTGGAAGAACCGATCCGCGGGTATTCCGATTTCCAGCTACCTGGCCATCGATGCCCTGTTGCAACAGGTTTTTGCCGTGGAACCGATGCATCCCTGTCATCATTACAGGATTCATCTGTGGGATTACGAGAAACCGGAAACCGCGGTCAGTTCCGCGGCCAAGTGCGGCCAGGCGTCACCAGGAATTGCCCACATGTGGCATATGCCAGGGCACATTTTCTCGCGACTCAAGCGTTACAACGACGCTGCCTGGCAACAGGAGGCGTCAGCCCGTGTCGATCATGCCCACATGATTCGTGACCGTGTTTTGCCGGACCAGATTAGTAATTTTGCTCACAATAATGAATGGTTCATCCGGAACCTGGTCTACGTGGGGCGTGTACAGGAAGCACTGGACCTGGCCAAGAACATGACGGAATTGCCGATGCATCCCAAGTACAATACCTTCAGCAAGCGCGGGAGTGCATATTTCGGGCGAGCGCGGTTGTGCCAGGTTCTCAGCACCTACGAGATGTGGGATGAGTTGATCGAGTTGAGTGACACGCGGTACCTGCGTCCCACGGAAAAACTAACAGAACAAGTCAAGCGTGAACGGTACCTTGGAGCGGCTTATTTTCGCACCGGGAAAGTCGAGCAGGGGAATGAACAACTGGCGCAGCTGGAAACTCGGCTGGCAGGTTTAAAGAAGCAGCAAAAGCAGGCAGAGGATGCTGCTGAAACCAAGGTTCGCAAGGAAGCTAAACCGGCGAAAAAGAAAGAGGATTCCCAGCAGGAAAAGAAACAGGAAGAAAAGAAGGAAACCGCTGCAGGTCAAGCAGCGGATGCTGCTGAAGCCAAGGTTCGCAAGGAAGCCAAACCGGCGAAAAAGAAAGAGGATTCCCAGCAGGAAAAGAAACAGGAAGAAAAGAAGGCAGAGGCTGCAGGTCAAGCAGCGGATGCTGCCAGGGACGCCGCTGGAGAGGATAAGAAAGCAGAGACCAAGCCAGCGGTTAAGCCAGCGGTCAAGCAGGAGGATAGCAAGGAATTCAAGAAGAAGATTAGCCAGGCTCGCAGCGCAGCCGCGCGTTCTCATAGTAGTAATATTCGGGCGGTGGAAAAAGCAATCCAGGCACTGCAGGGACACCGGGCGGTGTCGGACGAGAAATTCAAGGAAGGACTTGCTTTGCTCCGCAAGGCAGGTGGCCTGCACCAGATGAACCTGGCCCGGATCGAGGCTGCCGCTGGAGAAGTGGACAAGGTGATCGAATCGGTTAAAAAGTACAGGGATAGCCATCGGGGAGAGATTCTTCCGCAGGCCACGCTGGCCTCCCTGCAATGGGAACACGGACACCAGAAAGAAGCACTCGAGACATTCAAGAAGCTTCGTAAAGACTCGGCGCCGATCGACCTGGAGGTGGCGGCCTTCCAACGCCTGGACCCGATTGCCGAGCAGCTCGGGTTTCCCGCGGACTGGCGCGTGCCGTTGACCGTTGCCAAGGATATCGGTGAACGTCCCAGCCTTGATTCCCTGGGGCCTTTTCGCTGGCATCCCTCGCCGGCTCCCGACTGGACCCTGAAGGATGACAAGGGACAGGAACATTCACTGAAACAGTATCGTGGCAAACCCGTCGTCGTGATTTTCTACCTGGGATTCGGTTGCCTGCACTGTGCAGAACAGTTGAAAGCTTTTGCCCCGATGACCGAGGAATTCAAGAAGGCCGGGGTTTCCCTGGTGGCGATCAGTACCGATGACCAGGAGGGTTTGAAACAATCGATCGAGGGTTACGACAAGGCGTTTCCGTTCCCACTGGTTTCTGATGCCAAGCTGGATGTGTTCAAGGCGTATCGGTCCTACGACGATTTCGAAAAACAGTCGTTGCATGGTACTTTCCTGATCGACGAGAAAGGCCTCGTCCGTTGGCAGGATATCAGCTATCAACCTTTCATGGATCCGAAGTTCGTACTTGGTGAATACAAGCGGCTGTTTGGTAAAGAGGCAACGACGAAAGCAAAGTTGTCGAACAAATAGTTTCTCCCGTGACGGACCCCTGCTACCATGAAGTGACGTTGCCGGCCCGCATGGGCCAGGTGATTGGACCAGATTCATGTTCTGAGAAGGGGAGACGACTGGCATGAAAACGAGTAAATGCCCGGTTTTAGCCATGATTTGCCTGGGGTTAACCTGTGCCCTGCAGGCTGCGGAACCAACGAAAACGCTTGAGGTCATCTACCAGGAAGCCCGACAGGCTTCCGTCGATCTGCTGGTCGAAGGACACCACGCCGGCACAGGTTGTTTCGTCGATCAGCAGGGCCTCATTATTAGTGCGCTCCATATCCCGGCTCGGCCCGGACGAAAGGTAGAAGCAGTTTCACCCACCCTGGGGCG
>JAYGDH010000383.1:0-2249 GCA_046583055.1 Pirellulaceae bacterium | reverse complement strand
TTCCGTGGCGCCGCTGGTAAAGATCACTTCCCGTTCGGAGGCCCCGATGAGCCCGGCCATGGAACGGCGGGCGTGATCCACGGCTTCCTGCGCTTCCCAGCCAAAGACATGCCCCGTGCTCCCCGGATTACCGTAGCAGTCGCTCAAGAACGGTAACATCACTTCCAGGACGCGCGGATCAACACGCGTGGTGGCATGGTTATCCATGTAAACGGGCGTTTGGACCATGGCGATACTACGACGAGCTATCCGTGAACAGCGCACGCAGACAAATCTCGGACCAGCTTTCAAACTGGTCCAGCTGACTCATCAAGTCGGTAACTGGCCGGAAACCCGCATCCATTATTTCATCTTCCCGCGACTGCACGTCCGGGCGTTCCACGTCAAAGATATGCACCACACCCAGGTGTACCTTACCCACTTCCGTTAAGTCATCGTTGATCATGCCGACACACTGCGACTGGTAAGGCGTATTGATAACAACCTCTTCTTCCAGTTCCCGACGCATGCCTTCCTGGTAGGGATCACTGGCAGCCCCCACGTCTGCATCCACCGAGGAAATATGTCCGCCGATTCCAACACTGCGTTTGCTATGCAAACGTTTTTCACCCTGCCCCTTGCCACGCGTGTACTGAAACAAGTGAAGGTCGCCCGCTTCATCCGTAAAGCGGAAAAGCACGTAAGGGATGAACTGCTTGAAGCTAGGGTCTTCCTCCATCTCGCTACGGGGTCGATAGCTGATTTGTGTCGGATCCAACACTCTTTCCAGGTATCCGTCCACCTGGCCTGTAAAGCCCTGAAAGTAGCCCACTTCGTGAAACAAGGCGGTCGGCACCACCAGGACGTGTTCTGTTTCAACCGCTGACATACCAGAATCCTTTCTCTGTTGGCTCGCTATCATGAACCATCATGACAACCTCAGGGACCGCCCTCAGGGACCGCAAGGAACAGTATAGCCACTTGGACAGCAATCAGCCACGGGCGACCGCTCCTTTAGAGGATCAGCATGGCGTCTCCATAACTGTAAAACCGGTACTGCTGTTGAATTGCTTCCTGGTAGGCCTGTCGCAACAACGCATCACCGCCAAACGTACGTACCAGTACCAAGAGGCTACTCCTGGGAAGGTGAAAGTTGGTCATCATGCCCTGGACCGCCTGGAATTCATAAGGGGGGCGTATAAACAGGTCGGTTTCGCCGGACCACCCGCAAACCTGGCCGTCCGAAACAGCCGACTCCAACAGACGCACCGTGGTAGTCCCTACCGCCACCACCCGCCCGCCAGCCTGCCTGGCCTCTTCAATGCGGCGGGCCACATCGTCGCCAACCATTCCCACTTCGGCATGCATTTGATGCTCGGCCAACGTGGGCACCTGGATAGGACGAAACGTGCCGATTCCCACATGCAGCGTTACGCGACAAGTCAGCACACCTGCCTGACCTAACTTCGCCAGTAATTCATCGGTAAAATGCAACCCGGCCGTTGGTGCCGCCACCGATCCGGGGTGCTCGGCATAAACGGTTTGGTAGTTCAGCTGATCAGCCGGTTTCATATGTCCGCCGCGGATATAATGCGGCAATGGAACTCGCCCGACTTCTTCCAGCAGGGATTCGCAGGGCCCCGGCGCATTGGGCCGCACGGCCCAGGCCCCACCTTCCAGTTGCGTCAGCATCGTGATCGACCAACAGTCACCCGACTGGCGGTCCTGCAACATGACTTCCTCACCGCCGGCAAGTCGGCCGCGGGTGCGAGACAGCACCTTCCACGTCCCGGCACCGTCCGCGTGTAGAAACAGACCGCTCCAGCGACCACCGGTCTTGACCCGGTAGCCAGACAACTGGGCTGGAATGACTCGCGTATCATTGAGTACCAGGCAGTCACCAGGTGAAAGGTGTTCAATCAGGTTGCGCACGTGTGAGTGTTCCAACTGGCCAGTTTCCCGATCGACTACCAGCAGGCGCGCATCCGCGCGTTGGCGCAGGGGTTCCTGGGCAATTCGCTCGCGTGGCAACTCGTAATCGTAGCTATCTAGCTCATCCATCACATCTGGCGATCCGTGGTGTTTTTTTCTTGCTACTCATTTCAGGGTGATTCGACATAAACCTGAACTCCCCAACGACCGATCGAGTATAAGAGGATATACCCGTCCTTGGAATTACTGTACCGTTTTTTTTGGAAACATCTACCTCGTGACTGTCTCCTCGAAAAACCCTCGCCTCTGCCTGGCCATCACGGAACTGCAAACCGGTG
>JAYGDH010000334.1:0-9197 GCA_046583055.1 Pirellulaceae bacterium | reverse complement strand
GGCGGCGGTGGTCGTTTCCGGTTCACCGGCATCCAGCGCGTCGTTGTCGTTGCTGTCCAGGTACATCGTCCAGCCTTCCAGGCCTTCCTCGCCGGGGTCCTGGGTGCCGTCCTGGTTGCGATCGTGGAACTTGATACCGTGGATTTCACCATGGAGAATGAATTCCATCGCCCCGATGTCGGGCGCGGGATCACCCACGCCGTCACCGTCCTGGGGTCGAGTGATACCGCGCTGGTCATGGCTCGGTACGGATTGGAAGGTTCCCGCGTCGATCGCGGGGCTGCCTACAAGCAGCGAGTGGACGAGCGTGGGGCCACCGAAATCACCCAATGGCGTGAGGCCTGGGGTGGCCCCGACCAGGTCACCGAGTTCTCCGTCGGTGAATGCCGTGACATTCCCCGGGATACCGATGAGGTTATTGTTGCGGCTGGCAAACATCCCATCGATATCGACATTGCCGTGGCCACCGGTGGACGTGTTCGCGGCAATAATCGTGTTCCGCGGCTTAACGCCGGTCCCGGTGCTGCGAATTCCACCGCCCTCTTGTGCGGCGCGATTGTTGGTGATGGTGACGTTGTTGAGCAGTAGCGGCGCGATGGTGTTGGTTGCCTGGATTGCCCCACCCTTGTCAGCCTCGTTGTCGGAAAACGTCACGTTCTCGGCTGTCAGGCTGCGGGACGCGGTGGTGTATAAGCCGCCACCAAACGATGCTGCCGCGTTGCCGGCGATCAGTGAGCCGGTGATCCTATTGGAACTCGTGGAACCCGACAAACGGATCCCGCCACCACCGCCGCCAGCCGTGTTTCCAGTAATGGAGCTGGTCGTTACGTTAAGGCCCTGCTTGGCATAGATCCCGCCACCATCCGCGCCAGCCGTGTTCCCGGTAATGGAGCTGGTCGTTACGTTGAGGCCCTGTTCGGCATAGATTCCGCCACCATCGGCGGTCCCGCCGGAGGCAGCATTTCCTTGCAGTACAACGTTCTCCAGGATGACGTTGCCCAGTGCCTGGATGCCGCCGCCATTGCCCGTTACCGCGCCGCCTTGAATCGTCATGTTCTTGAGGGTCAACGTGGCATCAGCTGCCACGTCGAAAACCCGATCCAGTGTATTGGCGTTAATAATCGTGGAGTCGATCCCCTCTCCCACCAGGATGACCGACTCGTTAATGTCCAGGTCACCGGTGGTAGCCCCATCTTCGCCGGCACCGGCAAGGGTCAGCGTGTAGGTACCGCCTGGCACCTGGATAGTGTCCAGGCCGGGGGTGGCATTTGCCTGCATGATGGCCGAACGGAGCGTGCTCTTGTTGTCACCAGCATTGCTGATGTCGTCGCCCAGGTCGATGTCGACCAGGTCATCGGTGCTGTTCACATCCATCGGGCCGGCCAGGGAGATCTCAACCTCGAACTCACCCAGCTGGGTCAGCAGGTTGGTGTTACTGTTGGTGTCGCCTATTTGGCCGGCCACCGCTACCAGGTTGTAGAGCCCGTTGAAAGAGGAGTCCCAGCCACCGGCTGGAGCCTCGACCTGGTAGGTAACTGTTTTTTCCTTGTCGGTCGGACCACTGGTGGTGTCGTGCGAGATGACCGTGTTGAGTTGTTGGCCGTTGGGGCCCAGCAGTCGCAGGTCGTTGTTGTCCAGCGTGGCCAGGTCCAGGGCGACGTTGTCACGAAGCGTGACCTGCAGCGGGTAACTTGCCTCACCCGTGCTGTCCACCTGGTTGCTTGAGACGAGCGTGACCCGTGGCCGATACGTATCGACCGCGACAGCTGCGGCTGCGTTCAGGCGACCACCCGAGGCGACCTTGCCGGCGAGCTCGGCGAGCGGATCGACCGTGTTCAGGATGGCAGTCTTGATTTCCGCGGTCGTTATATCCGGCAGGTTGGCGGCGATGAGGGCAGCGGTACCGGAAACGAGGGGCGTTGCCATGCTGGTACCACTGAGTGCTCCGTAGCTACCCATTGATTCGGGCAGGGTACTTACAATACCTACCCCGGGGGCGACCAGGTCGACGGTAGCGACTCCATAATTACTAAACCGGCCCAGTTCGTCGAATTGTCCCGAGGCTCCGACCACGAGCGAGTTTGGGCTGTCGATGCCGGCCGGGTAGACCGGATCGGTATCGATGTCGTAGCCCTTTCCAAGGGCGTTGCCGTTACCGGAAGCGACCACGAAGAGAATGTCAGCAGCAGCACTGGCGAAGATAGCATCTTTCATGGCGTTGCTGAACTGGCCGTTATAACTGTTGTTGATGACCCGGACGTTGACCGGATTCTCGGCGCGGGTCCGCATCAGGGTGGCGTAGTTAATCGCCTCGACGGCGTCGGAGGTGAACCCCGTGTTGTTGTGGCCCAGGAATTTTAATGGCATCAGGGTGGTGTGCCAGGCGATACCGGCGACGCCCACACCATTGTTACCCACGGCACCCACCGTGCCGGCCACGTGCGTCCCATGGCGGTGGTCGTCGTCAGGATCAGCGTCATTGTTACGGAAATCCCAGCCGTGCACGTCATCGATGAAACCATTCTCATCATCGTCTATTCCGTTGTTCGCGATCTCGCCCGGGTTGGTCCAGATGTTGGCGGCCAGGTCGGGGTGGTCGAGGTCAATGCCGGTGTCGATGATGGCGACCACCACGTTGGCATGCCCCTGCGTGATCTCCCAGGCAGCCGGGGCGTCAATGTCTGCGTCGACCGTTCCACCGTCCTGGCCGGTGTTGTGTAAACCGATTTGTTGATCGAAGAGTGGGTCGCTGGGAATGAGACTGGCCAGTTGCACCGTGTCCGCCTCGTAGTAGAGGATGCCCGGCTCGTTGGCAAAGAATTCGAGGGCCTGGCCGGTGGTGGTACAGTGGGCGCCAACGAGCAATTGTCCTGGCAGTCCGAGTCCGGAGAGAACTTCCATTTCCGATCCGGCAAAGAGCGCATTGGCGGAGGCGGGCGTGGGATACTGGGCCACGAGGTCATCACTGAGTTTAACGATCCAGCGGGAGAGATCGACCTGGGAAGAGGGCAGCTGGCTGGTCGCTGCATGATCGAGGAAGCGGGTTCCCATGCGTGTGGTTTCGTCCGGGTCGGCGACGGCGGCAAACCAGGCCGGGTCGACCGGTGGTTCGTCGGGAGAGTCGGTGGCCAGCGGCGAGACGCTCAGCAAACGTCGCTGTTCGAGGTGCTCGAGTTGTTGGTGGCTGGAGCGGAAGAAGGGGTCCCGGAGGAACCGCTGGCGTGCGCGCAGAGCACGGCTTGATCGGGTGGTTTTCACGGCGTCTTAACTGCTTGCTGAAAGGGAATAAGGAATGGATAAGGAAGCACGTAACGAATGCCTCTATCCTAACTTGAAACCGGCAATAACCAAAGCAAAAGGGTAGAAACGGATTGCTGCCGGTGGGAACCCGGAGCCTGTGGCGGCTGCAGCGTGATGCGTCGATAGTCGTGAGGATCGCTATGGGCTGCCTGCGGAACACGCCGGCTGTGAGGCACAGGACCGCGTCAGGTACGGACGGCAGCAGCGTAGCGGCAATGGAGAGGTGTTGCGTGGGATGTCAGGGCACGCTATTCGATCGTCGAGGACCAGGCATCGCGTATTTTTTTGAGTTTTCGCTCCACGGTACGTTCGGTGACCCCCAGGTGGTCGGCAATTTCCTTGTTGGTGGAACCTTCCAGTTTCATCATGGCAATCGTCCGCAGTTCCTCGTCTTCCAGTCGCGCCAGCAGGCCATCCATTTCTTCTCGCATCTGGGCCAGGAAATCCGGTTGCTGCATGGGGTCCCATTGGTGGTCACCCAGGCCAGGCCCATCTCCATCGTCGGTTGGCTGAAACACCGATTCCCCGCGGACCTTTCCCTCGCCGCGTTTCTGGCTCATGCGTTGCTCGATTTCGCGGGCCACCTTGCGGGAGGTGAGCATGGCCAGGATGCGCCAGAGGCTGGTACGGTCTGCCAGGTCGACAAACCGTTGTTCCTTGACACCGCGGAAAAAACTGTCAAAGGCATTGAGGACGATATCTTCCTCGTCCACGGCACGCTTGGGTAACTGGTTCATGCGGACCCGGGCCAGGCCCAGCAGGCGGCGATAGTAAGCTTCCCAGATCTCGGTGGCCGCGGCCTCGTCTCCTTCCTGCAGTCGCTGCACCCAGGCCACGACGGTGTCGTACACGGAATCTTCATCCGATTCGGTGGCATGGATGTGAATGGTCGTTTCACCGATGGTGAGTTCTAGTGGCAGGAAAAAGGAGGCTTCCCCTCCGGTTTCAATTTCGGTGCTGTTCTCGCAGCGAATGAGAGAACCGTGATTAACGATGCGGAGCTGGTCGGGTCCGAGGAAATGAATATCGGCATGGTGCCGGGAGACATACGGATCATCGAGCTGGATATCCGCGGGATTATCCGACTGGGACCGGCCCAGTGAGATCTGGTCACTCGAGGCAAGGTAATCATGGGTATGATCACCTTGCTGGATGGAAAGCGTATGCACCGGATGTTCCCTCTGCTTATCGGAAAGCATTGAAAGGCCCCCCCTATTTGACAGCAAATTGGCTATAATGGGCAGATCGATTTAGAGCGAATCCGCTACAAAATATAGTGATGGGCCAGTTATGAGCGCAACTCCATCGGATCGCGGCTGCCTGTTCCTGGGCCTGGCATACCAGCAAGGTGAACTGTCGCCCGCTCAACTGCTGGAAGGAGTCAGCAACTGGCTGACAGACAGGGTCGTCGACGTAAGGGCCGATGCGCTGCTGAACGGTTGGGTCGACGAGGCCACGGTGGACCGTATCGACGGCTGGGTTGCGGAGTTAAGTGGAGTCGTTGATGCGGAGCAGACCCGTCCGCCATCCCTGGCCACCGATACACCCTGTGGAGAGCTGGCCCGGCTACTCTTGACCGTTGCGGATGGAGCGGACCACGCGCAGACCATCAAGGACGGGCTGTTGCAGGCCCAGCGGGAAATGGCTGATCGCGGCGAGGAGGTGTCGGATTCGGAGTACGAATCGCAGACGCTGGTGCCTGCCGCTGATGACACGGCGACCGAGAGCGCCACGATCGTGCCGGCCTCGGACGCCGCCGCGGATGGTGGCGGAGGTGACACGACGTTGGCCCTGGGGGCCCAGACTCGCCTGGGCGGCCGTTTCCAGATCATCAGGCCGTTTGCCAAGGGTGGCCTGGGACAGGTGTCGATTGCCAGGGATATCGAGCTGAACCGGGAAGTGGCACTCAAGGAACTGCAGGCGCATCATGCCGATAACGCTAATCTCGTCGAGCGATTCCAGATGGAGGCCGAGATCACCGGTCGACTGGAACACCCGGGTGTCGTCCCTGTTTATGGGCGCGGCCAGCACGACAACGGTGCCGGCTATTACGTGATGCGGTTCGTCCGTGGCGAGGAACTGAAGGACGCCGTGGTGGATTTTCATGCGGCCCACCGGGGACTACTGGTGGGAGGCCAGGCGCGGGTTCCCTTCATGCAGTTGCTGCGGCAGTTTGTCGACGTCTGTTACACGATCGGTTACGCCCACAGTCGGGGGATTATTCACCGGGACCTGAAGCCGAGTAATATCATGCTCGGGAAGTTCGGCGAGACGTTTGTCGTGGACTGGGGACTGGCCAAGCCAGTCGATCAGCGGGAGGCGTTTGCGACCGAGGGGCCGATCTCGGTGGATTCCCTTTCCGGATCCGGTTCCCAGGCCACCCAGATGGGATCGACCGTTGGTACACCGGAGTTCATGTCGCCGGAACAGGCGGACGGTCGGATCCAGGAGATCGATGCCCGCAGCGACATCTATTGCCTGGGGGCTACCCTTTATTTCATCCTTACCAAGCAGCCGCCCGCCTCCGGAAATAACCTTTACGAGATCGTGGAACGCGTCAGTGCAGGCAAGATCCGTACCACCAGGGAAGTGAATGGTGCCGTGCCCCGGGCGCTGAATGCCATCTGCATGAAAGCCCTGGCCAGGAAATCAATCGATCGATATGAAAGCGTCGGAGACCTGGCGGCTGATATCGAAAGATGGATGGCCGATGAACCGGTCAGCGTGGTAGCTGATTCGCTGGTCGACCGGGCACGACGTTGGTTCCGTCACCACCGGTCCCTGGCGCTGGTCTCGCTGGCATCCCTGGTCCTGCTGGCAGGAGTGACCACGGTGGCGTCGCTGTTCATTAACCAGGCGCGCATTGCAGAATCAGAGCAGCGGGGCCTGGCCGAGAAAACGGCGGAGCGAAATCTCAACTTGGCCCGCAGTGAGAAACAGGCGCGGGAGACCGCGGAGAAGAACCGCCGCGAGGCGCTGGTCAATTTCAAGCAGGCACGTAGCGCGGTCGATACGGCGCTGACCGGAATCAGTGAGATCCTGGGAGACTTGCCTGGTCTGCAGCAGGCGCGCGTCCAGTTGCTGGAGCGAGTGGCGGATAACTATCTGAGATTTGCCTTGCAGAAGAGCGAGGATCTTGAAATCCAGATCGAGAGTGGCCGGGCCTTCCTGCGACTGGGCGAGGTTCGACAGGCACTCTACGAGATGGAGGCAGCAGACGACTCCTTTCGCCAGGGGGAAGAGCGTTTTCGCAGGATGCTCAAGCAACATCCGGAAAATATCACCATTGCCCTGGAGCTGGCGGCCTGCCTGAGTAAACGGGCAATCCTCAACGATATCCAGGGCGATTACGACGATGCCCAGGCGTTTTATGATGAGGTGGTCCTGCGACTGAGGACCCTGGTGGCGCAGCCGGACCAGCAGGACGCCTCCCGCAAGGCACTGGCAGCGGCGCTCTCGAACCTGGCAAACATGCAATTGATCCTCGACAAGCTGCGGTTGGCCGAGTCCGCCTCGCTGGAATCGTCAGCCATCTACGAACAATTGAGGCAGGACCATCCGGACGATCCGACCTACGCGGTTGGTGTTGCCCAGCAGCACTACAACCTGGGCTTGATCAAGAACCAGACGAATCGAGTCGCGGCGGCCGGGACTGATTTTCAGCAGTCGATCGATATCTTCACGGGTTTACTGCAGACGAAGCCGGGGAATTCACGCTACCTGCAATCCCGGGCCGCTCTTTCGAACGCGCTGGCCCTGGCCATGCGAACGCAAGGGAAGATCAAGGCCGAACAGGCCGCCTACCGAGTCGCCGAGCAGGATTACGGGAGGCTTATCGAAGCACGGCCGGATGATCCCTCCCTCCGGAAGAACCTCGCGCTGACGCAGAACAACCAGGCGCAGACCCTGAACCGGGTAGGTCAATCCGCGGAGGCCGTGCAGATCCTGTTGCCCGCTTACCGCATCCTGGATGCCCTCTACGAACAGTTCGTTGCCGTTCCGGAGTATGGAGAGCAACTGGGAATCTGTTGCGGGGTGCTGGCCCACGCACACATGCTCGGTGATGATCGTCTCCAGGCCAGGCGGTTTAGTGACCTGGCAATCGAACGATTCCAGGAACTGGCAGAGATCAATCCGGCCATCGGCATGTATCGCCAGCGACTGGCGTTGGCGCAAGGTCGGGCTGCTGAATTGCTTTCCCGGGAAAAGGACTATAAGACGGCCCTCGAACAGGTCGGACGGGCCATCCAATCGATGCAAACACTGGTGGCCGAGTTTCCCAAGATAGGTAGCTACCGGGACTCGCTGGCAAACCTGCTGGCAACCAGGTCGCGGATCCTCGCCGAGTCGGGCCAGCAGGGGTTGGTCAAGGAAGCACGGCAGGAAGCCGTCACGGCCTGGGAGGAAACGATCAAGCTGGAACCCAACCCCCTTTACCAGTACCACGTGGCTCGTTTCCAGGCGGAGGTATTAAATCAGCTGAACGACGAGGAAACTGCGGTGCTGCTGGTATGGGCTACGGCCTGTACTGAGCTGACACCCTTTAGTGCCGATAGTCAAAATCTGCTAGCACTCGCGAAGGTACTTAATGGTGTCGTGGATGATGCCCAGCAAGCATTGGAGCAGGCCAGGAAGTTGCGAACCGTGCCCCATGCAGATGACGACGTGGTTGAGGCACTGGTGCTAGCATCGCAAGGCAGCGCTGATGAAGCGAAAGAGGCACTGCAGAAAGCACGGCAATGGCTGGCATCGCAGCAACCGGGCAATTATCGAATCCGCGATATGATCGCGGAAGTCGAACGGTACCTGGCCCGGCCGCGATGATTTTCTCTTGCTCCCGCCAACTAAACCTTAAGGTGGTGAGCCTAGCTTCCGAAATAATTAAAATGGGCGTGCTCCGTTAAGAGTCCGGGTGAAGTAGCGCATTCAAGGAGGAATGGCGTGACACCAGGTAAACGCAGTTTCAAACAATATCTGACGCTCGCAGCAATGCTAGCATTGTGTGTATCGCGATACGGGGGAGCCGCGGAGTCCATCGGACCGCACGGTTTCCGGTTGACGGTGACGGATCAGTTTCTGGAAGCCCCGCTGGATGCAGTCGACGCGCCGGTTCATTTTGCCACCATGCGGTTGCTGCAGGAACAGCCGGGCAACGTACCTCGCTTGTTCCTGAATCCGCGCACGCAATTGCCGGCCGAGGCGAATCGGTTCGTAGCTGATTTCTATTCGACGTTCCAGGCGGCGGGTGCCGTGCGGCGGTCGTCTCCGCGACTGGGCGCCACCAACTCAGTGGACTATATCCTGGGCCTGGAATCCAAGGTGAGGCCCAGTCGAGATGGAGGCGGTTTACTGGGCACGGCTCCGTCTGCAGTTGGTGTTGGGGTACAGCGTCGGAACCCGATTTACACGGATCCCCGGGTACGAGGTAGTCGAGTCGGTCGCCTGGCGGCGTCGGGTTCCCACTGGGTGCCTGCTCGAATCGACCTGGACACGATGCTGAGCAAGGCGGACTCCAGCCAGATCTCGGATATCGCGGTGATCAAGGGGCCTTACAGTTCGCTTTATGGACCGGGTTTCAGTTTCATGGATGTGCAGTTCCTGGGGGCTCCTCGCTTTGACGGTCCCACGCATGGAGGTGGCAGTACGCGGTTGGAATACCTGTCGAATGGGCAGCAATGGCACGGACGCCAGACGTTGGTGGGGGGCTCGGATGACTGGGGTTACCGTTTCGGTTACAGCGACCGGGCGGGCAACGACTACGTGGCGGGGGATGGAAGTCGCGTGGCGGCGAGTTACGAGTCGCGTGCTTTTGATTTTACGATCAGCCGTGACATTACGGACGATCGCTCGATTGAATTCACCTACCTGAGACTGGATCAGACGGACGTCGAGTTCCC
>JAYGDH010000172.1:0-32242 GCA_046583055.1 Pirellulaceae bacterium | reverse complement strand
CGACGCTCTTCCGATCTCGGAAAAATTTGCTGGAACAACTAACCTTTGATCATAGCCTGGTCTGGGAATTACAGGCTTCCGGGCAAATGGCGAAAAACTCGGACTTGATCAGCCGAGTACCGTCCAATGTCATTACCCGTTCGCTGGGACCCCATGCCGAAGTCAAGGTCGACATCGAGGGACCTTTTGTCGTTGAACAGGGCGATCTGTACCTGCTGTGCACTGACGGCGTCACGGGAATGATTGAAGATGAAGAGATTGCTGTCATTATCGCCAATCTTCCCACGTATGAAGCCGCACAATTCATAGTAGACCTGGCCAATATCAGAGGAGGATCTGACAATTCCACGGTCATCGTGGCCCTCACCGCTGGCACCCAGATCGTCACCTCCAGGCCCGACGAAGAGGAAGCGGCAGTCGAACTGACTCCCGTACGACGGGCCCATCCCGGGTTCTGGATCACCGCCCTCTTGTTCATGGTGATGGCTTTCTGGATCTCGGAAACATTCAGCTGGATTTTCGGTTTACCGCTTGCCTTCCTCAGCCTGTGTACGCTGGGGACTGGTGTCTGGATGGGGCGAAGTTATCGCGAGGAAGTCGCAAACACTCCTGCTTTCACACCGCCACAAGGAAAAGGGCCGTACACGAGCACTCACTGTAAAGTAACCCGCGAGTTCCTGGGTAAGCTGCTTGGCAACTGTCGAGAGCTAAAAGAAGTGGCCCTTGAAAACCAGGCCACTATCGAATGGGATCACTTTAACGAGTTGACCACGCAAGCCGCTAGCGCGGCCAAGAAAAAGGGTTACAACGAGGCCATGCGATATTATGCGCGGGCCATTTCCTTCATGATGAAGGAGTTTCGGTTCCAGAAGCTCAAGCAACTGGGAACTTCCATCGAGGAAGAGTGAAAACCCTCAGGCGGCCTGCAGGCCATCGGATCCAGGACCCTGCATGCCTTTCTCTCCAGCAACACATGACTGCTCCAGGCGGGCCAATCCACTTGCTGCCTGCCAGCGCTCACGTCGATGGCGCCATACCGTTTTCAACCGTTCGCTAAGATAACTCCAGCGAAGGTGATAGGACCACACGTTGTAACGTGTAAACGCCTCAATTGAATTGCGATAGGATTCTGAGTCAAGGTTCCATGCAGCGGTCCCGGACTTGCGAAACAGGATACGCAGGTTGCGATCCGTCGCGCTGGAAAGCTCTGCCTCCACTTCAAGCCCACTGGATCGACCAAGCATCTTCAGGGTTGCGGAGGTGAAATTATAGATATGAGCAAAATGAAATAACTTACCCGGAGCTGCCTGAGGTAAGCCGAAATTGGGAACCTCAACATACAGCTGTCCTGCATCGGTCAATAGTTCCCGCATGTGCTGGAGGGCCTGCTGCGGGTTGTTGAGATGCTCTAGCACGTGAACCAGCATGACCAATTCTGCTTCCGGTTTCCGGGACAGGTCAGCCAGGGAAGCCTGCCGCACCCGGGCATGCAAACGCTCTCCAGAAAATCGGCAAAATCCGTCACCCGGTTCGATCCCGCTACTTGCGAAACCAGCCAACTCGAACTGCTTGACCGTACAGCCAATTCCCGAACCGATTTCCAGCACACGATCACTGGACTCCAGGAACGGCTGCAATAACTCCACCAGTTGCCCGCCGCGTTTCCATTCTCGTACCACACGATAGGCGGATGGCGTGTATTCTTGATGGTATTCCTGTCGATACTGGCTAAAATAGTAATCTTCCAATTCCCGGTCGCTGGGAATGTGTTCATGAGATACCAGGCCGCATTGGCCACACACCACGGTCACCAGTTCACGACCTTTACGGTCCAGCAAAGACAACTGTTGAAACTGCTCACCGCGACAGAGGTTACACGGATCTCGGCGAGGTGATTGGATCCAACGTTCCACGGATGTTCATCCTCTCGGTGATTGATGTCCCAGCCTGTAGCCAGGGGCAATTGCCCCACACCAGGGCATTCTGTACCACGATGTCGACAGATCAGATTAAGGGTAAGCTGCGAAACAATAGCCAAATAGTTAAAATGGGTCAATTCCAACCTTGGCATCCCTCGGCTGCCAAACTGTCGTTTGCTGACCCTGGTTAACGTGGTACAGTTCCGGTCGCGCGGGAATTAGCCCGGCAACCGAACTTCCTGACCCTGGCGATCATGCTGATGCGGCGAATCACACGTTACATCATTTTCGAAATGCTAAAGGTTTTCCTCACGACCCTGTTCGTGATGACCTCCATCATGTTGCTCATCGGGTTAGCACAGCGTGCACTGCGTGAAGGAATGGGGCCCATTCCCGTCTTGAGATTAATCCCTTTCGTCTTACCCGATGCACTCAGGTTTGCCATCCCCGGCACCCTCCTGTTTGCAACCTGTAGCCTGTACGGTCGTATGTCTGCAGACAACGAGATCCTGGCGGTAAAAGCGATGGGAATTTCCCCCATGGTCGTGATCTGGCCAGCCCTGGTTCTGGGATTCACGATCAGCCTGGCGGCAGTCTGGCTAAATGACATCGCCGTTACCTGGGGACGTCACGGAATCAATCGCGTGGTCCTCCAGTCGGTTGAAGAAATTGCCTACGGCATGCTGCGAACCCAGCAATCGTATACCACCGATCGGTTTTCCATCAGCGTCAAGGGAGTCCAGGATCGGACGCTCATCCGTCCCACGATTTGTTTTCATGCCACCGATCAGTCACCGACGATCACCCTGGTTGCCAGACAGGCTGAATTGAACTTTAACCCGGAAAACAACAAGCTGAACATTCGCATCGAAGATACCGAGTTCGACGTGGGAACCCATACTCACGGTCAATGGCCTAATACGTTTGAATACGAATTGCCAATCCCTACCGGTTCCCGTGGAGGAATACATTCCCAGTCACCATCAGAAATTGCCTTGCGCAATATCAGCTCCAAGGCCCAACAACAACGAAAAACCATCTCGCACCAGGAACAGTTGCTGGCAGCCCATGGGGCCTACCAGATGTTGACCGGAGATTTCCAACAGCTTACTAGCAACCAATGGGAAAAGCGTACTAGCAATCTCGATGCCGCCAACTTCCGCCTGTTTCGTTTATTGACCGAACCGTGGCGTCGTTGGGCCAATGGATTCAGTTGCCTGGTCTTCATCCTGATCGGCACCGGTATGGCTATTCGCCTGCGAACGGCAGATTTCTGGACCAGTTTCGGACTCTGTTTTCTCCCCATCCTGGCCATCTACTATCCGTTGATGCAATACGGCGTTGATCGCGCAAAATGTGGCGCCTTTCCACCCTACAGCGTATGGTTTGGGAACCTTGTCCTACTGGTCATCGGCACGATCCTGCTACGACGTGCTATCCGACACTAGCGTCTGCTACGCAGCGGCCCCTGTTTTGTGCTAGCACACCGGCGTCACATTCCCCCTTGTCTCCTGACATGGGCACCGAGTACACTTGCCCGGCTCGGTTCTGCACAGCTTGCCACGGCAAGCTTTTCCCGCCCCGTTTGATTCCCCCGACAGGCTGATACGACAAGGAGGTCGTCATCGCTTTCCCATTGCCAATTCGTTCCAAGGTGAAAGCCTGTACGGTGATCCTGGGGCTGATCCTCTCAGGGCTGGCGATCCTTAGTTTATTGGGGCTCAATGACTATCGTCACCTGGCTCGCAGTATCAGTCGCCGGGCTGGTGAATTACCCTTGTCCGCAGATCTTACGCGAACCGTCAGCAGCCTCAGGTTTACACTACAACAGGTCCAGACTTTGCGCGATTTTCCGGGCCGTGACCCCCAACATTACACCGGTCTGTTGCGGGAGGAGTTTCACATCAACCTGCTGGCAGTCGGTGAATCACTGGAACGTTACCGGCACCAACTCTCCATCGCCAGCCTGGACAGCGATCTGCTGGGAGATTTAAAGTCCGAACAGATCACTATCAAAAAGCTCAAGGCTACCCTGGAGCGGATCAATGGGACCAACCGCGGAGGGATCTGGATACTGGATCGACTTCAAATTGAAATACTTAATGATGAACTTGCCGAGCTCAGTCGTTTAGCGGCAATTCTGCCCGGCCATTTACAACGGAGAATGCACACGTTTGCCAGCGAGGTTCGGACCAAGTACCGAACGATGATTGTCTGCACGTGGGTCATCATCCTTGCTGCTGCCTGTTTCCTGGTCGGACTGGGGATCTTCTTCAACCGTTCCCTGATGCATCGCTTCCAGGTCTTGATCGGTGGTTGCCGCCGAGTAGCCCGCGGTGATTTTGATCACCGGATCGTACTGGAAACCGGTGATGAAATTGCCGAGCTGGCAGTTGCCATGAATGACATGACCACGCGATTCCAGGAAATCCGTAATCACCTGGACCAACAGGTACAGCAGCGAACACGAGAAGTCGTCCGCGGTGAGCAATTGGCCAGCGTGGGATTCCTGGCCGCGGGGGTCGCTCATGAAATCAATAATCCCATGGCCTCCATTGCCTGGTGTGCCGAATCCCTGGAATCACGTTTACATGACATTATGCGAACGGACGACAGCAAGCCAGACGGTGAACACAATTCGGAGATCACGGTGCTGCGCAAGTACCTGCGTCGAATCCAGGATGAAGCCTTCCGGTGTAAAGGAATCACTGATCGATTACTGGACTTTTCCCGGCTGGGAAACCGTCAGAAATCCCCCACGGAACTGAGGGAACTGATTTCCGAGGTAATTGACATGGTCCAGCACCTGGGACAGTACCGCGAAAAGCAGGTCGTTTTTTGTTGCAGTTCTCCGATCGTGGCAATGGTCAATTCCCAGGAAATCAAGCAGGTGGTGCTGAACCTTGTTACCAATGCATTGGACAGCCTGGAACCGGGTGGAACTGTCTCGATAGAATTGAAGCAAGATTCCGAACACCTGAAACTGTCGGTCGTCGACACGGGGTGCGGAATGACCCAGGAAGTCCAGCAACATCTGTTCGATCCTTTTTTCACGCGTCGCCGGGACGGCCAGGGTACCGGACTGGGGCTTTCCATTACCTACCGTATTATCACGGACCATGGTGGAGAAGTGGTTGCTACCAGTGATGGCCCCGGGAAAGGCTCACGTTTTCAAGTTACTTTACCTTTAACCCATAACAATGTGCATCATGAAGAAAACCGAAAAGTCGGCTAGTTCACTTAAAATCCTCTTTGCCGATGACGAAGAGTCCTTGCAGGAGTTGATGAGCCTGGAGCTGCCCCGCATGGGTCACGAAGTCACCGTCTGCCCGGACGGATTAACTGCGGAAGCAGCGTTACAGTTGAACACCTATGACTGCCTCTTGGTTGACCTGGATATGCCAGGGCTTTCAGGGATCGAGGTCATCGAACGAGCATCCACACTTTCACCCGAAGCCGAATCGATCGTCCTGACTGGAAAGGCCTCCCAGGAAACGGCCGTGGCAGCACTTCGCCTGGGTGCATTCGATTACCTGACCAAGCCTTGCAAGCTGGCCGAACTGAAAAAGCTACTCAAACGCGTCATTGAAAAACGCGAGATGAACAATAAGTATCGGGCGCTGGAGCACCAGCTGCACCAGGTCCAGGGTACGCCTCAACTGGTGGGAAACAGTGACTCGCTGGAGCAGGTACGTAAACGTATCGCCAAGGTTGCACCGACCAATTCCACCGTCCTGATTCGTGGAGAAACCGGTTCCGGCAAGGAACTGGTCGCGCGGGCCGTTCACGAGCAAAGCCTCCGTGCCCAGAAGCCTTTTGTTGCGATCAACTGTGGATCCTTGCCGGAAAACCTGATTGAAAGTGAGCTCTTTGGACATCGCAAGGGGGCCTACACGGGGGCCGATGACCACCGCATAGGCCTCTTCGAGGTCGCCCACGGCGGTACCATCTTCCTGGATGAAATCGGCGAATTGCCAAAGTCTCTTCAGGCCACGCTGTTACGTGTATTGGAGAGTGGTGAAATCCGTCGCCTTGGGGACAACGAGTCATTCGAGGTCGATGTGCGGGTTCTGTGCGCAACGCATTGTGCACTGGAAGATATGGTCGCCGAGGGCAGTTTTCGCCAGGACCTGATGTTTCGCATCAACACTTTCGAAATCGTCTTACCGGCCCTGCGGGATCGAGCGACGGACATTCCCGAGATTGCTAAGCACCTCTACCATCGTTTCCATGCCGGGGGCCATCCCGCTCAGAACCTGTTTACACCGGAGGCCCTCAACTACCTCCAGTCCCATCACTGGCCTGGCAACGTCCGAGAACTGGCCAATGCCATTGAACATGCCACCATTCTCTGTGAGCAACTTCCCATTACCGTGGATCATCTGCCGCAACGATTCAACCAGCCAGAGGTACGGATCGACCAGCCTGAACCCCGCTCAGCAATGACTCTCCAGGAACTGGAAATGGAAGCCATTCATGAAGCACTGGGACGCCATGATGGAAACAAACCAGCTGTTGCGGAAGAACTGGGGATCAGCTTGAAAACCCTCTACAACAAGATCAACCAGTCTGCCAAGCTCGACAAGTCTGCCTAGGCGGTCTCACCGGGCAACCCTAGCTGAGGTACCGCACGACACCGACGACCACGCCAACCACTTCTACATCGTCAACGTAGATCGGTTTCATCGACGAATTGGCCGGCTGCAAACGAACCTGATCTTTCTCCAGGTACCAGTACTTCAACGTCGCCTCACCGTTGTCCGTCCTGGCAACAACCATTTGACCTTGTTGGGCAGTTTTCTGTTGCCTAATCACCACGTAATCTCCATCGGCAATCTGGGCTTCGATCATCGAATCACCACGGACCTCCAGGACAAACTGATCCTGTCTATCGAACAACTGGTCAAAGTCGATACGATCCGTCTGCTCGAAGGCCAGGTTCGCTGCACCGGCAACCACGATTCCTGCCATCGGTAGACCACGCGGTTCCATCGACTCTTCCTGCGTCAGTTCGATGGCCCGGGACTTGTTGGGACTGCGGCGAATCAATCCCTTCTTTTCAATCGCCTTCAAATGACACATGACTCCATTGGGAGACTTAATCCCAAAATGTTCGCCGATTTCTCGGACCGTGGGACCGTAACCACGATTGACGATCTTATCCCGAATCATTTCATAAACGGCACGCTGGCGTTGGGTCAATGTTTGCCTGGCGGACATGGGCCCTCCTCGTCGCAGAAACCGGTTACTTCGATGGCTGTCACTATAATATACAGGTGTACAGTGTCAAGGTCGATTGGATAGCCGTGGGCAGGCTGTACCAAGACCCAACCGATTGTGTCACAATGTGCTTTCATCTTCGATCAGAACTTTGCCAGGAGCCTTTTCCGATGTCCATCCGCCCCAAACTTCATTCGCTTCTTTCAGCAACACTGTTGGCGCTCTACCTGGTGCTGGCAACGTTACCAACAGTCAACGCCCAACGAGCCAAGACCAGAGCAACCGTACCCCAAAAAGCTGAAGAAGACGCAAAAAAGAAACGCCTGGTGGTGGCCCGCCTGACACTCAGGGGTACCGTTCCCGAAATGTCTGCTCCGGATGGCCTCTTCGCCACGGGCACCAGTAGCCTGCTGGGCCTCGTCGACAGGATGGACCAGGCAGCCAGTGATGAGGATATCTCCGGGCTGATTCTCAAGATACGAGGTACTGCCATCGGAAGGGCCCAATCGGAAGACCTGCGCCTGGCCATTCAGCGAACGCGGGCAGCGGGCCGGAAAGTCTATGCCGATCTGGAATCCGCCATGACACCAGACTACCTGCTGGCCTGTGCCTGTGATCACATCATCATGCCCGAATCCGGGACCCTGATGATCCCCGGTGTTCGTGCTGAAATCACTTTCTATAAAACCCTGTTTGATTTTTTTGGCGTGAAGGCCGACATGATGCAGGTTGGTTCCCACAAGGGAGCTGCTGAACCGTACATGCGCAGTTCCATGAGTCCCGAGTTTCGTGCCCAGTATGACCAACTCCTGACAGATTTCTACGATCAGCTGGTCGAAACCATTGCCAGGGATCGAAAGCTACCGGTGAATACTGTCAAGAAACTTGTAGACCAGGGTCTCTTCACGGCGCAAGAGGCGCTCCAGGCAGGGTTGATCGATGAAGTCGCCTACGGGGATCAAATCAAGCAAAGACTCAGCAAGGACCTGGCTGCCGACGAAGCGCAGATTGACATCATGAATGGATACGCCATCAAGAAAGTCGCAACCGATTTCTCGGGCATGATGGGTATGGTCAAGTTGTTTGACCTGTTGCTCAACGGATCCGATGCCAAGAAAACAACCAAGAACAAGAAAATCGCCGTTATTTATGCCGTGGGCACCATTGTCAGCGGTGAAAGCAGCTTCAACCTGCTGGGAGGGGTTTCCGTCGGCAGCGATACTCTGATCAGTGCACTGAAGCAGGCAGACGAGGACCAGACTGTCCAGGCCATTGTCCTGCGAGTTGATAGCCCCGGGGGATCTGCGCTGGCCAGCGATTTGATCTGGAGAGAAATCCAACGTATCAAGAAACCGGTCATAGCCAGCATGGGAAACATTGCGGCCAGTGGAGGTTATTACATTTCCATGGGCTGCGACCAGATTTTTGCCCAGCCGGGAACCCTGACTGGTTCCATCGGTGTGGTCGGAGGCAAGATCTCTTTCGGAGGATTGTTGGACCGTTTCGGAGTCCGGACCGAGGTCATCAGCAAGGGTAAAAACAGCGGATTGTTATCAACCACCAGTTCCATGACCGAGAGCGAACGAACAATCTGGAAAACCAACATGGAAAATGTGTACCGACAGTTCACCAGCAAGGCAGCCGCAGGCAGGAAACTGTCACTTGAAGAACTCGAACCCCTGGCCAGTGGCCGCGTCTGGACCGGTCGCCAGGCCAAGGCACACCGGCTGGTCGACCACCTGGGAACGCTGCATGAGGCAATCCAGGCCGCCAAGAAAGCGGCCAAGTTCGGTGCCGACGAAAAGGCCGAGCTGCTGATCCTGCCGAAAAGCCAGAGCTTTCTTGAACAGCTCCTGGGCGGAGGTGGCGCCTTGCCCGGGTTCACGACGCCGGCCAGTCATCCCTGGTTGCGCAACATCCAGGATGTCGAGGCCGTCCGCAGTTTATTTGCAGAACCGTCCCTACTGATGCTGCCTTACCGCATCAACATCCGCTGACATCCAAACCCAGGAATCACACCATCTCGCGACAGTTCCTTACTGGGTCGAGAACTTGTGGATGGTCTTCTGGTGATAGGTCTTCCCGGGCTCGAGAATCGTGTTCGGGAACTTGGGCTGGTTCGGTGAATCTGGATAATGTTGTGTTTCCAGGCAAAAAGCCTCGTGCTGATTGTTACCACCAGCTCCCTCGGAGCCATCGAGGAAATTGCCGGAATAGAACTGGATCCCCGGCTGTGTGGTGTGAATTTCCATCACGCGGCCACTCGTGGGATCACTGACCCTCGCGGCCAGCGCCATCGAGCCATCCTGGCTACGCAGGGCAAAGCAATGATCATAGCCAATCGGATCCAGCTTGCTCTCCTGGAGCCTGGCACCCATTTTCCGGGCCTTCGTAAAATCCAGGAATGTGCCGGAAACGTCAACCAGTTCACCTGTTGGAATGAGCGTGTCATCCACCGCCAGGTACTGGTCTGCCATGATTTCCAGTTGATGGTCCACAATCTTGCCAGAACCTGCACCTGCAAGATTCCAGTAGTTGTGATTCGTGAGATTCACGGGGGTGGATTGATCCGTCGTTGCCGTGAATTCAACACTCAACTCATTGTTGTTGGTCAACAGGTAGACGACGGTAACATCCAGGTTGCCAGGATAACCTTCTTCGCCATCCTTGCTCACGTAATGAAACTTGACTCCTACCGCGGAATCGGTCTGTACCGGTTCCGCATCCCAAAGCACTCGGTCGAATCCATTTTCACCACCGTGAAGGTGATTCGGATCATTATTGGTCGCCAGGGTGAATTCTTGGTCGCCTAGTTTAAATTTTCCTTTTGCAATTCGATTGCAATAACGCCCCACGGTCGCACCAAAGTAGGGATGCCGTGGAAGGTAGCCCTCGAGAGTTGGAAAACCCAGTGTAATATTTGCGAGCTGGCCTTCCCGATCCGGGACTTCCAGGGCAACCACGATGGCGCCGTAGCTGCTCAACTTCACCACGGACCCACGGGTATTCGTACAGGTATACAAATCCACTTCACGATCATCCGCCATTTTACCAAAGGCGGTTTTCTCTATCGTCATCTTGTTTTCGTCTTTCTGGGCCTCCGGGGTCTTCTGGCAACCGGACAGCAGTAGCAGATTCAGAGCAAGCCAAGACACCAAGACTATTCGTAGGGTGGAAAACATCGCAGCGACTCCTGACAAGCGGGTTGAACAATCATAATTCCTGTCACACCAGGGAGCAACTCGTGCCCCTACCTGACTGGCTATTATGGGCTGATCAGGAGCAAGCGTCCAGTAGTTCATACCAGCTGTTCCTGAACACCTTCAGCCAGGAACTCGCGATCAGGACAACCACCTTGAGATATCAGGGACCAGCAACCGATTCAATTACAGCAGGCTTTCCAACAGCAATCGCATCTTTCGCAGTTCACCGACATGGTCAATCTCCGGCAACTCGCCCATGTGAACACACAGGGCACGGCGATAACCGACCTTGGTTAGCTGGTTAACGAGGCGGCCGTATTCCACAATACCCTGTCCCACCCGGACCTGCATGCTCTCCTCGGTACTATCACGCAAACGTATATGCGAAACATACTTCATCAGCTTCTCGCAACTGCGTTCATCGTAAGGTCCGCAGATATAATGACTGGGATCCAGCGTGACACCCAGGCCTTCCACGTTGTCGCAAAGTGATATCACGGTATCAGGATTTTCTGAAAGGCAACCAATCTGGCTTCGAATGCTGATGTTGATTCCGGATTCAACCCCGATTTTGACCAGTCGCCGCAACCGTTCAATTTCCTCGTTGAAGGGCGTACCAAGTTCTGCGGAGTGAACGGTTACCGAAACCACCTTGGTGGCCTTGGCGAGGTGACAAATTGCCTCGAACTGTTCGTAATATGATTCTCCCTCGGTGGTAATAATCACGTCATAGCTGATTACATCCATCCGCTTGGTATGGGCACAGATGGAAATGGCCTTTTCCAGATCTGCCACGACAAATGCCGGCGTCAGCTGGGGACTTCCCTCGTGAATCGTGATTTCCAACGCCGTAAATGCGAGATCTGCGAGTCGATCGATCGCTTCTTCCATGGGCATGTCAGCGTAACAAGCCGTTGATGCAGCAACAAACACTTATTCTCATCCCTTTCTTCCGAGCTCACCAAGGCCCTCTGGGCCCGTTATCAATTCCATAGCTTAGCGATATCCTCGTTATTAAGGCAACACCAGCCAACAGGAACCACGTTTATACGGTAGTAGCCACCTGCAATGGACAAGCTTACAATGAGAATCATCTACTACCTAACCGGGAACATCATCAACCTGCGACTGATGACATCATTCAAGGATTCTTCTCATGGCGTCAACTTCCGATCCCATCCCCGAAAGCACCCCGGAATTACCTGTAAATCAGCCCGCCGTTCCGACGATCATTGTCCAAGCCGGCCCGGGCAGCCGTTTTACACGTTTCGTGAGCATGCTGGGATGGCTGGGATTTATCCTATGTGGTTTTTCCCTGATGAGCTATTTCAATGCGGAAACCGAGTATTTTGATACTTCCGAGGGAATCAAGGAACATTTCCATTCGCGGTCTAAAGACGCAACGGACAAGGTTGCCATCATTTCTCTCTCCGGGGTCATCATGGAGGGCGATGGCTTTGTGAAGCGACAGATTGATCGAATCCGAACAGATGATCACGTACGTGCCGTAGTCGTTCGAATCAATACACCGGGCGGGACGGTCACCGGTTCGGATTACATCCTGCATCACCTCATTAAACTGCGTGACGAAAAAAAAATCCCACTGGTCGTCAGCATGGGCAGCATGGCAACCAGCGGAGGCTATTACATCGCCATGGCAGTTGGTGACGAGAAACAAACTATCTTTGCGGAACCCACGACCACGACCGGATCCATTGGCGTCATCATCCCCCATTACGACGTGAGTGGCTTCCTGGATCGCTGGAACATCAAGGATGATTCGATTGCCAGCCACGAGCGAAAACAAATGCTCAGCATGACCCGGGAACTCAACCCGGAACACCGAGAGATCATCCAGCGTTATGTCGACGAATCTTTCCTCCGTTTCAAGAACATCGTCAAACAGGGACGCGCTGTTTTTCGCGATGGAACAGATAACATCATCGACCCAAACACAGGCACCGACCTGGCCACAGGGGAAATGTTCAGTGCCCAGCAGGCTCTCCGGTATCAACTGGTCGATCGCATCGGTTTCCTGGATGAAGCCATCGACCGGGCAATCGAGTTAGCCAAGTTACCATCAACGGGTAAGGTTCGTGTCATTCATTACCAGCAACCAACCAGCCTGCTGAGCCTTGCCGGACTGGTCCAGGAATCAACTCCTGGAAGCCGCCTGCAGGCACTTCTGGAACTGTCAGTACCTCGTGCTTACTATTTAAACACGACCATTCCTCCACTGATTACGGCGACCGGGGGGATGGGAAGCCGCGATCGATAAACCGGTTTCCATCACTCTCGGGTGACCGGGGACGGCCACCGCCCGCTGGACGACCAGTACCTCGCCGTCCACCGTTAGATCGTCCACTGCGACCACCGAACCGGTTCTGTGCTTCCGGTTCCAGGTCCCCGCGATACCGGTAGTAATACCATTTCAACTGCTGTTTCAAACGTTCTCCGGACAACCGCTCCAGTCGTTCCCGGTCTTCCGGCTTAAGCTTGAATTCCAGCTCGTCGCGACGAAACGCTTCCAGAGTCTCATCACTGACCCTGGGCAAGGCCTTGCGACTGCTCATCAGGGCAGCCCGGGCCCATTGGCGAACAAGGGTTCTCTGTTCCGACATGCCCTCTGTCTGGTCAAACAATTTCTGACCATGAGCAGAAAGGCCTTCCCGCAATTGCTGAAAATCCTTGTCCGAGGGTCGCAGGTCATCCGCAGCGGAACCAGCCTTTTCAGAGCGGGTTACAAACAATGCCCCCAGGGCAATGATACGGCGCCGTTGATTTCCAGCCGGTACAGCCTTTAAACGTCGCTGTTGCTCAAGGTCCAACGATGCAATCACTTCTGCTTCACGGCCGGAAAGTTCTTCAGAAAAGCTGGTTACAAAACTGTCTACCCACTGTGAAATACTTCGCAGATCCTCCGCGGGAAGTTCCTTTTCCAGCAGTTCCGTAAACTTACGCTCTTCCTGTCCCTTAATGATTTGCTGGATTCTCTCGATCCGTTTCTTCGGTTCCAGGCTTAACAAATCAGCACGCTGGCTCGAAAGCAGACCTCCCAGCCATTCATGGTAACGAACCATCACCTGGTGCAATCTCTCTCCCTGTGGGTGCGACACGACCTGTTGGTACAGCTGGCGATTTTTTTCCTTGGCAACCTGGTCCAGTCCCTTGAAGTGATCCCATTTTTTTCGCAATTTCTCTTTTTCGACCAGGCTCATTTCCTGCACGACCCGGGCTCGCTCTTTGAAACTCATCTGGTTCAAATCCTGCCAGGTGTAAGTTCGCAGATCATCCGTTTCCCGGTCCACGGGAATCGCAGCGGGATCATCTCCCGATACCTGAACCACCAGGACCATGCAGGTAACCAGCAGCAGGCCCAGGCCAAAGAGCGAACGTAAGCGACCTCTAGATTGCATTATCTAACTCCTCGGAAAAAACCCCGGAAGCATCCAGCTCTTTGAGGAAATCCATGTTATCAATCGGGTCATAGACATCTATTTCCTGGACCAACGGCAGGTCATTCAGTAACTGCTGGTTAGCACGTCCACCGAGGCTGTTCACGAGTGCAGATCCTCCCCAGACCATCACGAGTACCGCAGCAAGACTCACGGCCCAGATCCCGATTCGCCAGGTTTTCCAGCGATGGACCGTTGCCATCACTTCACTTTCAGCAGAAACAACTACTAGTTCCACCGTGCTCTTGATAAAGGATTCGTCCATGGTGGACTGCGGCAAATCGTCCATCAAGTCCCATGCCTGCTGCAACTGCTTGAGCCGCAACCGATATTCCGCATTCTCGGAGAGGGCATCTTCAACACGGGAAGCATTATCCCGGCTAAGTTCACCATCAAGATAAGCCACCAGCTCTTCATCGAAGCCCGGCTCTTGCTTATCCTGGTGCTCTGGTTTTTCTTTTTTCATGGGTTATTTTTTTCGCTGCAATGGTAAGGACTTAGTCTCCGCTGTCAACATGTGGCTTTCCTGGTCGCGTGACAGCCTCTCCGGCTGACACTCCCTTATCGATATAGGGTTCAAGTATATCGCGTAGGTTTCCACGCGCTCGCGATAGCAGGCTCTTGATAGCCGCCGTGGAAAGATCCATCGTTTCAGCAATGTCGGCATAGGTCATCCCTTCAAACTTGGACAACAATAATGCCATCCGTTGCCGGTCATTCAAAGCATCCATTGCCAATCGCACCATTTCCGCACGTTCCGCAGCATCCAGTTGCCGGGTCGGCATCAGGCCACTGGCTGCCTGCGCTAATGCATCCAACGAAAAAGATGGCAAGGCACCGCTGGAACGAGACACGATGTTAACTTCACGCCGACGCGAAGCAGATCGCAGGGCATTGTTGGCCACGTTGTGAGCAATCTTGAATAACCATGTCGAGAACTTGGCTCCTGGGACGTAGCGCTTTCGAGCCCGATAGATACGCAAGAACACTTCCTGGGCCAGGTCCTCCGATTGATCTCTACCTCGAATCAAATACCGAAACAGCGATATCAGGCGAGACTGGTAGCGCATTACCAGCTCCTCGAACGCTGCCGCGTTATCTTCGCGCACCTGCAGCATCAACCGTACATCTGGATCCAGGTCTTCGTAATTCGGCACAGTCTGCTCTTGCATCAACAAAGGATTGCTCACCAACAAGAAGTGCTGTTACGCAACAGGGACCTTACTGAAAAGCAGTTCATCGTGATCCAGTAACGTCACCCTTGCCTGGTATTCAGTCTAAACAATCAATGTTAGCTCGGCCACCAGCAGGTAAACCGGAGACACATCAGATCGTTCGCAAACGCACCTCTATAAACCCCTGCGCGTGACAAAAGTTACTGACAAGATTCCCTCTTTAGTAAGGAAATACCTGTTTTATGGCCCTTGATCATCAAAAAATGAACGTCCATAACCCGTTACAGGTTATTGAACATCCACACTGGGATCCTGCAGTTGGACCACTTCTCGACGCAACTGCCCACAAGCCGCATTGATCGAGTCGCCTTTGCGAAGCCGAAACTGGACATTGACACCGCCATCCTGCAAGATCGACCCAAACTGAGCTGTCGCTCGCTTCGATGGCGTCCTGTAAGGCAAACCGGCTACCGGGTTGTATGGAATGACATTGAGCAGGGCCTTTCGAGAACTGAGCAGAGAGACCAGGGCATGGGCGTGTTCCGGTTGATCATTGATATCCGCCAACAGGACGTACTCGTAAGTCAGTCGACGACCAGTAGTCTGAAAAAAATAATCCGCCGCAGCCAAGATCTCGTCCAGGCCTGTTTTCACGTTCGTGGGTATCAATTGATTTCGCAGTTCATCACTCGGAGCGTGCAACGAAACGGCCAGTTGGTAATGTCGATCCTGTTCAGCCAACCTGCGAATTGCAGCGGGTAATCCGACCGTGGAAATCGTTACGCGACGCATACTGATCCCCAACCCTTCCTGGGATGTCACCTCGGCCAGCGCCAGCAGAAGCTGGGAAAGGTTCGCCAGGGGTTCACCCATCCCCATGACCACGATATTACTGATCCGTTCCTCGGCAGGTAACAACTGCTGCAACCGTAATACCTGTTCGACAATTTCAGCCGACGTCAGGTTGCGATCCACGCCATCAAGTCCACTGGCACAAAACACACACCCCATCGCACAACCAACCTGGGTGCTGATACAAATCGTCCTGCGTGCTCCTTCACGTAACATGACGCATTCAATGCGACCCCGATCCGCCAGCTGCAGTACGAGTTTTTCGGTGCCATCTTCGTCTTCGTGACAACGCACGATTTCCGTCTGCCACAGGCAAAACGTCTGCTTCAGCTGCTGCCGCAATGCGTCCGGCAAATCGGTCATCATGTCAAAATCAGTGGCTCGGCCCGGAAACAGCCACTTGATCAATTGACGCGCGCGGTAGGCAGGAAACCCCTGTTCCTGCATCCAGGCATGCAGCTGTTCGTGCGATAGGTCCAGGATTGGTTTCATGCCAGTTGTTTTGCAATAACCTGCTGTAGCTGATTGGTTTCCAACGCTTTCTCGAAAGCCGCCAGGTCCGTACAAACATGATGACTGCACAAACGAATGACCCAATTATGCTCGAGCGGACTGATGCTGATTACTACTTTCCCATGCGAATAAGCTTCCCACATTTCAATCGCCGTTCCCATGGAAGCTTCCGGTACATAGGCAACCACTACATCCACATCCCGACACATGTGGTTGTGACCAACAAACGTGGTTCTCGCCGTCTCGTCATTATATGCCAGCGACTGCTCGTTGCCCTGGAGTGGATCATAGATCTCACTTTGCTGAAAATACCTGCTCAGCAGTTCCTTTAACTGCTGGCGATAATCCTGCCCCACCAGGGTTTCACTGCGATTCGACCCCTGCATGATTCCTGCCAAGAAAAATCGCATGTTCCCTGCATTCCTGACTAACAAAAGAATAAAAATCAGACTACGATCTAGAATACGTTCAAGCACTCAGAAAACCAACCGCCACGGACGTTGAATTCCATTTTCCTTCTCTTGTCATAAAAAACGGACAACTCCATGCCCCCAGCCGACCATTCCACCATTGACTCCCAGTTGGCCCTGAAGCATGTCATGAAGTTGATGGGCATCGTTGGTAAGAGCGGGCAGGAAAGCAAGGTAGCCGACTACGTCACCCAGGCCCTCCTGAAAGGGGGTGCCCAGGCCCGTTTCATTGAATCCGACGCAGCACATCGCCGCTCACCCAACGGCGGTGAGCGTGGCAACCTGGTAATGAAGTTACCGGGAACCCTACGTGGGCCCCGACGGATGCTGTCTGCTCACCTGGACACGGTACCCATCTGCGTCGGATCGCAGCCAAAACGTAAAGGGAACCTGGTCAAATCAGCAGACCCAACCACGGGACTGGGAGCTGATAACCGGGCGGGAACCGGCGTGCTGTTGACCACGGCGTTACACCTCCTGCGTCACCGGGTACCCCACCCCCCATTAACCTTCTGCTGGTTTGTCCAGGAAGAGGTCGGGTTACTAGGTGCGCGATATGTCAGCAAGGGGTTGCTCGGAAAACCCAAGCTGGCTTTCAACTGGGATGGAGGTGGGCCCACGAAACTGACAATCGGTGCTACCGGCGGCTACCGCATGCAGATTGAAATCGACGGGCTGGCCAGCCACGCGGGAGGAGCGCCCGAGAAGGGAATCAGCGCCATTTCCATCGCCGCCCTGGCCATCGCGGACCTCCAGCAACATGGCTGGCATGGACTGATTCGCAAGGGAAAGCATTCCGGCACCAGCAATATCGGTTATATCGAAGGGGGCGAAGCGACCAACGTGGTCACCGATCACGTAGCCATCCGTGCAGAAGCACGCAGCCATCACCCTGGATTTCGCAAACGGATCGTAACCGCTATCGAAAAATCATTTCGACAGGCAGTCAAGCAGGTTCCTAACAGCAACGGGAAAATCGGAAAGGTTCGTATCAAGGGGCGCCTTGATTACGAGTCGTTTCGACTGTCCAGGAAAGAACCCTGTATCCAGGCGGCCGAGGCAGCCATTCATTCGCTGGGACATCGTCCCTTGTTAGCCATTGCCAATGGTGGGCTCGATGCCAACTGGATAACACGGCATGGCATCCCCACCGTGTCACTGGGCTGCGGACAGGCAAATGCACACACCGTGGCCGAAACACTCAATATCCGCGAGTATCAACTGGCGTGTGAAATCGCGCTGCAACTGGCTACCCAGGCAGGGAAATAACGGCATGGATCTCGATGACGAACTTTGCCTTTGCTTTCACGTGACCAAGCGAAAAGTTATCAATTATATTCGCGTGGAAAAACCTCGTCGTGCTGGACAATTGGCCGATTGTTATGGTGCCGGCACCGGCTGTGGATGGTGCCGCCCTTACCTGAAACGACTGTTCGAAGAACTTGGTACCAGCGGCGAAGCCCCGGCGTTGCCCGCGCGGAACGAATACGCGGTCCAACGATCTACGTACGTTAAGCAGGGTAAAGGAACTCCACCAGCTGGTGGTCCCGATTCTCAGCCCGATTGAAACCATGGATTCTGGCCGATCGGGCGGTCAGTTTTAGCCGAACTGGCACAAAATGCACAAATCCGCTATGATGTGAGTTCGCTGGAGAGAAAAACTCACCGTCAGCCTCCAACATCCTTGAATTGCCTGTACAAACGCTCTCTTTGGCATCCCGCGGGCAAACCCGGTTCCCATTCCCCTGTAAACTATTGTGAGATCAAATGGCGCGAAAAGTAGCCAAGAAGAAGGTCACCAAGAAGAAGGTAGCGGCTCCCAAGAAAGCCACTAAGAAGGCTACTAAAAAACCTGCCAAGAAGAAGGTTGCCAAGAAACAAGTCACCAAGGCGACCGACGAAGACAAACCCGTCAAGAAGAAAAAGGCTACCCGGCGGAAGAAAAAAACCCCCGAGGAAATTCGCCTCAAGGCTACCTGGGGTGTTTTCAGCCAAACCCTCAAACAGGTTGCCTCCTTCGAATATCATCAGAAAAAACAAGCCCTGGACAAAAGTGCTACTTTGAGCAAACCAGGAAAACCTCCTCACTTTGTTCGGATCGTTAAAGAACCGATCGAGGAAGAAGTGTAAATCCCGGTAGCGACCTGGTTCGCATTTGCAACGCAGGTTCTTCCCCTGGACCTTTCCACCTGTCGACTGGAAACAGACTGGCGTGCTCTACTGCAGAAGCCTACGATTCGCAAGCACTGGAGTTAGCTGTCTCCACGGACTGGTCATCCTCTTGCTACTAACGGGTTGTCAATCTCAGTCCGAGCAAACAACACCTGCGTCCCCGGAATCTACCAAGCCTGCGGCGCCCTCCGCCGAAACACCTCTCACGATACGGGTAGTATCACGCGAGTCACTTGATCTCGACCAGGTGCTCTCCGATCCATTTACCGTGGAACCCGGCAAACTGGCAATCGCCAGTCCCGTGAACTGGGGCCTTGCTCCCCGCAGCTCACGTTACGTGGCACGTTTTTATTTTTATAAGAATCGGCGCACCCGGTTACCCCGCATCTGGATCACTTCCACACCCGTTGACGGATCAGGTATCGAAACCGTGACTCCTGATAACGTCATCAAGTACGCCACAACACTAGCGACTCAATTCGAAAAGGAATCCAAGGCTGGCCTCCTGGAATCAGTGAAACCGATGGTCATCGCCGATCGAGCCTGCGCACGGTACGTGCTAAAAACACGTTTTATTTTCAAGGACGGCAACAATGAGCGGGCCGTCGTGGCGGAACGGCAGGTTCTTCAGACCATCATCCAGGGTCGCCAGTTCATCGTCGAACTGCATGTCCTGTCAGGTGAACTCCGGAAGTATCGGGACATCTCCTATGCCGTGCTGGCCGCCATTGACATGCTGCAGGAATCAGAACCCCTGACAGAACCCCTGACAGAACCCCTACCGGACGATCCGGCGGCAGCGGAACCTGGCAAGCCAGCAGGCGAGGCCTCCTAGCCAGCCACCCCATGCGATGGTTCACCGGTACGTGCTGCCCGCCCTACTCTTTCTTCGGAGCAGAAATCGCGAAGACATGCGTCTTATTCGCGATGTAAAGGACATCGTTGGCAACGATCGGCGTACTGTAAACCGAGTTGCCCATGTTGATTTCAGCAATCGGATCATGTTTCTCGCTGGACAGGCTGAAGACACACACGTCACCGTCCTCATCCCCGATGTAAACATGATCTTCCACGATCAACGGCGAGCCCCAGGCTGCGGCCAGCATATCGTAGGTCCAGTGAACCGCCCCCGTCTTGGCATCCAGGCAATGTAACAGACCACTGAAATCCGATATGTAGAGCAAGTTGTTCTTGATTGCCACGGTGCCACAACTACGGTGCATCTGCTCTTCGAAATCAATTTCACCGTTATCATCCTGGTCATAATTGCTGTAGTGCCAGATCACAGCGGAATTCTCGTTATCGCGAGCTGCCTGGCCGTCTTCGTCGATGACGGCCTGTAATCGCTGGTGCGGAATCACTTCTCCCGTTTGGACGTCCACGGCTAACTCAACACTCACATCTCCTCGCCTGGTTGGATCAAGACACCATAAATGTCCGTCGCCTTCGCCGTGTTCCGGATCCTGGCCCACGGCCACGTAAACGCGACCTTCATGGATCACCGGAGTAGCAATAATATTGTTACGCGTTCCACGTCCACCAAGTTTCCAGACGGAGGCCTTCGGATTGGCATCAAATTTCCAGAGCAACTCGGGGCTTCCATCCTTGCCAGCATCCGCGCGAAAGCTGTAAACCCAGCCATCACCACCCGCGAAAATCACCTGCGGAACTCCACCCAGGATACCCACGGCCGGCGATGACCACTGGCCATGAAGAATATTGGCACCCGGTGACTTGTCCGTCCAATACACTTCACCCGTGTTCTTGTTCATGGCAACGAAACTGGGCGCTGCTGGTTGCGGCAAATTGATATGTGACTCATCAAGTCCGTTGGATGTATTAATAAACAAGACGTCACCAAATGCTGTCACTGAACAGGCGCACATGTTGTGCTGAGAAACCTTCAGGTTACTCATCATGTCATATTTCCAGATTTCATCAGCTTCATTCTTGTCATCGGGGGTCACCACTTTGAAAGCACTCAGCTTGGGGCCCACCTGCTTGATCACGATTTGCCGATCGGATTCACCAATCCTGGCCGCGACCTGCCAGCCCTTCCCACCGGCAGCCTCGGAGACAGTCACCTCGGCTGGCAACTCCATGCCTGCCTTGGCAAACGCTTCCCTCAACACAGCACTTAGCGCACCCTTTTTCAACTCGGCAATGGCCGGAGCAACTACATCGGTTTTCGGATCCGCTCCCTGGCGGATATCGAACAGGCGCGCCAGTCCCTTTTTCAGGTCCCCGTCATCCTCGCCATCGTAGTACCCCTCGGTATCAAGGCAGACCACTTCACCACGACTGCTGACAAACCACAGGCGATTACCCTCGACCAGGGGTGCACAGCAAATGCCCTGCAGCGGCCAGTCGTGAACACGTCCCGTGGGCAACTTTTCACTGGAATGCTGCCAGAGGAATTCCCCCGTGGCCTCGTCGAAGCAAATCAGGCATCCCAGGTCAACACGCGGTCCATATCGTTTCAGGTAGCCGGCACTGTTATTTGTGCCAACGAACAGGCGACCGCCGGAGACCACGGGATTACCGTAGGTCTGACTGCCGACGCGTGCTGTCCACTTGATGTTCAAAGCAGAACTGGAATCCCATTCACCCGTCTTGCGATCAAAGTCACCGACTTCCCACTCGATTGGAATCCCCTTGCCAATCGGAACGTTGTTGCGCAGTGAATTACCTCCCCACTGAGACCAGTCTCCTGCCACGACCACCGGGTTACTGGTGGGCGCCGTTGACGTCGTAGAGGTATCCTTATCGTGGCCCTGAGCATCCTTATCGTGGCCCTGAGCATCCTTATCGTGGCCCTGAGCATCCTTATCCTGCCCCTGAGCATCTTCATCCTGCCCTTGAGCATCTTCATCGTGCCCCTGAGCATCTTCATCCTGCCCCTGATCCTGGTCACCTGCTGCCGCCTGCTGGTCAGCGGTATTTTCCGCACCTGATTCACCCCCGGCAGGCTTTTCCTTTGACTGGCAACCGATGCCACTCACCAGCAAGAACAGACCCAGGCCAACCCACAAGAACGTCGTGCCCACGGCAACTGACCATTGCATTCTCTTCATCCGATTAATCTCCTCGTTAAATCCTGCCACAATCGTCTGGCATCGACGTTTTAGTTTTCACTGACCTGAATATTATCCAAATAAATCTCGGCATCCTTTGCATTCCCAAAGAGCCCTGGACTACCGGAACGATTGGGAACAGCATCCGTGGCCTCGATGGTCCACGCGGACGGTTCTTTTTCGCCACGCACCCAGACCTTTCCACGCAGGACCGCCTTACCATCCTCCACGGCAGTACGAAACTTCATGTGATACCACTTGTTCGGTTCCCATGAAAAATCGATGGTCTTGGCCATTCGCAACTGTGGAACCCAACTGCGAATCTGCAGTCGCTGGTTTTCACCCTGCAGATCCATCGTATAGCCCTGGCCGATTAACCCAATATCAGGAAGCTTATCATTGCTAACAGCTCCCTGGACATCCGCTTCAATGGTGTAGTTAGAAAGCTCGGAATGACCAAACCAGCAGCGGCTACGTGTCCCCTTGGGAATCGTCGTAATCTTGACCATCACGTTGCTGCCGTCTTTCTCTCTCACCACATGACGGTAACGGGCACCGACCCAGGTAACGGGAGGATCGTTCAATTCATCGAAGGTAAAATTCCAGGGAAGATCGGGAACAATTCGTGCCCGTGCTTTCCCGGTCAGTTCACCAACCCGAGCAGTTACGACGGTCGCCGAGTGGACTGCTTCCGCAGCCGCCTGGTACTTTCCGCTACCGTCAATCGTGCCACTGCCCTGGACCGCGAACTCAACGCCACTATCCAACTGTTTCAAGAACTGGCCAGTCTGGTTAAACAGACGAACCTTGTATTGCTTAACCTGTCCGGGTCGTAACAGCGCATCAGCAGGAACCAGTTGGACGTGGGCCACCGCCTGGTCATCAGCAACCGATGTTTCTGCACCCGCGGCGATTGCGAAGGCAATGTCGTCGCGGTCTTTCGACTTGTCTTCGAGGCAATAAAGAGCTTCCGTGGTATGCAAGTAAATACGACCGTGTGAGCAAATCGGAGAAGCATGGCATCCTTCGCCGCGCGGCAACCGGCCGTATTTCAGTTTCGTAACACCCTTATCGGCATCCGGCTTAAGGATGTACCAGCGACCATTTGCCGTGCAGATATAGATCTTGCCATCGGCCAGCAGCGGACTGGGGCGCATCACGGTTCCCAAGGCAATCCGTTTTGCTACCGGTTCCCCCGTTTTCGCATCCAGCACATGCAGTTTGGCTCGATCATCAAAACAGTAAAGCCGACCTTCATGGTAAATGGGTGAACTCTTACCCATCATCATCTCTGGAATCTTCCAGAGTTCATGAGTCTTGGTCACATTGCCTTTGCCTGTCGCGTCAATGGCCACGATCGCGCCCATGGCCGTCCCCTCTGTGTTCTCTTCGCTGTGCCCGCTAAAGACCCGGTCACCAACGACCAGCGGCGCAACATTCAAGCCGCGACGGGAAAAACTGTAATTCCAGATTGGTTGCCCCGTGCGCGGCTGGATGGCCCACACATCGCCATCTCCAGAACCAAAGACGAGTGCTTTTTGACCCTTGAGCGTCGTAACCGTGGGGCTGCTGTAAGTCGTGTCATAGGGAAGTGGTCTGGTACCATTAAACCAGACAATCTCTCCGGTTCGCTTGTCGAAACCAACAAACCGATGGGCCGGCTTGGCCATGTCGCCCCAGCCAATAACGATCGCGCTGATAATCACCAGGTCATCACAAATCACCGGAAAATTAGTCCGGCCACCGTAAGTACTCAGTAAACCAAAACGCTCGTGCATGGAAACGGACCAGACCACCTTGCCGGTCGCACCCTCCAGGCATTGAAAGTAACCGCAAACTCCCAGCGCATAGACATAACCGGTTTGCGGGTCGCCACAGACCGAACTCCAGCCAACACGCGTATCGGGCACATCCGACAGGAACACATTGAACCGATTCTCCCAAATCGTTTTTCCAGTCACGGCGTCCAGGCAAAGGACTCTTTCACCCTCACGAGGCGTTTCCGGTTCGGCACGAGCGAGCAGGTAGAGCTTCCCATTCATCACGATCGGAGTACTACGGCCCCCCAGGTCATCCCGTTTCCAACTGACATTGCTGCCCTCCCCACCACGAGGATCCCAGTCATCAATCAATCCGGTTTCATGAGACGTCCCGTTATAGGAAGGACCTCTCCAGAACGTCCAGTCCAGCGGATCTACCTTGGCCGGATAAAGGTGTTGTGCCAGGACCTGGTTCACGACCGGACCAGGACCCACCAGCAGGACAGCAGCCAACAGGGCCGCACCAATGATCTGATCGATACCAGCAACGGTCATGCGACCGCCATGGAAACGAGATGGTACCGCATTGGAGAAGAATCTCATGAAGCTCATGTTCCGTTTCATAATCTACTCACATCATCAAATGGTCAAATGGTCAAAACAATTAAGCCTGCTTTCAGGCCCAAGAATAGGGGACGGGTAAGCGTCCTACAAGCAGGAACGAGGACAGAAATCGTCGGTCCTCAGGATCCCTTGAAAAACAATCGCATATCCTCTTAATCAAACCACTCATCCTCCGCATCAAACTTGGGAAAAACAACGATTAGTACCTTCATTTTCCCCACGGCTCGATGGCGCGTACCTGGTCTAATCAAAACGCACAATCCGGGAAAAACATCCATCAACTCGTCATCCAGCTGAAGCTGGGCACCTGGTTCGCATTCCAGGAAATAGTACGTTTCCGTAAGGCGCTTGTGATAATGCACCTGGGCATCTGCCGCAATCTCCGTGACATGAATTGTCCCTGGAAAATCCTCTACCTCCGCAAAGGCCCGGCGGGCGGACCCACACGGACAGGGAACTCCTGGCAGCCGGGTAAAATCAATCCGTTCGTAACCTGTGGGAGATGCTTGTTTTGTCATACCGGAAGGTAATCAGCGGAAGGAACCTCAAAAACTACCGAGACCGAATAGTTTAACAGATTCACTACAGACAAACCACAATGTGAGGGTCACTCCCGGAATTTCACCTGGCAACAACACCTGGAGGCACGACAAAACCGTTACAGGTTAACTAGCTTACGGAATCGCAAACTCTTGCCCAACAGTTGTTCTAAACCACTTGGCTGAAAAATGTTTTGTACTTTCAAGGCCACCGGTTTTTCTCTCCGATACCTTCCTATGTTAGTCAGTGCGGTTCGTGCGGTCTCCTTGAGCGCCCGGATCAAATTAAATCAATCGAAGTGGCATGCTCAAACCTTGGTCAACGGACGATCAGTTTGACACGCTACGTCACTTTACTCTAGGGACAACGGATGACAATCGCCTCTGTGACTTACAGGTCATAGAGGATACCGCGGTTCCATCGTACTAGGAGACGTCGCAATATGAAGTGGAATATTATCATCGGATCGTTAGTGTTGGGCCTCTGCGTTAGCTCTCAAAGCTACGGATTTGAGTTACTTGACCGGATGCTCGGCCTCAAGGGCTGTGGCTGTGAAGCCAAGAGCTGTGAAACCAAGGCAGACACGAAGTGTGGTGCCGCGAAAGAAAAGGCCAAGTGTGGCGCTGATAAAAAAGCTGGTTGCGATGCCAAGAAGGAAGCCGGCAAGCCCAATACCAGCAAGAACCAGGCTCAAGCCAAAGGCAAGCCCGTACGCGTTGAAAAGAGCAACAAGTGCGGTTCTGAAAAAGCCAAGTGCCAGTCTAGAAAGAAGAACGACTGTTCCGCCAAGAAAGAATCGTGTCGAGGTAGCTTGCTCGATCACCTTCTTTCCCTCGGACACGGTTGTGACGACAAGGCCTGTGACGGCAAAAAAGACGATGCCAAGTGTGGCGCCGAACGTAAGAAACGTTGTGGTTGCGACGCTGCTGGCGGCAAAGCTGAAAGCAGTGCTGAAGTAACCCCGCCGACGCCTCCGGCACCGGTAGTGGATCCTTCCGCTCTTCTGCCCAGCCAACGTCGCGTTGTTCACGCCAGCCTCAACACGATTCGCTAGGTTGAAGCGGCTTGAATGTCGATGGAACAAGGCAGCCTGTTTGGATACCTTATCTGAACAGGCTGCTTTTTTGCGCGCCCTGGCCAGCTGACTTTACGCATCCGATCCCGTAGAAATCAGGCTGACCGTAAAACCCAGCAGGTCATGATGCTTTCGGTAGTGGTCAATCAGCGGTTGGAAATCACCTGACTTGCCGGATAACTCCAGTAATGAAATCGTCTGCCCATTGGTGTAGCCCGCCTCGGCATACAATTCCAGGGCACGGTTCAATGCCTCCTCGTGGCGCCCCAGCCGAGACAACAGGCTGACATAGACCTCGATGGCTACCAGGCCGTATTGATCAACCGGCACGTTGCGAGCACGATCCTCGAAGTGAGCCAGGGCCGTATCGACATCCTCTCCCAACAACGCGGAAAAGTAGAGTCCATGATGAGGATAGAGTTCCGTGAAAGGCTCGTCTCCCTCGTACTGGAACTGGGCATCCAGGCGGCGGCCGTACTGGGTCAGATCTTCTCCGAGCCGCAGGTGTTCCGGATTTTCCAGGAGACGGGCAAACCGGACCGTGGCTGCCAGGTGACTGGTGTCCATGTGATAAGCATGCTCACCAAATAACCAATCACGATCTGCCACCAGTTCTCCCAGGGTGGACTCCGTCGGCGCGCTTCCCTGCTGTTGCTCAATGTCCGCTTTCAAAGTAGCCATCAATTCCGAGTGCACATGCTCGATCAATTGAGTTGTGATACCCTGCTGATCAGTCGGCTCACACTGGGAAGCGAGAGACTCGAACGTCGTGATGGCATTGCAGGTCCCATAGTAACCCAGGACTTCTGAAAAGCCCCGTTGTGGATCAATACCCTCGTGCAGGGCAACCTCGACAAATTCATCCCGGTTTTCATCATCCAGGATTACCTTGGCAAGTGCATCCTTAACCAGTTGTTTTTCGCCTACCGGCCGCAGATACATCCACCCTTCTCGCAACTGGCCATCCTCGATCAGTAACAGGCCAACTTCCCGGCAGGCAGCGATCAACCCGTCCTCGAGCTGATCACGCTGCTGCGCATCCAGCTGCTCCTCGCTGCCGGACGGCATGGGCGATAACCCCTGCTCGATCCGTGCTTGCATCTTCAATCCTTCAAACAACTCGTGGTACAGCTTTTGATCCCGCAACTGGTTTACCAGTTCCGCCACGGCTGCCACCGCACCACCATCATTCCATTCGGATTCAAGTCGTTCGAACTCTACTTGTGTCGTAGCCATCAGCACTTTTCCTGCGGTCAGAGAGATAGAATAAGTTCGTCGTTTTATCCTAACAGTCCGTTGCAGCGGCGGCTAGATGCGAGAAAACCCTTCCAGCAAAGCTCCTCAGGCAAATTTAGTCCCGCTCGAACGAGACAAGTCGCAAGCAGGAGATGACAAATTAGCTGGGCCCACTTTTTCCCAACCATTTGTCTCATTAGGATGAAGCCTATGAACACGCCAAATAATGACCCGCGGTCAACAACCGGGTTCGCCGGAATCCATGTGGCTGCTTTCGAAAGTCGACGGGCCAGTGAAATCGGCCGCCTGATTGAAAAACATGGCGGAATAGCGCACGTCAGCCCATCGATGCAGGAAATTCCGCTGGCAAAGAACAAGCTGGCTGTCGACTTTGCCCATCGGCTGATGACCGGCGAAATCGATATGGTAATTTTTCTCACCGGCGTCGGCTTCCGCTACCTGCTGGCAGCGATACAACCCCATGTTGAAAGCAGTCGCTACCTGCACGCATTGAAAGATATCACCACGATCGCTCGAGGTCCCAAGCCCGTGGCTGCAATGCGAGAAGCTGGAATCGAACCCTCGTTGCGAGCAGCTGAACCCAATACCTGGCGTGAGATTCTCACCGCACTCGATCAACAGGGATCCTTGGCCAATCAGACCATCGCCATCCAGGAATATGGCCTGTCCAATCCCAGCCTGGTAGCCGGACTGGAAGCCCGCGGGGCAACCGTGGTCTCCGTTCCTGTCTACCGCTGGAAGCTGCCGGATGATCAAAAACCTCTGGAAAACAACCTCCAGGCAATTGCCAACGGCGAACGAGAAGTGCTCCTCTTCACCTCGGCACACCAGGTCACTCATGTCATTACGGTTTGCCAACAACTGGAACTGGAAGATGCCTTCAAACGCCAGTTACCTCAACTGGTCGTCGCCTCGATCGGTCCCACGACCAGCGAAGCCCTCCGTGAACACAACATCCCCGTTGATCTCGAGCCGGATCATGGGAAAATGGGGAAACTGGTCTCCGCGGCCGCGGAACAATGCCACCCGATCCTAGGGCGTAAACAGGTTGCCTCTGCCAGGCTATCCGGACCCGCCTCCGACCCATCTGACCCCCATGCTCCCTGGTATGACAGTCCGTTCATGAAAGCGTGTCGCCAGGAACCCTGCCCGGTAACCCCGGTCTGGTTAATGCGACAGGCCGGGCGCTACATGCAAGAATATCGTGATATTCGCGCCCAAACAACTTTTCTGGAACTCTGCAAGAACCCTGCCCTCTGCTCCGAAGTAATGTTAACAGCCGTCGAGAAGCTGGGAGTCGATGCAGCAATTATCTTCTCCGACATACTCCCCATCCTGGAACCCATGGGCCTGGAACTGGAGTACCAGGCAGGTGAAGGCCCCGTGATTCACAACCCGGTACGCGACGTGACCGATGTGGATCGCATACTGGAGCTGGAGGATATCGATACGCTGGACTTCGTGATGGAAACGGTACGACAGACGAGGCAGGATCTTCCCGCGGACCTGCCACTGATCGGTTTTTCCGGCGCCCCATTCACGCTACTCAGTTATGTCATTGAGGGGGGTTCCAGCCGCAATTACCTGCACACCAAGAAACTCATGTACCAGGATTCGGGAGCCTGGAAAACGCTCATGGAACGGTTCCAACGAGCGATCACGCGTTACCTCAATGCCCAGATCGAAGCGGGGGCTCAATGCGTCCAATTATTTGATTCCTGGGCAGGCTCTTTAAGTCCACTGGATTACCGGCAGTACGTACTCCCCTACGTTCAGCAGATTATCTCATCGCTGCCTGCGTCCGTGCCCGTGATTAATTTCGCCACAGGGAATCCTGCCCTGCTGCCATTACTGGCTGAAACCGATTGCGCCGTGGTAGGCGTCGACTGGCGCATCGGCTTGGCCGACGCCTGGCGGACAGTTGGTTTCGAGAAAGCTGTCCAGGGCAACCTGGATCCTACCGTGCTGCTTTCAAACCCCCGGGAAATCCGCCGACATGTCCAGGCAGTACTCGACCAGGCTGAAAATCGACCCGGGCATATCTTTAACCTGGGACACGGGGTACTACAGCAAACCCCCGTTGAAAACGCCATTGCCGTCGTGGACCTTGTCCACGAACTCAGCCAGCGGTAAGCAAAGGCAACCGCTTCATGACCGGTACATTTCCGGGACAGCTCCCTGGTTGATACTGTTAATCAACTGTCGCAAGCGGCCATGAGAGCGACGATTGAAATGAAACACCAATCGAGGAAGATCCTTTAAATCCACTTCGTTCTTCTCCTCGGGCAAGGCTCCTGACCTTTCCACGCTGCCTTCGACAAGCAGGTCCTTGAAGTACCGATTCAGGTCATCGAACAATTCCGCGGCAAGTTCCGTTTTCAAACGCAACACGAGTCGATCATGGACATATCGCATACTGTGAAAGACCGTGAAAAAGTCCATCACCTCGTTGACCGCTTCCTGGCAATCATCCGTCACCAGGTACAGGCTGGAATCCATGGAAGATATCATCCCTCCGCCAAGTAACTGGTCCCCAAAAAACTGTTCCAGTTGTTTCCAGTAAGTTCCCCCGGGAGCATCCAGCAGGACGACCGGAACCATGTCCCGCTTGCCCGTCTGCAGCAAGGTCAGTACTTCCAGGGCCTCGTCCAGCGTACCGAACCCGCCCGGCAGGCAAACCACGGCATCACATTCCTTCACGAACATCAGCTTCCGAGTAAAAAAGTATTTCATGTTGACCAACTTGTGATCACCGGCAATGACAGGATTGGCTTCCTGTTCAAAGGGCAACATGATATTCAAACCCATCGAATGCTTTCGCCCGGCGCCAACATGGCCAGCTTCCATGATCCCTGAAGCAGCGCCGGTCACGACCATCCAATCTCGCTCTGCCATCGCTTTGCCAAAACGAACCGCCTGCTGGTAGGCAGCTTCTTCCGGACCCGTGCGGGCCGAACCAAACACCGTGACCTTCCGACAGTTGCGATAGGGAGCAAATACCTTGAAGGCATAACGCAACTCGCGCAAGGTTCGACTGAGTATTTTTAGATCGCCACGGGCTGGTTTGTCCGCAGCCAATTTGTCTGCAGACAGCCTGATACGAGCGATTAAATCATCGACCTGACGTTGATGCTGCTTAGATACCGGTTGTTGCTGACCCACGCGGCTTCTCCCTCTTACCCGGTTACAAGCCCTGGAACGATTCAATGTGCATTATAGTGTGAACACCTGCCTGACAGACAACTCTCCAGGCAGGAATCGGATCGGAAGATAGCAACTCTTACCGAAAATCTTCCCTGGTAACGCCCAAGCTCGCGGTGGTCAAGCGGCTTTAATAACCGGGTGATTCGCATCCGGCCGATCCAGGTTGCCCCGGTAGCGCCGATAAGCACAAAGGACCTCGTGGAAATCTCGAGAGATAACCACCTTGTCCATGTCAAAATCCTGCATCCAGGAACGTTTGGACACCAGGGCATCTGCCAACCACGGAAGAATGTCTCCCCAGTAAACGGTGACCTGGTCTTTTTCCTGATCCTGCTGGACAGTTCCTGTTGCTGCCGTCGCAACCTGGTGAACACTCAAGGCCACATCCGCGGCATCATTCAGCAATCGTTGCTTCGCTTCTCGATCAAACTGTTTCATAACCCAACTCTCTATCAACACTACGTTACGTTTCTCAAAGGTGCGTCACCACGGTCCCTCCTGACCCACTCATTGCATGTCAGCTTGTGCTGTGAGGCAGTACATCGGTCAAAATGTCAAAAGACTTAACACTTTCTCCAAAGATTGTTCCTGCTGCCGTTCTAAAACACTTTTCCATTCATGACATAGCGAGAAGTTCCGCTAGCAAACAATCGCTAGCAACTTTACAAATCCTTGACAATCGAACGAGCGCGGACTAGATTGCTCGGCACCCATCCCAACCCTTTGGTGCCGGGTGGCTCGACTTCTGAAGAGGACCCGTTGTCCCGAAGTTTGATCTGCCGCTGCACATCCTCAATGAGGTCCCGGCAACGTATCGCCGCCTGCTTTTCACTGGATCCGGAAATAGAGCACACCATGAACTTTAAAGAACGTTTACAGAAAGCGATTGATCGTGGAACGGATCGTCGTGACGAGCAACAGGGCGAGGCCCAGGCCAAGGCTCTTTCTGGAAAGGAACTAAAGCGGCTTCACGCCCAATACCGTCGGGATCTTTCTGAGCACATCGAAGCATGTGTCGACCACGTGGCCAATCATTTCCCGGGATTCCAGGTAGAGACGATTGTTGGTGAACGAGGCTGGGGCGCAGCAATTAGTCGCGATGATTTCGGCGTCAATGCTATCGGGCAGCGTAAGAACAACTACAGTCGCCTGGAAATGACCGTCCGACCGTTCGCCACCTACCATGTTGTTGATTTGGCTGCCAAGGCCACGATTCGCAACAAGGAAATTTTCAACCGTAATCATTTCGAAAAGATTCCGGATGCGGACGCAGGTGCGTTCCGAGAACTAATCGATACCTGGGCACTGGAATTCGCGGAACTCTATTCCGCCAGTTCTAACTAGGCAGCTTTGCTTGAACGTCCTGTGATTTCCCTGGCGGAAACCGACTAGACGATGACGCCGGTCAGGGCCAGGAAATCCGGATGGTATCGAATGGGATCGAAATCATTTTCCTCACCCACCAGGTCACGGTACTTGAGGTCAATCTCGAATGCCGCGGCCAGGTGTGCAAGTGCTTGCCTGGTATTTTCTGCGAGGCTCCAGTAGCAGGCCAGGTTGAAATGGACGATGGCTTCCTCGGAGTCGACCAGCAGCGCTTCCTCCATGGATTGGATCGCCAGGTCCAGGCGACCGCACCGCTTCTGGCACCAGGCCAGGGAAAGCCAGTGGTCAATCTGATCAGGGGCCACGGCGGCAGCGTTATCCAACGGCCCAACCGCTTCCTGGT
>JAYGDH010000660.1:0-4518 GCA_046583055.1 Pirellulaceae bacterium | reverse complement strand
TAGAAGCCCTTATTCCAAAGGATATAGGTTCCACTTTTGCCCGCCACGGCGATGTCCACGCGGCCGTCCTGATCGAGATCCGCCGTGCGGATCTGCAGCCCGGTTCCAACGTGGCCCAGATCGATCACCTGTCGCGTGAATTTGGCGGTTGCGGCGTCCCAGGTGTAGTAGAAGATACACGGTGGCAGCTTGCCCCCGGGATCCTTTCCGTTGTGAGCAAAAACACGTTTGCCCGTAATCAGTTCCAGTTTCTTGTCACCGGTAAGGTCTGCCATGTGCAGGGCGTGCGGTTGCGAAAAAGAATCGTCAATCAGGTGTTTTTTCCAGGCCAGTGTACCGTCGGCGGCAGGCGCCTGTTGCTCCCACCAGTGGAGACCGAAACCGTGAGCCACGCCCAACACCAGGTCATTGCGACCGTCGCCATTGAGATCCCGTACGAGGATGGGGTCGCTGGCGTGTAGTTTCCAGTCAGGGTGAAAAGTCCAACGCGTGGCGAAGCGATTCTTGGCCGGGCATTCATACCAGCCCTGGCCAACCAGGATGTCCAGGTTTCCATCGCCGTTGAGATCACCAATGCCCATGCCATGACCGTTGCCTTTGTCTCCGATAACGGACTTGTGCAGGGTGGGTACTGTTTTCTCCGTTACTTCTGTCTTCTGGCCAACCGTGGTGGCAATTGCGCGTTGCTCGGTACCGAGACGCCAAACATGCATGGGTACATCGTTGCGCCAGGAGTTAACGATCCACTCGGGCTTTCCGTCGCCGTCGAGGTCCTGGAACAGTTGCCCCTCATTGGTGGTATCGCCGGTGTCGACGAGTAACCGCTGCTCCCAAAGGCGACCGAGCTTTAAACCCTCGGCTCCAGGATTGCGATACCAGTAAACTTCCGTGGGTCTAAAAGAACCGGCGATGACGTCAATAAAGCCGTCCTTGTCCACGTCGTAGGCGAAATCTCCGTTGCTTTCTACGTAGCCGTTCCAATCTGCGATGTGACGCACAGGTCGGGACGAGTAATCTGGTGCTGGATACCAGTTGCGACCCGCAATTACGTCGAGTTTGCCGTCGCCATTGAAATCTGCGATGTCGATGCCCTCGTTGGCGTCTACGGCAAGTTTCTGGATTTCCCACTTCAGGGGTTCGGCACCGAGACTCCAGTGGCTGTTGCCCAGGAGGGCAAATAACAGCAGTGGTAGCAAGTGAGTTTTGCAAACGGCGGTCGTCGGAGTGGTCATGGTTTCCTCGAGGAATGAATGGCAGCGGAGAGAAAGGGGAGAAAAAGCTGCTTCGCGTCGGACTTTAGCCTAGACGTTGAGGCAGGGCCAGTCAAGTTTGTCCGGTACATCAAGAAAACCGGCCTCGTGTCGTTGTTGTTCAGTCCAAGTCGACGTAAATTGAATAGCCGCGACAATCGCGTGGAGTAGATTTATCCGGTTGAGAAATACGTTGCAACTCTCATCGCGGTAAATGCATGTTTGTGAAAAGGGCTAGTTTTTTCAGGCGAGTGTGAATGAGTTCCCCGTACGACGCATTGCTGCTGGTTTCCTTTGGCGGACCCGAGGCCAAGGAGGACGTACTCCCGTTCCTGGAGAATGTGCTGCGTGGACGTAACGTGCCGCACGAGCGGATGCTCGAAGTAGCAGAGCATTATTACCAGTTCGATGGCGTGAGCCCGCTAAATGATCAGAATCGGGCACTGCTGGCTGTACTGGAACAGGAACTAGATCAGTACGGGCCCAAGTTGCCAATTTACTGGGGAAATCGAAACTGGCACCCACTCTTGACCGACACGATTCGACAAATGGCCGAGGACGGGGTTAAGAAAGCGTTGGCCCTGGTAACTTCGGCGTTCGGTTCTTATTCCGGATGCCGGCAATACCAGGATGACATCGAACAGAGTTGTCAGGCCGTGGGGGAGGAAGCGCCGCAGATCGAAAAGCTCCGGATCTTTTTCAATCACCCTGGGTTCATCGAGCCGGTGACTGAGCGAGTCGAGGACGCCTTGCGGGACATACCGTTGGCTCGACGCGCGGACGTACCAATTGTCTTCTCGGCTCACAGTATTCCGACTGCCATGGCAGAGGGATCACCCTATGTTGAACAACTCAACGAAGCTGCCAGGCTGGTTAGTAACGCGCTGGGCAATAAGAAGTGGAAACTTACTTACCAGAGCCGCAGTGGCCCAGCCAGCCAGCCATGGTTGGAGCCGGATATTTGTGACTACCTCCGGTTGCTGAGACTGGAAGGCTCTGCCGAGGACGTCGTGGTGGTGCCGCTGGGCTTTCTTTCTGATCACATGGAGGTCCAGTACGACCTTGACGTGCAGGCAGCGGAGCTTTGTGACGAAATCGGCCTGAGGCTCTGGCGGGCCAAGACGGTCGGGACCCATCCTCGCTTCGTCCGCATGATCCGAGAACTCGTCGAGGAGAGAATCTCAAACGACAACCTGAGACTTGCCGTCGGGAAATTACCGGCCTGTGCGGACCAGTGCAGTGTCGATTGCTGTAAGTGGTTTCGGACTCGTTAACGTCCCTGGATGGAGTCGAGGGCACGGCCTGCGGTGTTGCGGACCTCGATCGAACGATCGTCGACCAAGTCACGCAGGGCACCGATTGCTTCTTCTGCATCCTCACCGAAACGCCCCAGGATGGAAGCGGCCCAACTTCGCACGCGGGGATCGTTGTTATCCAACATCTGGATCAGTAGTGGTATCGTGTCGGGTCCGGTCTTGACCACCATGTCAGCTATCGTTTGTTCGCGAGTACGGGTCTGAAGTTCGGAGGCGTCGATCTCAGATGAGGTGCCTCGCTCTAGGATCTCTACTTGATCCCTGGCACGGTCCAGCGAATCTTCAAGGACTCGTATCCGTTCGCGCGTCTCGGCTTCCGCGATATCGGCATCAAGCAAGAGCGTGTTAAGCCGGGTGATTTCGTTGCGGTCGGTGCTGTCTGTCGGTGACTGGGAAATAGGCCTGATTTCCGGGACTGGTCTACGGTCTGGAAGAGGGGTGTTTGGCTGTCGCTGTGGGGCGGCGGCAGCATTTTGGAGTTCCTGGATTCTTCTGCGATAGGTGTCGAGTTCAAGATCCTTTTTTTCCAGGAGGAGACGAAACTGCTGCAATTGTGTGACACTTGTCGCGCTGGGAGAACTGGATGTCGCATCGCGAACGGTCCGCAGGCGTTGCCGGTTCTGAGGTCGTTGAGTTGTGTCGGCGGCTAGAAGATCGTCGGATAGCGTTTCCAACGAAGTTACCGGAGTGTAATTGAACAGGTCGGAAGTCATGAGCAGTGCGGCCGCACCGACCACGAATGCCAAACCTACCACCAATGCCGCCAGTCGCATTTGTCCGTCCATCGTGTTGCTCCTATAAACAAAACGGATAGCAGGATTCTGTAGGGCCGAAAGCGTGGACTTGGGAGATGTTGCGAGATGAGAAACTTTAGAGCCCTAACGGTTAAATGTACGCTGCGTTAAGAGACATCTCAAGCTTTTCTCGGCGAGTCGCGACGGGAATGGACAGGTTACGATGGTTTGTAGCGGCCAGGCAAGATCTATGAGCAGGCGGTAAGCAGTTTCCCTACTGGATGTTAAGTCGATCGTTCCGTTTGCCAGGCGGCTTCGATAGCCAGCAGGGTTGATTTCTGGTCACGAGGTGCTGTTATCGTCACATGTCGGGAAACGGGCCCCGTTATTTCTAACTCGATCGTGATTCTTTCGCGTGGCAGGACAGCGTCGACGCGGTCGGCCCACTCGACTATGGTGAGACCGGAAGAGGCGAACATCTCCTCCACACCCAGTTCGAGGAACTCATCCTCGTCAGCTATTCGATACGCATCGAGGTGATAGAGCGTGCGATCGCCCGTGTACACCTGGCAGAGAACGAACGTGGGACTGGTAGCAGCCGATGCCGGAACGCCGCAAGCAACCGCAATTGCCTGCGTCAGGTGGGTCTTGCCGGCTCCCAGCGTACCTACCATGGCCAGCGTGGTACCGTCAGGTACTGTGATGGCAATCGACCTCCCGAGAGCGGAGGTGCTGGCCAGTCCTTCGATGCTCATGGTGACCGAGAATGTATCCATCCGACTACGCCTCACCATGCAGGTAACCGCGCGGCTCCAGAGCCTGCAACGTGCCATCGGCTTTTTGTAGCGTCAGACCACTGCCTGCTGAAAAGTAACCGATGCAGGAAATACCACAGGCCAGTGGCTGGTCGCGAATAATGGCGTCGCCAACCGCAGGACTGATTGACAGCAATAGTTCAAAATCCTCACCATCCTCCAGCGCATGCTGCAGGGCCGAGGTGCTTGAATTGGGGCGGTCCGCAAGCGTGTGGGCCGCTGATGTGATCGGGACAGCAGCAGCAGTGATGGTTGCGGCTAGTTCGCTGGCTGAGGCCAGGCGGGATAAATCCAGGCCAAGGCCGTCGCTGATGTCGATGGCTGCGTTGATGGAGTAATTTCCTGCCAGTTGTTCGATCTCCTGGAGCCTCGGTGTGAAGCCATAATGATGAGAAAGGATGCT
>JAYGDH010000600.1:0-5494 GCA_046583055.1 Pirellulaceae bacterium | reverse complement strand
GGGCTCGATTGCAAGCCGGGCCTTGTTTTTCGGCGCTGATCTGCCAGCCTGGAAGACCGTTTTCACGGTGTAAGGCAGGTAAGGAGACTCGGCTGGGACTCTGGAAGACTCCAGGTAGACGGCCCGGCTCAGCTGCTCGTTTCGTCAATAAAACGATCAAGTGCAATGTCGAGCTTGTCTTCGGTCTCGTAGGTTCCCTGTTCGATTGCTTCACGAATGCCGGCGATTCGATCAGCTCGGACGTCAGGAATGTCTTGGACCTGGCCGCTGAGTTCAGCCACCTTGCTGGCCAGTTCGGCCTCGTGGGAAATGTCCAGTTGATCTGCCTGCGATGTCGCAGTTGTTGCTTCTGCAGACTTGGCAGACTCGATTTGATGCGGCCCATTAATGGGTTGGGCACCGTGTACGTTGGCTGGGCCTTGAATTCGCATAGGTGAGTATCTCCCCTTGAACAGTAGGTCTTCAAACGAAAAAGCCTGACGAACCTGTATCTTGGATTGTTGCGTGACTGGAGTCGCTATGAATCCAGTCTACCTCATTGCTTTCGAGCTGGCGCCTCAATCCTTGTCGAGGAAGTACTAATCCGTGAATACTAATGAGTGACCTGTGCGAACAGATTCACGAAAGCACTTATGATATCGACCGGATCCAGGCACTAATTCGATGGAAACTACTAAGGACCTCCTTGTATCGTTCGCTCGTAGCAGACGGCTTGTAACAGCTGTAAGGATCAGTTTTTGGCCGACTCCCTTTTCGTGTAGCAGCCGAGCGGATGATTTGTATCATCTGTATAACCGGATGTTACAGTTGGTGTGACTGGTTCATTCCCAGTCGACGGGCGGCGATAAATTGGAATAGGTCTGGTTGGTACGGAAGAACTCCCGACATGGTTCTGTTCATGGCGACAGTTTCAACGTTCATCCGGATGATATCAAGCGGATGATTCCGCAGCGGGCAGAGAGCATAGGAGAAAGGACCGGATTAGGCAAGATCAGTCGTGTCGGGAGGACCTTTCCGGCAGCCATGCCTTGGAAAAATTTGAGGACATCAAGTGCTATCACTTTCCGGGTGAACTTGACCAGGAAAGGGAAAATCCCCTCTTTAGCACAGCAAGATAACCGTCCGTAAAGTAAGGAGGCCTTTGAGTTTCGAGTGAAAAGTGTCCGATCATTCCGTTTTCCAGCGAACAAATAGCCGGTTGATAGCGTCTCATCATTGTTCTACCCATTCCCCTCAACAGGCGATTGTCACCGAGAGGCATGCCGGTTCAACGGGATCCGTGGGGCATTACATGGAGGTCACGTAAATGTCAACTTCTCCAGACGTGCAATTGGTTTTAACGGGGGATCGTTCCTTTGGCAGGATCCGGGTCGACATGGAGTCCTTCTTTGAGTTTAGTTTTGATCTCACGGAGCAACTTCAATCCCTGGAGGCGGACTGGGAACCGTTTGCAGTTCCGCAGACGCATGTCCCGGTTGCCGTGGTCAATGATTTGCGTTTTCGATTGCGTTCGTAATGGCAGCTTGTAGTCATGAGATTGTCAGGGAGCGGTTACCTGCTGGATAATCCAGCTGACTGCTGCCTGGGAACGTTGATTCGCGGGATCCTGGTTGAGAACCATTTTCTGTTTTGCCTCGAGTGCCTGGTAGGCCGACTGGGCGACATGGATGCTCTGCGAGCTTTCACTGGCCAGCCAGGTCGCTGCTGGACTGGCAACGGCCAGCATGCCGACAAGGTCGTGATAACGTGCTCCACCGGGAAGGAATGTCGGGCTGTGTAAATCCGTGACTTTACCGAAACGAAACTGGTGGGTATCGGCGGCGAGTTGGTCAATCGCGTCACGTGCCTGGGCTCGGGCTGCAATAGCCAGCGGGCCCGTCTGGTCGAGCGCGACAACGCTCACGGACTTGGGAGTGTAGTCATGGTTGCGAATGAAGGTGACCAGGGCGAGCACGTCATGAACTCGGTGTGCAAAGAGCGTCGGATTATAGCCGAAGGAATAGGCCGCTGACTCACGGGGATTTTCCACGCGGCGTGTTTTCGTGATCGCTTTTCCGTCCTGGAGAAATTCACCCTGGTAGAGAAGGTCAATGCCAACGACACACAGCTCCTGGTCCAGCAACTCTTGTACATAGGTATTGGGTTGACCATTCGCCTGGTAGATACCGGCCTTTCCTTGCTCGGATAGCCAGATGACAATATGACCATTCCATTGCTTGGGGTAAAGGAAAGCAACGGGCAGTTTGCCTCCGTTTTGCCCGGTGTTGAGCCAGCCAGCAAGTTCCAGGTGCTGGTCCTTCTCTTCCTTGTGTAACTGGTCGTACTCGACGTCTGCCGGCCTGGGCAGTCCGCGGCCGATCACGGTATCGATACCACTTCCCACGACCTGGCGATATTCTCTAAATGACGATTTGTCACGGGGAACCAGTTGATCCAATTGACGCTGCGTGTCGCGATGCCAGTTTTGTAATAAGTTGCGTTCAAATTCAGTCCCACCGGTTGGCTTTGGGTTAGCCTCATTCCAGACGGTCAGGTCGTTGGTACCCTGGAAGGTGTAATCCTTTTCCGGTGGAACCTTCGCGAACCCCAGTTTTAAATGCTGGTTGAACAACTGATACATTGCCTGGCGACTAACCTGGTTGTAATTGTGTTTGAACTCCGTACGTGACAGGAGTTTCACGTTGTCGGCAGCTCCCAGCATTCGGTAGTGGGCTTGCAACTCGGGAAACCCCTTGGTTGTCATTTCTCGTGTCCAGTCATCGGCTGCACTGAGGCCAAGTGGTCTGGGGGCAAAGAGGGCAGCGATTTCGACGTTTCCAGTGCCAACACGCAGGCAGCAGGCATTTTCACAGGTGCAACCACCCTGCATTGCGGTGGAGACCATGACCGCTGGGAAGGCGGCAGCGATACGCGAGTCGATGGCGGCTAGCATGAAGGTTTGCGTGCCACCACCACTGGCGCCGGTTACGGCGATCCTTTTCTTGTCGACGTCAGGCAGGGTTTCGAGAAAGTCGATGGATCGAATGGAATTGATGGTCTGCAGTCCCATCACGGATTGCAGTTGCGATTCTGCCTGCGGGCTAAATAGGCCCCAGCGTCGAGGCCGGTTCATTTCTGGGCGTTGCCGGGCAAATTTATGGGCCAGGTCGAATGATATTTGCACGCTGTCGGCATATCCAATCATGTCATAGTGAAACACGATACAGCCGAGGCGAGCCAGGTGCACGCACCGTGCCTGGAGAGGGCTGCGACCACCCTGTGTGAACTGTTCTGCTCCCAGCTTGATCTGCGCCTGAATACCACTGGCGGCCACCTCGTGAAATCTGCCGTTGCTCCAATGTCCGTGCGGACAGAGTACGGCCGGGTGAGGACCGGTTTTATTGCGAGGTCGATAAAGACTGCCGGTGACATAGAAACCGGGAAGGCTTTCAAAATAAACTTTTTCGATACTGTAATCATCGAAAACCTGGCGGCCATGGATGACGCTTTTCAGGGGAGTCTTGGTAGGCAGTGGCCAGATACCCTGGGAGACGAGCAGGCGTTGTCGGACCTGGACCTGGCGTCGTCGCCAGGCCTGCCGAGTCTCGTTTTTCTGGAAAGGGAAATAACCATTTAGGTCTTTCAGTGACGTAACACGCCGGTCAGCAGGTATGGTGCCGACCTTCAGAAGTCGAGGTCCCTGGGCCAACAAGGCCTGGTTGGAAAATGTTGCCAGGAGAAAACTGAACATGATGGCCTGGGATGTCCTGCGAGAAGCGAGAGTCATGGTGGGATTCCTTGCGACTGAATGCGATGATAGCTACAGGATCGATGGCCGTTAGTTTACGATCGTGAGAGTGGCTTGGCTACCTGCTGGCAAGCAGTCGCGAAGGGGTCGTAAAAGCCTGGTAACAAAAAAAACCACCTCGTTGCGATAACGAGGTGGTTCTTGGAGTCGTGATTACTGTGGATCAAACTATGACTGCCCGTTAACTACGGGGTAAAGCCATTGCCAATGGGTTGACCGTCTCGACGGTCTCCCAGTCGCTGGTAAGTCATGTAGTCGATCGTCTCGCTGAGGAAATGAACGGATCCGTCAGCAAAAACGACCTGGGCTCCACCCTTGTGCTTGGACTTGAAGCCGATCGACGATTGCCAGTTGGAATAATGTCCGCAATCGCCCGGTCCCGGGTGTCCCGGTTCACCGATCCCACGGGTGGGATAGTTGATCGGAGCAGGCGTGCCGGCATAACTCGAATTATATCGGAACCAACCACCGGAATGATGACCAGATCGATTTGGCAGCATTTCTCCGATGGCGATCACCTGGGCAGTACCATCGGTGATGTCTCGGAACCTTGCTGCCCACGGGCCACGACCAAACAGGCCGGAGAGGCGATAGCTACGACTGTCGTTACCAAAGTTAGCTGGCCCTGTGCCAAATACGTTGCCTGGATAGTCATTGCACCAATTAGAGCGAGATGCAAAACGTTGCGAACCGTACGATACGGCGTAGCAGTGAATGGCGCGGTCCCTTAAGGGATTGGTTCCCGTCAGGTGAGGATCGACATTCGCCGAAGGGCAAAGATAGGAATCGATGATCTCGGAACGAACCAATTTGCCGATGTTCGGATCAGAGTAGGCGACATAGTAGGGCGTGTTTTGATTGGCAGGATTGCCGGCAATCGTCATGTCGACTTTGCTCAGCAGCGGTTCCTGTTCCATGAACGCCAGTAACTTCACGAATTCGCTGCCTCGAGCACTCGTGGTCCAACGATGGCCGTTCTTCGATTGGCGAGTCCAGTAGTACAGTCCCTTACCGGGGAACCGCTTGTACGTTTCGTGGTAATTGTGCAGGGCAATTCCCAGTTGTTTGAGGTTATTACCGCAGGACATTTTTCTGGCCGCTTCGCGAGCTGCCTGGACAGCGGGAAGCAATAGCGCGACTAGAATCCCAATGATGGCGATCACCACCAATAGTTCAACGAGCGTAAAGCCCCCGTTTTTTCGTGGTCTAGACCTATTCATTACCCAAGAACTCCTTTGGACAGAACTGAAACTATTTGATGAATTAATGATAAGAAAAAGATTTGCGGTGAATCCGTCAGGATTCAACATACTTCTAGAATAGCCTGCTCTCCCAAAACTTGAAAGCACCAAGTCTTCAGCAGCGGCTAAGCGCCCCCCCCGCAGGAGCGGTTTTTTCGTGTTTGCGACACTGATTTCAGGGGTACTGCCAGATAAAAAAACCGCTGCAACGCCTGGGGGGGCATTGCAGCGGTAAACACGCTATCGATGGCGACCCCGCAGGGTTGCCATGATGATTGGTTACGGTTGGAAACCGGATCCAATTGGTTGGCCATCTCGTCGATCACCAAGTCGTTGATAAGTCATGTAATCGATGGTTTCACCGATCAGGTGAACCGAACCATCGCCGAACACGAATTGTGCTCCACCCTTATGCTTCGACTTGAAGGCCTGGCTTGTTTGCCAGTTTTGCCAGTGACCACAGTTA
>JAYGDH010000270.1:0-8079 GCA_046583055.1 Pirellulaceae bacterium | reverse complement strand
GCCAGTTGCTCAATGGATCCGGGTCCAAAAACCAATTGTCCCGACGTGAAAAAATTCCAGGTCGCAGGCATTACTCAACCTTATCCAGTAATCGCTGCACCAGCTGCGCGACCAGTTCAGGCTTATCCTGGGATTGCAGATGCTCGATCTGCTCCGGTTTGAGTCCCAGTTTTTCCAGGTGGATACCCAGGTTTTTCCAGTGCCGCTGCCGCGCCTTTCCGGTGGCCAGATAGAGATCTGTGACCAGTTCCTGGGCTCGTTGCAAGGCAATAGAATCCCGTTGTTCATAGTAGTTGCGGATGATCTTCTTTTGATGAGACGATCGTTCTGCCATGCCGAAATCCTTAAAAACCTCGTTACTCCCTCTAAAATCTCTTCCCGGCGGCACATCGTGACAGAAAATCGAGCCAACGTAAAGAGACACTCGAGCAAGACCGGAACGTCCCCAGAAACCGGGAACTGTACTTAGCGCATGGCGAGCGGCGCGGTAGATTTGAGCCTGGTAATGATTGGCAGAATTTTCGAACATGGATTGCAGGAACGATCGGCATGAGCAATTCGGCGACACACAAGGTCACCTTCGTCAAGGAAAACAAGGTCATCGAGGTTCCACACGGGGCAAATCTTCGCCAGTGTGCGGGTCACAGCGCGCACCAGATCAATACCAACCTGGGAATCAACGGTCTGGGAGCCGGCCTGAACAAGTTCTTCAACTGCCATGGATTTGGCATGTGTGGTACCTGCCGCGTCCTGATCACCAAGGGAATGGAAAATACGAACCCCATGACGCAGCGTGAAAAGCTAAAATTCAAGTTTCCGGGGCCTGATCCCATCCCCTGCCTGGCCTTTGTGGGCAATGAAGACACCATGCGGCTGGCATGCATGACCAAGGTACTCGGAGATCTCGAAGTGGAAACCGGACCAGAACTGGATCTGTTCGGTGAAAACTTCTTCAGTTAACGCGGTGCACCAGCGGTGAAACAAGTCGTTGCCATCGTCAAGCCATACCTGGCAGAAAAAGTGCTGGAGGTTCTGAAAAGGGCCCCGTTGGAAGCACTAAACGTCTGCGAGGTGAAGGGGTACGGTCGCCAGAAAAGCTATCTCGACCAGTACGCCGACAGTGAATACTCGGCAGCATTTCTTCCCAAGGTAGAGATTTCTATCTGGGTCGATGATGCGCGAAGCGAAGAAATCGTGCGCAGCATTGTCGAGGTCGCCCGTACCGGGCGCATGGGAGATGGCAAGATCTTCGTTATCCCCATCGGTGTCGCGCACACAGTTTTCCCTGGCCAGGAACCGAACCACCCGGAAGCCGAATAAGCTGGCAACCGGCAATCCTGCGCCACCATTCCACTTGACCGAGGCTTTCCCGTTACTTTCCGCAGCCGATTATTTGCCAATCTCAGGCGACTCTGATACGATCAGGAAGGTTGGCACCTGGAACGCGACAACGATCCCATTTGGCCAATCGAGCAGGCGCTTGTCTTCCGGCCCTTGTCTTCAGAGAGGAACGCTTTCATGTTCGTACTGCATCGACAGAATCAGCGGCATCTTACGTTGGCCCGGACTGCACTGACCCTGCTGGCCATCACCACAATGCTTACCTCCTCGCTACTGGCCGCCACCAAGGCCGAGCGTCGCGAACAGGCCGAGCAACTGGTCAAGCAGGCCCTGCACAACGAGGTCTATGGAGGCTTGTCCGAGCGTGCTGAACTGTTGCGGGCTGCCGGAGAGATCGACGCAGAGTATGCGCCAGTCCAGTGGCACCAGGGGGCCGTGAAATACCAAAAACAATGGGTGGATGCGAACCAACTGCCAACCCTGCTCAAGGAAAACCCAACCATCAGCCTTTACGTCAAGGAACGCGCCCAGGTCCATGATACGATCCAGGGTAATCTCCAACTGGCAGACTGGTGCCGCAAGAAGGGGCTCCCGGACCAGGAACGGGCGCACCTGATGCGTATCCTTGACTTTAACATGAACCACCCTGCTGCCAGAAGGCGACTGGGATTCCGACAGGTGAATGGGCAATGGGTCACCTCCACTGACGTGCAAAAGGCCCGGCAGCGATTCAAAACTGATCAAAAGAATTTTGCCACCTGGGGACCCCGTATCGACAGACTGAGACAACAGTTTCGCAACGGCAGTCCCGCTCAACGCGAGATCGCTCAACAACGCCTCCTGGAAATCAATAACGATGATGCGATCGTAGCCCTGGAACAGGTCCTGGCATGGGACAGCGAGCCCTCGGCCCTGCTGGCCGTGGAAGCTCTTCATCACTTCTCCCACTACGAGGCCACACAGGCCCTGGCCCGCATTGCCATCACGTCTCCCTTCGTCAAGGCCCAGGAGCAGTGTGCTCAATACCTGAAAGATCGAAACCCCGATGATTATGTACCGGCATTGCTGGGCTGCATGTACTCCCCGGTCACTTCTCGAATGGTGATCATGCCCACGCGTGATGGCCAGTTAATGTACCGACACATGTTTAGCCGTGAAGGCCAGGACCAGAATCAGCTACTGGTACTCGATACGAATTTTCGTCGCCAGCGGCGGCCCGGTGGTAATGAAAGCGAGACTCTCTCTCGAACACTGGCCGGCACCCTGCAGGCAGCCATGAACCGAGAGCGCCAGGTGCTCCAGCAAAACTTCCAGACCCAGGCATTGAACCAGCGTATCTGCAGTACACTCAACACATCGCTGGACCAGGAACTGGCACCTCAACCGACGGCCTGGTGGAATTGGTGGAACGAGACCAACGAGGTCTTTCTGCCCGGTGACAAGCAAACCAACTCCCTCTATCGCGTTGAAAACGTGGTCGTCTCGGACCGTTCTGCATCAGGAGGTAACGGTTCACAGAGTGGTGGTTCCAGTGGCCCTCCCCGGCGACGTCACGACTGCCTGGCAGCTGGCACTCTCGTCTGGACCTGGAAGGGACAGCAACCTATCGAAACCATCCTGATAGGTGACATGGTCCTCTCCCAGGATCCCGAAACCGGCGAGTTGACCTACAAGCCTGTACTAAGAACCACGATCCGTCCGGCCACGGAAACAGTGAAAATTTACTACGGACAACACCACCTGGAGACCAGTGGTGGCCACCTCTTCTGGGTCTCCGGAGATGGCTGGGTAAAAAGCCGACAACTCAAGTCCGGCATGCAATTGCACACCATGAAGGGTGTCGTTCCGGTGCAGTACCTGGAACCCGGTCGCAAGGTAAAAACTTATAACCTGATCGTCGATGGGCACCACACCTATTTCGTGGGCGCGGGCCAGGTCCTGTCCCATGACAATTCAGTTCGCCAACCAACCAATGCGGTTGTCCCTGGATTACATGTCGAATAGACGTCCCTGGAGAGGCCACCTAAGGGCCACCTGCAGAACAGGCTAGGACGGCACGACCACGCGGTGGAAGTGCAGTTGAACTTCACGAGCAACCACCCGGCGAATTCCTTCCACGAGACAACGTGGCTCATTCTCCCGCTCCCCCTGCCGGATGACTTCCTGTAAAGGCATCCCCGGTGGAATCGTGTAGGTCGACTGGTAAATAATCTGGTTACCGGCATCCAGCTCCGGCACGATGTAATGGCAGGTAGCTCCATAGGTTAACATCCGACTCGCATGGGCGTCATGGTACGGTCGCAGGCCAGGAAAACTAGGAAGCAAACCATGATGCAGGTTGATAATACGGCCACCGGCGAACTTCCAGCAGATGGCCGGAGAAAGAACTCGCATGTAACGCGCCAATACCACGTAATCGATTTCGTGCGTGTCCAGCAATTCCACCATGCGGGTCTCATCAACCACGCCCTCACCGTCACCCAGCATCTCCCAGGAGACGCCAAATTCCTCCGCCAGCGACCGGCAGGCCTTGCGGTTACCCATCATCATGACCGGCTCTGCAGCAACCTCTCCTTCGTTAATCGCCTGCAAGAGTGCCCGCGCCGGCTCGTCTCGATAGGTTGTGCAAATCGCCAGCCGCGGACGGTCCTGTCGCTCAGCAGGTGACCAGACCCGTACCGAGAGTCCCTTCAGTTCACCAATCGCGGCCAGGTCCCTGCGCAGCAATGGCAGGTCCTCGCCCGGCCATTCAATCCTTAGCAACATGGCAAACAGGGCCTGCTTGTCATGATCATACATCTGGATCTCGGCAATATTGGCTCCCTGGCCTGTGACATGATGAATCAACGGGTCAGCCAGTCCCACGTGATCCGGCCCCACGGCAGTAACGACAACTTGCATGAAAACTCCCCACACTAGTAAATCCAGATGAACCTCGGAACGCCCTGGACTGTCTCCTCATAAGCCCGTCGATCCCGGTAGTTAGTAACCAACCGCACCCATCATCACGAAACGGGCGTTCAGGGCAATATCTGTTCGCTTCCTGACCCCTCGCCGGCACGAAACGACAGCAGCTTCGCAGAGACCCTTCAGGAGTTTTGCCAGCTATAGTCAATCTGACAGCAGTTTGCTAACCTGTGGCCAGTAGCGTGCAACCAACCAGCCAGGCAGAAACATGGCCTCCCTAGTAACATCCAAACAAAAACCTCGCGAGGAACTCGGGCCGGATGAAGTGCTTTGCGATTATTGCACCGCCAAGTGCTGCCGTTATTTTGCCTTGCCCATTGAAAAACCAACCCGGATGAAAGACTTCCAGTTCATTCGCTGGTACCTGCTCCACGGGCAGGCCAGCGTGTTCACGGAAGATGGCACCTGGTACCTGCTGGTCCATGCGGATTGTAAGCACCTGGGTGACGACAACCGTTGCCAGATCTATGACACGCGACCCCAGATTTGCCGGGACTACACCACGGACGAGTGCGAATACGAAAACGACTGGACCTACGAAAAATATTTCGAAACACCCGAGCAAATCGAGGAATATGCAGAGGCGATCCTGTCCCCCAGGGACCAGGAAAACATTCGCAGCCGTATGCCAAATCCACTGCCGGTTCTCGCTTCCTAAACCCGCTTATCCCCGGGACTGCATCATCGCATGAACAAGTCGTCTTCTGGAAACGATGCGACACCGACTCGGCAACCATTGATCCAGCCGAGAACCCTCAAGGGTTTTCGGGATTACCTGCCGGAAACCATGATTCCGCGCGAACGCCTCATGGAAACCGCTCGCCAGGTCTACCGCTCCTACGGTTTCAGCCCCATCGACACACCCGCCCTGGAATACCTGGAAATCCTCAGCGGCAAGGGGGGCGAAGAATCCGATCGACAACTCTATCATTTCCAGGACCACGGCGGACGCGAGGTGGGCCTGCGGTTTGACCTGACCGTACCCCTGGCTCGATTCGCTGCCCAACACATTGGTTCCCTGGGAACTCCCTTCAAGCGATATCACATTGCCTCCGTCTGGCGCGGTGAAAACACCCAGCGAGGTCGCTACCGCGAATTCATGCAATGTGACTTCGATACCATTGGTACACACTCGGTCGTGGCAGACATCGAAACCGGTCTCGTGATCCATGACCTGATGCAAGCCCTCGGATTCACCCAGTTCACCATTCGAATCAATAACCGAGCCATCCTGAATGGACTGCTGGAAAAACTGGACCTCGCTTCCCAGGCCACGCTGATCCTGCGAGCCCTGGACAAGCTCCCCAAGATTGGCGCTGAAAAAGTCATCCGGGAAATGACTACCGTGGCCGGTGCCAGTGCCAGCCAGGCCACCGAGGTCCTGCGATTAACAGAACTCGAAGGCAGCAACGAGGAAATCCTGGACCAGATCCAACCGCTGATGAGCGACAGTGAGACCGGACAGGAAGGACTCTCACGACTGGCCGAAGTGGTGCGGGGAATCCGGGCAGCCGGCATCCATGACGACCGGATTGTCCTGGACGTCTCGATCGCACGCGGCCTCGATTACTACACAGGCGTGATCTACGAGACCTTCCTCGATGACCTGCCCGGTATCGGCAGCGTCTGTTCGGGAGGGCGATACGACAACCTGGCCGAGCTTTACACCCGTCAGGAACTGCCCGGTATCGGTGCCTCACTCGGACTCGATCGATTGCTGGCAGCCATGCAGGAACTGAACCTGTTGCAGAAAGTCCGCACCCCGGCCGAAGTCTTCATTGCCTACTTCGACTCGGAACGGTTGGATTTTTACCTGCAACTGGCCAGCTGGTTACGGGCAGCCGGCATCAATACGGTGGTCCATCCGGAATCCAAGCGTTTGGGACAGCAACTCAAGTACGCCGACCAACAGGGTTTCCAACTGGCTGTCGTGGCCGGTGAAACCGAGATCGAGGGAAACTATTGCCAGCTCAAGAACCTCGCCAGTGGCAACAGCCAGGAACTGTCATTGGACAACCAGGCCACAGAACTGATCGCCGGGATCAAGCAGCAACTGGCAGACCAGTAAATCGACGCAGTAAGTCGACGCAAGCCGACGATCATCAGGCAGCCACGGATCGTTCCACGGCAAAGAACCGAGCAATTCCCTCCACCACGAATTCCTGCTCTGCCGATGTGAGTTCCGGGAAAATCGGCAGGCTCAGCACCTGGCTGGCTGCCAACTCTGTCCGGGGTAAATCCCCTGGCAGGTAACCGAACTGCTGGAAACATTCCTGCAGGTGCAGTGGCACCGGGTAATAGATCTCCGAACCGATGTCATGGTCTGTCAGGTGGCTTCTCAGAGCATCGCGACGACCATCGGTAACCCGTACGGTGTACTGGTTCCAGACATGGTCTATCTGGTCTGCAACCTCGGGCAGTTGAATGGCATCCCCCAGTCCGGCCGATTCAAACAATTCCCGGTAACGTTGGGCATTGGCCTGCCGCTTGATCGTGGCCTCGGAAAGCCGTGCAAACTTGACGTTCAAGACAGCCGCTTGGAGCGAATCTAACCGGCTGTTGATACCAACGACACTGTGATAGTAGCGGGGCTTCATCCCGTGACAGGCCAGCAGGCGTAATTCTTCAGCCAGCGAGGAATACCCGGTAACCAGCATACCGCCGTCACCGAAGCCACCCAGGTTCTTGGTCGGGTAAAAACTAAAGCAGCCCACGTCACCCCAGGAACCAACGGGGCGCCCCTGGTAATGGGCTCCAATGGCCTGCGCCGCATCCTCGATAACATGCAGATCATGCTCCTCGGCAATCGCAACGATTTCATCCATGGCAGCACATTGGCCAAACAGGTGCACGGGAATCACCGCCTTCATGGCCGGTGTCACGACTTCCCGGAGACTCGTCGGATCCATGTTAAACGTGTCGCTGTCGATGTCCACGAATACCGGGCGCGCACCTAATCGCGTGACCGCACTGGCCGTTGCAAAGAAAGTAAAGCTGGGAACCGCCACTTCATCTCCCGGACCAATCCCCGTCGCCATCAGTGCCAGTAACAGGGCATCGCTTCCGGAAGCACAGCCTACCCCGTAATCCACGTGGCATAGCTCGGCCACCGATTGTTCGAATTGCTGACAATCCGGACCGAACAAGAATCGACCCGATTCATTAACACGCTGGATCGCATCCTGGATAGCCTGGGCGTCCAACTGGTTGCCACGGTTGACGTCCAGCAAAGGGACCCGTGTTACTCGCTGTAAATGAGACTCCGTCATGGCCTGTTCCCCACCTCCCTGCTTGGGTCGACACCTGGCAAACTACTGGCGGTGACCGTAGTTATCGTGACATCCTTGTCAGATGGCTCGGCAGCATAAAGTTGCCCCGCCATGGCGTCAATAGCGAACCGCCAGGACCACATTACCAGTTCGTGAAAGAACCATCGGGGCGAGCCAGCCGAGGGCAGTCACCCTCGGCCACCGGTGGCAGGCTAGCAATCGCCTGCTCATCCATGACCACTCCCAGGCCCGCCCCGCTAGGGGGTAATAAATGCCCTTTTTCAAGGGTCACCTGCTGCGGGAACAACTCAGGCAAGACCGTACCTGGCGGCCTGGCGCATTCCTGGACCGCAAAATTACTGAGGGCCAGGTCCAGGTGCAAGCAGGCCGCCGTGGAGACCGGTCCCAACGGATTGTGGGGGGCGACCTGGATATAGTGCGTTTCACACCAGTGGGCCACCTTGAGGGCCTCGGTCAGCCCTCCCACGATGCACAAGTCGAT
>JAYGDH010000470.1:0-9779 GCA_046583055.1 Pirellulaceae bacterium | reverse complement strand
GTATTGCTCGGCGATTCTCTGCTGGATGGCTGCCGTCTCCTTGTTTGCCTGTTCCAGAAATCCTTCGAGTGGCGCCACATGATTGACGACAAACAAGTTCTCAAACCAGCTCCGTTCTATTTCCTGGGCTGGGAAGGCCTTGGCTGCTTCCTTGGCTACTGACTCGAATTGGGTAGTTATCTCAGGGCTATCCATTAGCTCGACCAGTTCTGCCGTGGTGGTATCGATACTGGCACCAATGGCACCCACCTCGGCTTGAATTTGGGCCACTTTCTCAGGCGTATACTTGGTTTCCACGCGACCACCCAATTGAGCTCCGATCAGCATTCCCAGGCCGAGCGTAAAGAGGACCAGCATTCCTTGGGCCTGGCCTCGTATCTGTTTGGGGGCCACCTTGTCGGTGTAAATCTGGCCGGTGACGAAGAAAAAGTCGTAGCAGATCCCGTGCAACAGTACGCCGCTGAAGATCATCCAGACGACCTGGTCGGGAGCACCGACGGCAAACAGGGCATAACGTACGACCCAGGCCAGCATGCCGATCAACAGCATCCACTTGACACCCAGTCGCAAGAAAAAGAGGGGCATTACCAGCATGAAGAAAATCTCGGAAACCTGCCCCCAGGACATCGTGAACGCTGGGATAAGGTTTGCCTGGGCCACCGTACGGGCAGCGAGCTGGTAATAGAAAGCCAAGGGGATGCAGATCAGGAATGAACTGATCATGAAAATCAGGAAAGCGGGACGTTTAAGCAATACCAGTGCATCGAGGCCGAGTATCTCACGTGCCGTGATTTGCTTGCCGGCACCCGGGGGTGGAGTGTGTGGCAGGAAGAAAGAATAGACTCCCATTCCCACGGCAGCCCAACCTGCCAGGGCGAACATCCGGACGGAACTGTCCCAATCCTGCCAGCTGAGTACCCAGCCAGCGAGGATCCAGCCGATGGTGCCAAAGACACGAATCAGGGGGAACTCTTTTTCCGGATTGGTCATGTTGTGTAGCGCCAGGGTATTGGTCAACGCCAGGGTGGGGAAGTAACAAAGCATATGGGCAAAGAAGATCAAGTTGATTGTCGTTGCCGAGGGATCGGCACTCTGCATCTTGGAGGCAGCCACCAACATGGCACCGCCACCGAGCAGGTGTAAGACACCGAGCACTTTTTCCGTGGCAAACAGGCGGTCAGCAATCATGCCCACAAAGAACGGCGAAATTATGGCGGCAAGCGGACCAACGGAATAGGTCCAGCCAAAATCAGCACCGGTGAAGCCAATTTTTCCCAGGTAGAGTGGAGCTGTGACGTACCAGGCTCCCCAGATGAAAAACTGGATGAACATCATGATGGACAGGCGAATCGTAACTGACAGACCCATAACTGCGAGACCTCGGTAAAATAATTTGAATGATTTCCTGACCACGAACCGTGGCCTTGAAGAAGGGACCAGTATAGCAGGTTTCTGCTGGTTGGCTGATCCCGCTCGGCGACGTGCGGTTCTCCGCCGGCACGGAATGGGGACACGGCCTACTGCCGAGTAGCATCGTTTACCCCTGTAATTCCCCTGGAAAAATATTTCCAGGGAAAAAGGCTGTTCTCGGTGTACGCGCCGACAGGCCCGGCGTAACTCTTCTTAGGACACGACAACTCCTAACCATCAAACACCCTTTTTATCACGAGGAAACGAGATATGAAACGCCCAGCCAAAAACCAGCCATCGCACGTTGCTCCCAGTCGCCGTAGCCTGCGTATCGAAACACTGGAAGATCGTAAATTGATGACCGTGGCTGTTGAAATGGTCCAGCTGCCCCAGGAAAGCCAGATCGGTTCCGAGCACTGGCCTGAGCCCGCTGCCGAGATTGCTGTCGAAAAGGTAACGAACGATCGGCTAGGTTTCTTCTCACAAGGCTGGGACAATCCTGCTTTCCGAGGATCACGGGAAATCGGGTTTTCCCGCGGCCTACACAACAATGGTGCTTTCCAGGAGCCCACCGGCCACGTTCTCTGGAATGTAGCCGACGATGCGGGCACCAGCAGCAACTCCTACACCGATTCAGGACGGATCACCTATTACGCCTATGAGCTGAAAAACGTTCAGGTTTCGTCGGTTGTCGATCAAGAAGCGAATCCTGTCTCTAATAACGGCGACCAGGATGTGCCCACGGACCTTTCGTTCGTGGCCGGCGTCCCGTCCTGCCCCGAGTTCCAGGCCGGCGCAGATATTGTCATGGAAGAGTTGGAGCACGGACCGGGCCTGCATGATCGACCTGGACAACTAGTCGAGAAACTTGGCGGCCAGGAAGGTGAGCCGGTGACAGAAAATCAGTTCTCGCTGAATTATGCAGAGATCAAGGTGACGTTTGCAGATGACCAGGCAGAGGCTGATGAAGACGAGGACGACCTGCCCAGCCTGGGTGGTGAAGACGAGGGTGGCGTGACCGATCCGGGTTACACAGAGGATGAGCAGGGTGGCCCGGCCGATCCGCTGAATGATCCACGATCTGGTACCGAAGACCAGGACGAAGAGAACGATGAGCCGAGTGACGATGAGCTGCGTGAAGTGGTGGAACGACTGATCGAGGTGCTCGACATCATCTAGATCTCCTGCTTCAGGCTGGCAAGAGGTCGAGAATTTGGCAGGCATTCAAGGAGGAACCTGTGAACGTGCTGCCGGTCACTCGGAACAACGAGACCGCTTGCGGGGAACAAGATCCCGGCAGGCGGTTTTGTCGTTTCAGACTGGCAGGTCTTGGGTTTTCAGTAACGGAGTTTCTTGCAGTAGTGACAGGGCTGGGTTAAGATTCCGGTGTCAGAATTACAGCCCCTGGAACGTCACCGGAGTCCGCTACTATGAAATATTGCCTGCTGACCTGTGTCACCGCATTGCTCGCCTTACACGCCTCCATCTCCCCGGCTGCCGAGCCGACCAAGCCGATCCTTTGCCAGGGGCACTACCACTCGGAAGCGGACGCGGTCAAGCAACTGGTCCGGATGGCCGCGACCTATGGCAACCTGTCCCAGTGGCAGACGCGGGCAGCCAGCATCCGCCAGCAAATCCTGGTGGGGGCCAAGCTGGATCCGCTGCCTGAGCGGACGCCGCTCAAGGCGGTCATCCATAAGAAACGAAGCTACCAGGGGTACACGGTGGAGTCGGCGGCGTTCGAGGCGCGACCTGGCTACCTGGTTTACGGGAACCTTTATCGACCATTGGGGCGAAAGGGAGCACGGCCCGCGATCCTCTGTCCGCACGGGCACGCGCGGGGCCCGGAGGGGGGACGGCTGCGGCCGGACCAGCAATATCGCTGTGCCACCCTGGCTCGCATGGGAGCCGTGGTCTTCTCCTATGACATGGTTGGTTTCGGCGATTCCCTGCACCTGGGCTGGGACCACAAACATCCCCAGGCCCTGACCCTGCAGACCTGGAGCAGTATCCGAGCACTTGATTTCCTGCAGTCCCTGCCCGATGTTGATGACAATCGCATTGGTGTCACCGGTTGCTCAGGAGGTGGTACCCAGACGTTCTTACTGACGGCCCTGGATCAGCGGGTGCGAGTGGCGGTACCGGTGGTGATGGTCTCGGCCCATTTCTTTGGTGGTTGTCACTGCGAAAGTGGTATGCCGATCCACAAGACGGCGAAGCTGGAAACGAACAATGCCGAGATCGCGGCACTGGCCGCACCTCGACCGTTGTTGCTGGTATCGGTCGGCGGTGACTGGACCAAGAATACGCCCGAGGTGGAATATCCTTACATTCGTAATATCTACGGCTTGTTCGGTAACAAGTCCCACGTGGCCAACTCGCATTTTGCTGACGAGGGTCATGGCTACCAGTTATCCAAGCGCCAGGCCATGTATCCCTTCATGGTCAAGCACCTGGGGCTGGATGCCAAGGGTGTCCAGGACAAGGCCACGGGCGTTTTCGACGAGAGCAAGACGGTCCTGGAGAAGCCGGCATTGATGCGGGTTTTTGATGCTCAGCATCCGCTTCCCAGCCATGCCCTCAAGCCGGGATCGATGGTGGCCTTCTAGTGATGACGTATGTTCCTGCCGAGATATGGTTGTTGCTTTTGCTGGCACCGCCGGTTGCCGGGACGGACGTGGCTCCGCTCCCCCGGCCTGACCAGGTCGACAAGCCGGAGATGATTCGCTTCATTGAACCGGATCCCCGGGCACTGCCAGGAATCGTCGTGGATGATGTGGATGCCAGGCTGGTCGGCCAGTGGAAACACTCGGTCCACACTCCCCCCTTCGTGGGCAAGAGTTATATCCACGACATGAAAGAGGCCAAGGGAAAGAAGTCGGCCACCTTTGTACCGAATCTACCAACGGCGGGTCGCTACGAGGTGCGGATGTCACATAATTCCAATATCCGCAGGGCCAACGGCGTCCAGATCACGATCCGTCATGCGGATGGGGAGACCCTGGTCAAGGTGAACGAGGGAGAGCCGGCTCCGATTCGAAAGCTCTTTCGATCCCTGGGAACCTTTCGCTTTGAAAAGGGAAAGGCAGGCTCGGTCACGATCCAGACGACCGGAACCGAAGGGAAGTATGTCATCGTCGACGCGATGCAGTTTCTCCCCGTGGTCGACAAGCAGCGCTAGTGCCTATCGGGACTAGCCTCCCAAGCCCTTGGTTAATTCCTCGAGCGTGATCTTGCCGTCCTGGTTGGTATCGAAGCTCTCCTTGATGAGCTTGCTCTGCGACCATTCTTCCTTGTTGAGGCTGCCGTTCTTGTCGGCATCAATTTTTTCCAGGGCGCTGATGGCGTACCTGGCAGCCCGCGACAGCGGTTTGGCAGGACTGGCTGGTTTGGTAGTCGCTTCCTTGTCTTCGCCTTCCGGCTGCTGGGGCTCGGCTGGTTTGTCGGTGATACCCTTCTCGGTGTCGTCATCGGCATCCGCGGTGACAGCCGGTTTCTCGGTCGCCTTGGCAACCGGGGTGCTGTTGGTCGTGATGCGGCATGTTTTCAGGGTGCCCTGGAGCTTGGCCACGGCATCGTCGGTTACCTGGGTTCGCTTGAGGCTGAGTGATTGTAGCTTCGTCAGCCCGGCCAGTTGTGCCAGGCCGGCATCGCTCAGTTTCGTGCCATCCAGGCTCAGTTGTTGCAGGTTGGTCAGCTTGGCCAGGTGAGGCAGCCCGGCGTCCGTGACCTGGGTACCCGACAGCGTGAGGTGTTCCAGGGTGGTAAGTCCCTGCAGGTGCGCCAGGCCTTCATCGGTGATCCGGTTAGCGGCCAGGTTCAGGTGCCTGAGGTTCGTTAGTCCCTTCAGATGTTCCAGGCCTGCATCCGTGACCTGCGTCAGGCGGATGTCCAGCAGCACCAGGCTGGTCGAGCCCTTCAACTGTTCCAGGCCCGCATCGCCAATGGACGTCAGGGGCAGGTCCAGGATTTCGAGGTTTGCCAGTCCCTGCAGATGTGCCAGGCCCGCGTCGGTCACCTGGGTGTAGCTGAGGTCGAGGCCACGGAGAGCGGCCAGGTCTTTCAGGTGAGCCAGGCCCTCGTCGCTGATCTGCGTGTTCGCCAGGTCCAGCCACTGCAACTTGGCCAGCCCCTTGAGGTGTTCCAGGCCGGCATTGGTAACCTGGGTCTTGTTGAGCTTCAGGACGGCCAGGTTCGGGCGCTCCTTCAAATCAGCCAGGTCTTGATCGGTACTTTCACCGTAGCTCAGGTCGAGTATTTCCCCGGGATCACTGGTTTCCTCGCTGGAGTCTTCTGTCTTCCCTTCGTCTTGCTTGGCGTTTGTATCGGAATCTGCATTACTGCCGGTTGCGCTGCCGTCATCCTTGTCCGGGGTTTCTGCCGGCTGGTCGCTATCCTTGGCAGGGGCGTCCTCGTTGTTTTTTGGATCGGTTTTTTTCTCAACAGGATCTTCCTGGCTCTCTTGTTCTGGTTGGGCGGGCTCAGCGGTTGATTTCGAATCGCTGGCAGAAACAGGCTGGTCAACCTTCGCCGGGGCCTTCGTGTCCTTACCATCCTGCTTCTTTGCAGGTATTGGTTTACGTGGCTTCCGCTCGATGACTTCGACGATTTCATCTGGTCCGCAACCGGTGATGAGTAGGGTGACCGCCAGCAGGAGGGTCAGTTGTTTCTTCATGATGTTTCCTTGCAAGGTATCCAAAGAGGCCGTTGCGCCAGTTATCTGTTATGACCCGTGCAGGGTCCGTATGCAAGTTTTTACGTCCAATCGTGCTATGGGAAGCAAGTTCCCCAGGTATTCGTAACCTCGAAAACGGGTGAAGGTATCGGTGAAAATTGTTTCCAGCTTGCTATACTCGAGGGTTATGAAACATTTACCCGTGAAATTAAGCTTGAAAGAAAAGATCATGAAGCGCACCCTGTTGATCTGCTGTCTGCTTCTTCCTTGCCTCGCGTTAACGCCCCGGATCGTGGCAGCAGAAAAACTCCCGAATTTTGTCCTGATCTTCTGCGATGATCTGGGGTATGGGGATCTTGGTTGCTTTGGATCCAGCAAGAACCGGACACCGCGTATCGATCAACTGGCCAGGGAAGGGCGACGGTTTACCAGTTTCTATTCGTCGAGCCCGGTTTGTACTCCTTCGAGGTCCAGCCTCATGACGGGCTGTTATCCGCGGCGGGTGGGCATGCACGAGGACTACACGGGACACTGGGTCCTGATTCCCCGTAGCCGACGAGGGCTCAACCCGGACGAGTTAACGTTGCCCGAGGCACTCCAGGCGAAAGGGTATGCCACGGCCTGTATTGGCAAATGGCACCTGGGTGACCAGCCGGAGCATTTGCCGGGCAAGCACGGTTTCGACTACTACTACGGGATTCCCTACTCCAATGACATGCAAAGCAAGGGTCGCGGGGATCCTCCCCTGCCGCTGGTGGAGCAGACAGCCGTCATTGAGTCTCCCGCAGATCAATCCACGTTGACCCGCAGGTACACGGAAAAAACGATCGCCTTTATCGAGCAGCACCAGGAGGAACCGTTCCTGGTTTACCTGCCTCACACGTTTCCGCACCTGCCCCTGTTTGCTTCTCCCGATTTTCGCGGCCAGAGCAAGAACGGACGTTACGGGGATACCATCGAGGAAATCGATTGGTCCACCGGACAGATCCTGGATTGCCTGGACCGCCTCGGCCTGGCGAAGAACACGCTGGTGATTTTTACCTCGGACAATGGGTCCAATGGTCGTAACGGAGGTTCGAACCGACCCCTGGCCGGTGCCAAGGGAAGCACCATGGAAGGAGGCATGCGGGTTCCCATGATTGCTCGCTGGCCTGGCAAGATCGCGGCCGGTTCCGAATGCCGTGAGTTGACGACGACGATGGATATGCTGCCGACGTTTTGCGCTCTCAGCGGAGCGACGGGACCAACGAAAAAAATCGATGGATTTGATATTCAGAATTTGCTGTTTGCCAGCAAAGGGGCCAAGTCTCCCTACCAGGCCCTTTTTTACTATCGCCGTCGCCAGTTGCAGGCGGTCCGGATGGGTGACTGGAAGTATCACTTGCCACTGGCCAATACGCATCCCAACTGGACGACCCCTAAATCGACAGGCAAGGGGCGGAAGGGGAAGCTCGTCAATCTCCATACCGATCTGCGCGAGACGACCGACGTGGCTGCCAGCCATCCGGACGTTGTCAAGCAGATCAACCGCCTGGTGGCAGAGATGACCGCTCGGCTCGGTAATGACGCCAAGCAGGGATCTGAGCAGCGGTTGTCCCGGACGCTCGATTCTTCCGGGCCCCTGCTGCGGGCGAAGTAGTCAAAGGGTGGAGGGTAGTTCTAGTTGCGAACGATGGTGCAATTGGGAATCGCCTTCTTCAGCTCAGCGATCGCCTCCTTCGTGAACTTAGTGTCCACTTCGCTGCCACCGAGTCTGACGCTTCGAAGATTAGTTAATCCATGCAGATGTGCCAGGCCAGCGTCGGTGATTGGGGAGATCCTGAGGTCAAGAAATATAAGGCTTGTCATCCCCTTTAGATTTGCCAATCCATCATCGGTGATACTGCTCCCACCAAGCTCCTCGAGCTTGGTCAGGGCTTTCAGGTGACCGAAACCAGTGCCGGTGACGTCGGTGGCATAGAAGGCAATTTTCTTGAGATTGGTTAGTCCCGCCAGATGCACCAGGCCCGCGTCCGTGATTGCGCCAAAGTCGAGGCCAAGTATTTCCAGTTTCGTCATGCTCTTGAGGTGCACAAGATCAGCATCGCTGAGATTGTCGCTGTCGAAATGAAGAGAAACTACATTGCCATCATCATCGAGCCCGACTGATGTGCTAAATGTTGAAGGGGCAGCGAGTGCCTTTTGCTGTTCACTTTGCGCAGCCGCTGGCTGCTCTCCACTCGGTTCGTTCTCTGCGTTCGGTTCGCCCGCCCCGCATCCTGTCATCAGCAACAGCAGCAGTAAGACCAGAATTCGTTTCGTCATATTTTCTCCTTGCCAGTTTCCCTGTCGTTTCAGCAGCCGTTATTTATCGCCCCGAAAACGGGTTTAGCACAAGTCTCTGGGTAGTGTCGCAGACCTAATTTCTGGGGTTCAGTTATTGCCCCGTTTTCGCCTGCACACGCTTGGCAAAGCGGTCGCAGCGAATAACCCGCAGTTTGTGAATCCCGCGCGCGATCCGTTCCTGCGGGTCATGGGCTTCGAACTGCATCGTGACTAGTGAACCGTCGGCGTTGATGACACGGGCCGTGCAGGTGACTTGCATACCCAGCGGCGTCGGTGCCAGGTGCTCGACATCGACGTGCACACCGACCGTGCTTTCACCCTCGTCCAGTAACGGTAGCATCGCTTCACGGGCCGCATGTTCGAGAAACCAGATCAGCCAGGGGGTGGAGAGGACTGCCGGCATCTGGTTGTCGGCAAAGTCGATGGCATGCTGCTCGGTGACGACAAAGGACAATTCACCCGTCTCGCCAACCCTGGGACTCCGTTTCATGTCGATGTTCTCTCCATCTGCAAAGGGGCATTATCATCGATTGTACACTCGACTGATCCCAGGTGCTCGCTGGTGACGGTGACTTGACAGTTGCCAGTGACCGGCAGCAAGTCCGCGACCGACCCGCAAAGGACGGTCTGACCCGCTTTCAGGCCGCTGCCGGTCCGTTCCAACTCCTGCGAAAGCCACCGCAAGGATGCGACCACCGTGGCCGTTAGTTCCCCGCCAGCAACGGTTGCCAGCTCTTGATGGTCAACCTCGATCCGGAGCGTTCCGGGATCGAACTCGAGGGTTTGCTGGGGGTGGGGGCTGGCTGGATAGAGATAGCCGGCATGGATGGCGTTGTTGGCGATCAATTCTGGGGCGGAGGGCTGGCTGCCTCGAAAAACGAAGTTATGCAGTTCGATGACAGGAAATACCGCTGCCACTGCGGCGGTCAATTCTGCCAGGGAGATCTTGGCGGCTGGCAGATCCGTGGCCAGGCGGACGGCCAGTTCCCCTTCGATGGCCAGTTCGGAAAACTGCTGGGGCGAGAGACTCGTTCCCGACGGCCAGGATTCGCTTGCAAAGAGGTAGCCGAAGACGGGATCGTTGATGCCGAGCTGCTGCTGGATTCCTGGTGACGTGCAGCCAACCTTGTAGCCGATGATTGTTTCTCCCCGCGCTGCCCGCAGTCGACTGACCTCGCTGGCGACGGCATAGGCCTGTTCGCTGGTGAGCGAGATTGGCTCGGCAAAGATGGTCCCCGGGGTACCCGCATCACGATCACATAGCTGTTGCGCTGCGAGTTGGTTGATTTCGATTGTCATGCGGAGGATTTTTCTTCAGAACTGTATGTTTTCCTGAGCCATGCCTTCTTACGGCCGTAGCATGGTCAGT
>JAYGDH010000405.1:0-5704 GCA_046583055.1 Pirellulaceae bacterium | reverse complement strand
GCAAGCCGAAGAACGCGTCTGGCAGGTTGCCCGTGGCGGCCAGGATCCCGGCCATGCTCGTCCCCAGCCCGAGATCCTGCATGGCGTTGACGACGCCGATATCAAGAAGGAATTGGCTTCCTTCAAGGTACCCGAAGGTTTCCAGGTTAACCTGTTCGCTTCCGAGCGTGAGGGCCTGACATCGCCTCTCTCGCTGAGGTGGGATCCGGCGGGGAGGATGTACGTGACTGTTACCACGACTTACCCCCACGTGTTTCCCGGTGACGTGCCCAACGACAAGATCATTGTCCTGGAGGATCGCAACCAGGATGGCCAGGCCGATCAGTCGCGTGTCTTTGCCGAGGGGCTAAACATTCCCACCGGCCTGGAGTGGGGTGACGGTGGTGTTTATGTTGGCCAGAACACGGAGATCCTGTTCCTCAAGGACACCAACCACGATGGCCGGGCGGATCAACGACGTGTACTGCTGGGTGGCTTTGGTAACGGCGATTCTCACCAGACGATCAATTCCTTTATCTGGAGCCCTGCGGGAGAACTCTATTTCGGCCAGGGAGATGGCTGTGAATCACGTGTTGAAACTCCCTGGGGTGCCAGCAACCTGTTCCAGGCAGGATTCTACCGGTTTCGACCTCGACGCCTGCAGTTGCATCCGCTGCTCGATGACTTCATGGGGCCCGGTAATCCCTGGGGAGTCGCCTTTGATGCCTGGGGACAGGTTTTTAGCGTCGACGGCGCCGGTGGCGTCACCTACCTCTCACCAGGCCAGATCCCCAGTACACATCGCCTGAGACTAAAAACCATTGGTCAGCCAGGTGGTTATTGCGGCATCGGCTACCTGGATGGGCGGCACCTGCCCGCATCGATGCACGGCGACTTTGTCGTCGGCGACTTCAAGTCGAACCGGATCAAGCGATTTTCCGTGAAAGAGGACGGTGCTGGATTCTCCCTGACTTGGAAAGATCCCCTGCTGGAATCACGACACCGCAACTTTCGGCCCGTCGACGTTAAGGTCGGGCCGGACGGCGCTGTCTACGTGGTGGATTGGTACAATCCCATCACCTGTCACCAGGACGATGCCTATCGCCATCCGGATCGCGACAAGGCCCACGGACGCATCTGGCGCATCTCGACCACTAAACCCAACACCACCCCACCAGACCTAACGCAGGCACCGCTTGAACAAGTCCTGGAAGCTCTCAAATCCCCTGAACACTGGACGCGCTACCAGGCCAAGCGTGCCTGCAGCGCGCGTGACACCGCAACCGTCACCGAGGCCCTCGATGCCTGGATCCAGGGCCTGGATCCCAAGCTTCCACGTTATGAACATCACCTGTATGAAGCCCTCGGCACTTACGCGACCCTGGAAGTCGTCCGACCTGGTCTCCTGGCCCGACTCCTGCAAGCCCAGGATCCACGGGCACGGGCCTACGCCGCTCGCATCGTGGGGCGTTGGCACGATCGACTCGAGCAACCGCTAGACCTACTCGCGCAAAGCATCAGGGATGAACATCCTCGTGTACGCATGGAAGCGGTCATGGCCTGCGCTGCGATCGATTCACCACGGTCTATTGAGATCGCTGCCCGGGTGGTGGACCAGCCGCTGGATTCCTGGATACAGTACGCCTTCAAGCAAGCAGTCCATCACCTGCAACCTCACTGGCTGCCGGCTTTTAAGCAGGGCACCGTGTCCTTTGCTCGCCCGCATCACCTGGCCGCCGTGCTGAACGAAACCGGGGGACGGGATGTCCTGGCGAGCCTCAAGAAACTACTTGAGACTCCCGACCTCAAGCCACCGACCCGTTCCGCCGCCATCGCCACGATCCTGGCCGTCGGTGGACCAGGTGAATTGAAAGCCTACGGCCTCGACTCCGAGCAGTTCCTTCGGGCAGGTCGTTACGATATGGACGCCCATGCCCAGGCGTTGGGCAGCCTGCTGGCAGGCACTCGTTTTCGTGACGTGCGCCCGGAAGGCGATCTCGGGGCTGCCCTGACACCCCTGATCCTGCAGTCGCATCCTGAACTCCAGATCCAGGCCCTCTCGCTGGCCGGCACCTGGAAAGTCGCACAGGCAGCAAACGCGGTTTCCAAAGCGGCTCGTAACGCCATGTTACCCATCCCGGTACGAGCTGCTGCCTTCACCGCCATGGTCGAACTCAAGCTGCCAGGCAGTCGCCAGCTGCTGCTGAACTCGGCAATGCCGTCCCAGTCGCTCGCCCTGAGAGCCACAGCCGTCAAGTCACTGGCTGCCCTCGACATGGCAACAGCAGCTGGACAGGCTGCCGCCCTGTTTGCCACGAGCAACTTGAAACCAGCAGGGTCACAAAGCATGTTAACCGCGTTCCTGGATCGAACCGGAGGCGCCGAGGCATTGGCTGCTGCCCTGCAATCGCGCCAGCTCGATCCGGCTGCCGCCAGGAAACTCCTGGCGGCGCTCTTCTCCACGGGTCGTTCTGACCAGGTACTCATGGTCGTCCTGAACCAGGCCATCGGTACGGCACACCGGACCCCTGATTACAACAAGGCCTACGTGCAACAACTGGTCAAGGAAGCGCAACAGGCGGGCCAGGCTAGACGCGGACGCATACTCTTCAAGACCATTGCCTGTGCTTCCTGCCACAAGGTGGGTGGCAACGGTGGTCGCGCAGGGCCTGACCTGACTGCCATCGGCACCACGCTCTCCGCCGATCGTATCGTCGAGGAATTGCTCTGGCCTAATCGCCAGGTCAAGGAAGGATACTCCCTGGTGCGGGTCATCACCGATGACGGCAAGATTCACCAGGGTTACCAGCGACGCACCAAGGAGAGCGACCAGTCTGGTGACCTGGTACTCGAGGACCTGGCAATGCAAAAGACAATCACGATTAAACAGGACCAGATCGACGAGAAGCACGTTACTGGCAGTGTCATGCCTCGGGGTCTCCCGGCATTGTTATCACGTCCCCAGTTACTGGATCTTATTCGCTACCTTTCAGAACTAGGAAAAATCAAATGAATCGCTCCTCATTCCTGCTGCGGTGGGCTGCTGTTTTAACGCTCACGCTGATCGCAACCGGCATCTCTGCCGCCGAACCGAAAACCGCACCTGGTTTTGCTTCCATGTTCGATGGCAAGACCCTCCAGGGATGGTCGGTGATGCCCACCAAGGCCAGTCACGCCTGGACCGTGGAGAAAGGAATGATCGTGGGTGACGGGGACAAGGGCCGCAGTTACCTGGTTTTCGACAACCGTGAAATCGCCGATTTTGAAATGAAGCTGAGTTACCGCTTTCCTGGCAAGGGAAACAGCGGGATCAATCTTCGGGCTATCCCTGACAAGACGGGCAAACGCCTGTTCCAGGGCTATCACGTCGACTTCGGTCATGTCGGGATTGGCAAGCAAGTCCTGGGAGCCTGGGATTTCCATACGCCCGGTCGGCGAGAACACGCCTGTTTCCGAGGCGATCGACTCGTCATCGATAAAAATGACAAGCCGACGGTCACCAGGATCGAGGGGGCCGTGACACTCGATGACATCCACAAGGGTGGCTGGAACGACGTGCACGTGTTGGTCAAGGGAAACCGCTTTGCCTTCTCGATTAACGGCAAACCCTCGTCGGAATTCATTGAGCATCTGCCCCGAGAGCGCCGACTGGAAAAAGGCATGATCCAGCTTCAGTTACATGACCCGGGAATGATTGTCCACTTCAAGAATCTCCAGATCAAGGTCCTCAAGTAAACGCGAAACGCCCTGCTCAAAAGCAGGGCGTTAGAAGTCATGGTCCTCAGCCAGCGAACCAGGTTTCCTGGAACCTAGAACTTCAGGGCCTTCAATCCTTTACGGTGGGGTGAGATTCCACTCAGTCTGCCGATCGCGAGCGAGGCAACCAGTATGGAGAATGACGTGCCGATACTTTTCCAGAACAGCGGCTCGTCGACAAAGACCTTCCAGAACAGCGGCAGAGTAGCCAGCGAGCAGACGATGATCGAAACCACGGTCACATGATAGCTCGCATAGGCCACGCAACTGAGCGTCCTGTTTTTTTCACTGAGGATCATGTCCCGCGTGTACAGGTAGATCATGATCGCGGCCACCAGGCAGGTAGCGGTGGTTTCCAGCAGGTGACCCAGGATCCTCGTGGCCATGGCCGTGGGTGAGCTCCAGATCAGCATAACCACGATGGCCAGCAGGGCCACGATCAGGCCAACTGCAATTCGTCCGGACAGGTTCAGGATTCTTTCGCGTGACATCTTTCTGCTCCTTCTATTGGGGGTCCAGTAAAATCCACGTTACCAACCCGCAGGCGACTGGCCGTTTTAACAGTAATTCCCGGCTGGGACCCAGAGAGTCATTGCCCCCTCTTGCTGGCCGGGTCTTTTGCAGGCTCTAATACCGACAGCTACATGACTTCGATCATCCAGACTTTTCGAAAACGACCAGGAGTTCCAATCATGAAAAACCGTTCGATGTACCTCGCCATCACGCTCGTACTGGGCATTACGCTACCCCTCCTGGCGGCAGAGACTGTTAAACCGGTGCGGACGGGCAGTGGACTAATGACCTTCGACACGGTACCAGAATGGGGACTTCGCCCGGATGGAAAATCTGCCTTGGGTCCCACACACGGTGGTGTTGTTGTCGATAGCAAGGGCAATATCTACACCAGTGCCAATAAGGGAGTTGTGGTGTTTTCGCCGGATGGCAAAGTGATCCAGGAATACCTTGGTCCCAAGTATTCAAATATACATGACATGGAAATCCGCACAGAAGCGGATGGCGAATTTATTTATGCAGCACGTAACGCCAATGCTGAGGGAATCAAGTTCGATGCCCACAGTGGTAAAATCGTTTTGAAACTCCCCTTCCCGGAAGAGTCGGGATTGAAGCTAAAGAAGTTCAATCCAACCGCCATTACCGTCGCGGCCAACGGTGATATTTTCCTGTCCGACGGTTATGCAAGTAACCATATCTTTAAGTTCGACAAGACCGGCAAGTACCTGATGCACTTCGGGCAAAAGGGAAATGAACTCAAGCAGTTCAATACGGCCCACGGGATGACGCTCGATCCTCGTTACAATCCTGCTCGCCTGCTGGTTTGTGATCGCAACCACAAACCCAAGGGGCGACTTTTACACTATAGTCTCGAGGGTGAGTTTATTTCGGTTGTCATCACGGGACTGGGTATGCCCACGTCCGCTGCCGTCCAGGGAGACTACGTTGCCGTTCCGGACTTGCAAGGCCGAGTCGTGATTCTCGACAAGAGTAATAAGATCGTTTCAGTCCTGGGAGACCGCGAGAATTCTAAGCCTCGAGTGGTGTTTAATGTGCCCCAGGATAAGTGGATCGAGGGGATCTTCAACGGCACTCACGGTTCTTACTGGGATAAGGCGGGTAACCTCTATGTTCAAGACTGGAACGTGGCGGGCCGGATCATTAAGCTGATGCGGGCCAAATAGGGCCAGCCAGTCAAAGCCTGTTGAGAAAACGAAAATCCCCTGGTTTTGGGCTGAAGTTCGATACTGCCAGGCCCCGGGCAATGCCCGCTAGCAGACTTGGCGGAGGGAGAGGTTTTCATGCTTTCTCCCTTTCAGGGACGGATAATCGGTCGAAACGGATCAAATGAGCTTTGCTGGTCGTGTTTTCCTGGTAAAGTCGCTGTCTGATGCTGTGAATTAACGTTGAAAAATCCCGGATTTTGAATAGATTAATGGTAGTTTATGGGTCAATT
>JAYGDH010000326.1:0-8570 GCA_046583055.1 Pirellulaceae bacterium | reverse complement strand
ACGGGTCGAGTTCCTGCCGCGTGAATTTTGTCATGGAGCACGGTAACTTCGGTTATCGAGACGAGAAAACGGGTGCCGCTTACGGAGCCAGGCGGACCAACATGGAAGCTACCATGCAACGTCAAATGTGGCACCAGAACGATCCTGGCGTCGTGCCCAACCTGCTGATCACCGGCTCAGGTGCGCCCACTGGTATGCTGGTTTACGAAGGCGATTTGTTGCCGGAGCCGTTTCGTGGGCAGATGATTCATGCCGAACCCGGTCGTAACATGGTATGGGCGTTTCCGACAAAGCAAGTTGGGGCAGGCTATTCCGCCCGGATCATGGAGCTGGCTCGCAATGACGTGGATCGGGACTACCGTCCTTCGGACGTTTCCGTGGCACCGGATGGTTCCCTGTTCATTGCCGACTGGTTTGATCCGGTTGATTGCTGTCATCGTACGCTCAACGACGCGGGTCGTATCTTTCGTGTGGCTCCTCCCGGACATGCCTACACGGTCGCTGTTTACGATTACCAAACGCCCGCGGGCGCCGTGCAAGCGCTGCGGAGTCCGAACCTGTCCGCGCGTTACAGGGCCTGGACTGCCCTGATCGGTATGCAGGATCGTGCTCGTCCTTTCCTGGAAGCGATGGCAGGCGATTCAAACCCTCGATTTCGTGCGCGCGCCCTCTGGCTGTTGGCCGCTTTCAAAGAAGGCACGGCCCAGGCGATCGAGATGGCTTTACGAGATCAATCGGCAGACGTGCGTGCTCTTGCCCTGCGCATTACGCGACGGCATCGTTTGCCGGTGGAACCGATCGTGCGACGACTGGTGCGTGACGACTCGGCCCTGGTGCGACGCGAATGTGCCGTTTCCTTGCATCGGCTGGATTCTCCTGAAGCCGTTGAGCTGTGGGTGGAACTGGCCCAACAGCATGACGGAAAAGATCGCTGGTACCTGGAATCGCTCGGCATCGGTGAAGTTGGTAAAGAGACCGCCTGCCTGAACGCCTGGCAGAAGCGAGTGGGGAAGCAATGGAAGACGGCCGGCAACCGTGATGTCGTCTGGCGTTCACGTGCTCCCGAGGCCGCGATGTTGCTTGCCGAGTTACTGCTGGATTCCGACGTTCCCGCGACAGAGCACCCTCGCCTGCTGCGCGCACTCGATTTCCACGACGGACAGTCCAGGCAGTCCGCACTGGCCGCGCTGCTCATGTCCGACCCGAAACGCAATCCAGTCGTGTGGCTCGAGGCATTTCAACGTGCCGATCCGAAGTTGCTGAAGGCCCATCCCGACATCTCCGCGCAGGCCGGTTCCGTGATGCTCAGTAGCAAAGGCACGGTGACCTTCGTGGACCTGGTAGCGCGATTCAATCGACGGGACCTGGTCGGTCATTTAATGGACATGGTGGAGAGTGCGCCTGAAAAGGAAGCGGGCATCCGAGCGGTCGGTCAGATCATCGCGTTTCAACAATGGGATCCGATCTGGAAGGCACTTGCCGATCCGAATCGAGCAACGCCTTTCATCAAGGCACTCGGTTACGTCGACAACCAGCACTCGAAAAACTACCTGACCGGCGTGGTAACCAACGAATCCCAGCCCGAGGCGACTCGCTTGCTTGCCATCGCCTCGATGGGACAGAGTTCGACTCCAGCCCGGGAACTGATGGGACTCGTTGAAAACAACAGGTTGCCAAAAGAGTTCCTGGCTCCTGCCATCCGGGCGCTGACCCTTTCCCCGGGGCCCAATACCCGGATGTATGCCGCAAGAAAATCCGACCTGCTGGTTCCTGTCGAAGGTCGCTGGCCACTGAAAAAATTGCTGGCCACTCTGCCCGATAGCACCAAGGGGTTCGCTGCCTTTCAAAAAGGTGGTTGTATCAAATGCCACAAGATTGGTGCCCAGGGTCAGGATTTTGGCCCGGCCCTCTCCGCCATTGGTACCCGGCTCACTCCCAGGCAACTGTTCCTGGCTATCCTGAAGCCGAGCGAAACGATTAGCCTGGGTTACGAGGGTGTGAGTGTCCTGACCGAGCAAGGCGTTTTGCACACAGGTTTTGTCACTACCGAAACGAAAGAGTCGTTGACCTTGCGGATTCCCGGTGGGTTGCAAAAGACGCTTGCCAAGGAGAGCATCGAGTTTCGCAAGCGGTCGAAGGTTTCCCTGATGCCGGTGGGCATTGACGCGGTACTTTTGCCGCGTGAACTGGTCGACCTGGTTGGCTGGTTGAAGACGCAGCGAGCGGTGCAGCCCGAAAAATGAATTCTTGTTTTTTTAGATGAGCCCGGTTGCACCGATTCTTCTCAGCACAGGCATGGAACCGGGCCTGCCAGGAGATCTTGATGGACGTCAGAAAGCGTGTTCATTATACTAGGGGGAACAAGACTGAACTCGATCCCCTGGATTAAGGTGGATAGAGAAGAACGACCTGCCGAAGATGGCACTCGAAAGGGTACGTGAGTTGCTTGAAACCCTCGATTCGTGGGTGAAGTAACGGGGCCAAAACAAAGAGTGAATAAGCATCAATCGTGAAGATCCAATCTACCATGAAACATTTGCTCCACTTGATTGTTGCCGCGATCGCGTTAGCTGAGTGCCTGTTGCCATCCCTCGCCTGGGCAGCGGATGGCGAAACGGTTTCCAGGGAGAGCATTCAGTCACTGCTCAAGACCTATTGCTATCGTTGCCACGGTGCGCAGAAACAAAAGGGGGACATCCGGTTGGATCAACTGGATTTCGACCTGGTGAAAGGGAAATCGACTGAAACCTGGCACGATACCCTGAACAAGCTCAATCGCGGCGAAATGCCGCCGGAGGATGAGCCCCAATTGTCGGTTGAGCAACGCCGCCAGCTCGTTGGCTGGCTGACCGAGCAATTGCGACTCGCCGCACGTGCCAGGAAAGGCTCGGTCGGGCAGGTGGTGATGCGGCGACTCAACCGGGCCGAGTATCAATACACCATGAGTGACCTGCTGGGGGTCAAGCTGGATTACAGCGAGGAGCTTCCTGCGGATGCGAGGTCTGCCGATGGCTTTCGCAACAATGGCACCTCCCTGGAGACCTCTGCTCTGCAAATCGAGAACTACCTCAAGGTCGCCCGTAAAGCCATGGACTTTGTCCTGGTCGAAGGTGACCAACAGGAGCGCAGTGTTACCAGGATCGAGAGGAGCAAGGGGAAAGTAAAGGGACCGGGGAGCAGGCGTTTCATGGGAAACTCTTCTGAGCGGCTGGGCCGGGTTAACTTCTGGCATGGATCGTTCAAGGATTTACCACGGACGGACGTTTTCACGATACGGATCAAAGCACACACGGACCGTAAACCTGGGCAACCCGCTCCTGTCCTCTTTGCTCGATATGGTTATTTCGTTTCAGGATTGACCCTGAACATCATGGGGGATGCGGGTGAAATTGCCATCACCTCCACGACCCCGGAGTATTATGAAATTCCCGGTCGCCCGGAGTTTTTCCCCCTTCCGGAAGCTCATGTGCCAACGGAAAAGTTGAATGGTGTCATCACTCTGCAGAATGCCTTGATTGACGGCAAGCCGCCCACCAAGCCTGTCAGCAAGGTCATCGAGGAGAAAAAGAATGGAAAAACCAGGAAAAGGAAAGTCCAGGAATATCCAGAGGATCCCGACTTTCCTCGCATTATTATCGATTCCGTAGAGATCGTAAGGCACGACCATGCCTGCTGGCCTCCCGCTTCACACCGCAACATCGTTCCTGGAGAAGAGGATCTGCAATCGCGCGCGTCAGTGAGGCGTGTCCTGAAGCAATTCCTGCGGCGTGCCTGGCGCAGACCGGTGAGCGCGGCGGAACTCGAGCAGTGGACGGCACATTTCATGGGGATCCGGCAAGAGGAAGAGACCGAGATTTTCGCCCTCAAGGAAACGCTTGCTGCTGCCCTGGCCTCTGCGAATTTCGTTTTCCTGAGCGAGCCCCACCTGGCCAGCAAGACGCGGCCGCTTTCTGACCATGAATTGGCGACGCGACTTTCGTATTTTCTCTGGAGTTCCCTGCCTGATGAGGAACTCTCTTCCCTGGCTGATGCGGGCCGTCTTCTGGAACCGTCGGAGCTAAGAAAACAAATTGATCGGATGTTTGCCGACGAAAAATCCGATCGATTCGCCGAGCAGTTCTGCATGCAGTGGCTGGACCTTGAGGGTGTCGATCGAGTTGCTATCAATCCCCAGTACTACAAGAAGTTTGATAACCAGTTAAAGCCTGCCATGGTCGGCGAGACGCTGGCCTTCTTCAAAGAGATCCTGCACAGTAACTCCTCGGCACTTCAGTTTCTTGATGCTGATTTCACCATGCTGAATGCAGTCCTGGCGAAACACTACGGGTTGAGTGGGCCACGATCGCAGCGATTCGAGCGCGTATCGCTGAAGGGTACGCGGCGCCCCGGTGGTCTCCTGGGGCATGCCTCCACCCATCTTGCTGGATCGGACGGAGCGGATTCTCACCCGATCAAGCGAGCCGTCTGGATTCGGGAACACCTCCTGCATGACCCCCCCAATCCCCCGCCACCCGATGTCCCGGCCCTGGCAGCAAGCGTGCCGAATTTCGAAAAGCTCTCTATCCGGGAGCAACTCGTCCTGCATCGAGAAAAAGAAGCCTGTGCCGATTGCCATCGCAGTATCGATCCGTGGGGAATTGCTCTCGAGGGGTATGATGCGATCGGGCTGCTGCGAGAAAAAACCGCTCGGTTGAAAAAGCCTGTTTCCACGGAAACGGTGCTGCCGGGCAATCACCGGGTCTCGGGTTTGGCTGACTTGCAGAAGTATTTACTCAACCAGAGGCGTGACCAATTCGCTAAGGCATTGGTCTCAAAAATGCTTATCTATGCCCTGGGGCGCTCCCTGGAACTGGGCGATGACCCACTGGTCGAGGAATTAAGTGTACAATTTGCTAAGGATGATTATCGACTTCCCGGTTTGATGAAAAATATTGTCATGAGCGAGCTGTTTTTGTCGCGATAATGACCACCAGAACAGATCGATAAAGATATAGTGAGAAGGATGCGATTATGAATCAAAAGGCTATCCAAATGAAACGCAGGACCATGCTCAAGGCAGCCGGCATCTCGCTGGCCTTGCCCTGGATGGAGTCCTTTGCGGGTCCACAGGAAAAATCGCCTCCGCGTCGATTCTGTTCCATCTATTTTCCCTACGGTGTAAGCTTGCCCAAGCAAGAGGGGGAATACGGTCAATGGAACTGGTTTCCCAGGGGTACCGGCACAGATTTCACTTTCAACAAATCGCTTGAGGTATTGGAGCCCTTTCGTGACCAGGTCACGATCCTGGGAGGGCTTTCCCATCCCAAGGTTCGCCGAATTGGCGGTCACGATAGCGGAGATACCTTCCTCACAGGTGAAGAACTGAGTCTTGCCACCACGGGTTTAAAGAATTCAATTTCCCTGGACCAGTTCATGGCCCGCACGCACAAGTTGGGTGATAGTACCCGCTTTGCCAGTTTGACGCTCTCGTCGGATGGCGGGACCGGCATGCCCACGCGAGCTAACACGCTTTCTTACTCTCGGACCGGACAACCGATCCCATCCTTCAACCGTCCGGCCATTGTTTTCGAACGATTGTTTGGACTTAACGGAGACTCCATCGACGCCCAGAGAAAAGGTCTCACGCGCACGGGCAGCCACCTCGACCTGCTTCTCGACGAGGCCAAGAGCCTGCAACGCAAGCTGGGCAAGGTCGACCAGGGCAAGCTGGACCAGTACCTGACTTCCGTCCGTGAAATCGAGCGGGATGTTGAGCGTTCCGCGCGCTGGCTCAAGGTGCCGCGACCCAAGGCGAATGCCGAAGGTCTCAGCCTGGATGCTGATAACGAAACCCCGGACAAGCCGATTCATACCATGCTGGACTTGATCGCGCTGGCCTTCCAGACGGATTCTACCCGGTTCGTTACGTACCAACTGGCAAGCATGCATGGGGCCATCTCGATTGCTAACAAGTTTCCTTCCCTGCTGGGCTTTAATAAAGATGCCCATGGTTTGGCCCATGGTGCTGGCAAGGGGGCAGGTGCGGAAAACAAGGGCAAGTGGGATCGCTACCAGGCATCATGCCTGGCCTACTTGATGAAGCGACTTGGCGATATGGAAGAGGGCAATGGCTCGGTGCTGGATAACACCTGCCTGTTTTATGGTAGCAGCAACAGCAAGACTCATAATAATACGAACTATCCGCTGATCCTTGCTGGTGGTAAGAGCATGGGATATAAGCATGGGCAATACCTCACGTTTGACAAGGACGTGCCACTGTCGAACCTGTTTGTCACCGTGCAAAAACGAATGGGCGTGAAGGCCGATTCGTTCGCTGACAGTACTGGAGAGATGTCGGAAGTCCTGGCCTAGTTTTCGGATCCGTAGCATTCTCGGTTGATCCATGACCGAACTATTGGAGAAAGCTGATTGATTCATGGAGAAGATAAAACTCCAATTATCGGTGCTGCTTTTCCTCGCTACGTTGGGATCAATCTTTGCCCTGGCCGAGGACAAGCCTGCGGACCGCAAGTCAACAGACTCGAAAGCACCCCAGCCTCGGCTGGCGGAATTTCGCGAGCAGATAGCGCCCGTCTTGAGAAAGACCTGCTCGCGATGTCATGGCTACGGGAAGCAGGAAGGTAAGTTTCGCATCGACACCCTGGATCCCGATCTTCTTCACGGTAAGGACGTGAAATGGTGGCTGGAAGTCTTTAATGCCTTGAGCAATGGCGAGATGCCTCCCGAGGATGCCAGGGTCAAGCTGGCCGATGCCGATCGCAGTAAGATTATCGAGTGGCTTTCCACGGAGATTCAAACAGCCTCGCAGGTGCGCCGGCGGCAACAGGGGCATTCTTCTTTCCGCCGCATGACCCGTTACGAGTACAACTACGCCCTGCAGGACTTGCTGGGGCTTCCCTATGACTTTGCCAGGGACCTGCCTCCGGAAGCAACTTCCGATGACGGCTTTCAAAACAGCTCTGAAATACTGCATATGACCGTCGTTCAGTTCGAGATGTATCGCCGTCTCGCTCGCAAGGCGCTGCTGCGGGCGACCGCTGGCGGCGAGCGTCCTCCCGTTCTCCACTGGAGCGTGAACATGAAGGACGCGATTGCCAGGGAATGGCCCAAGCAGGTTGAGCAGGTCAACAAGCTCAAGGAGAAATTCAAGGACGATCCGGCCAGGCAGAAAAGAGAAGTTGATCAACTGGAGGCCAGCTTCAAGAAGCCCCATAACAATACCTACTACAGGGAACTGTCGACCGGACGTACTGCGCGGGCAGGTTGGGCATACTCTGGTGCCAAATATGCTTTTGCACCGACCGATGTACTGCCCGCGATGCCGGATTCTTTTGATCACGTTGCCATTCTTCCCAGGGGCCAGAACCTGATTGTTGAACTAGGAGATCGGATTCCGGATGAGGGAACGATGCGAGTTCGCGTCCGTGCTTCCCGGGCACCAGGGGAAGCGACGGGGACTCCCAGCTTGCAGTTGGAATTCGGCTGGCAGGCCAGTAACGAGGGCCGTGCGCGGATGCGAGTCAGTATCGCCGACACGCCCATCAAGGCCAGTCACGGTGCTCCCGAAATTTACCAGTGGGAGTTTCCCCTCGGAGAGATCTACCCCCGCAACTCGGTCCGGAACGTTACAAAAATGGGGGCGTTGCCCAGTCCTTCCGAATACATCCGACTGGTGAACAGTTCCGTTTCGCAAGGTGCTATCCAGATCGACTCGGTTGAGGTAAGTACGCCCGTTTATGAGGACTGGCCCCCGAAATCTCACGCTCGAATTTTTATCGAGAGTAAGAACCAGGCCAATGAGAATACTTACGCACGTGAAGTTATCGAGAATTTCATGCGACGTGCCTGGCGACGCGACGTGACCCGGGCAGAGGTGGACCAGAAAATTAAACTCTACAAGGCGATTCGTCCCGAGTGTGAAAGCCTTGAAGAAGCGGTCATCGAGGTGCTGGCGGCTGTCCTCTCGTCACCGAACCTTCTCTACCTGGTCCGAACGGACGTCAAGGAAGAGGCTCAGGAAGCAGCCAAGACGCAAGTAATAGCGGGGCACGAACTGGCAACGCGGCTATCGATGTTCCTCTGGTGCAGTACGCCTGATGCGGAGTTGTTGAAGCTTGCGGCCAGCGGGAACTTAAGTGATCCAGGCGTTCTTGCTGGCCAGGTGAAACGCCTGCTGTCTGACGGCCGTTCTCAGCGATTTTCAAAACACTTTGTACGGCAATGGCTCGATATGCAATTGCTGGATTTCCTCAGCGTGGATCGGAAGATCCATCCCCAGTTCGATCCCGGGCTGAAAGAAGCGATGCAACGGGAACCGATTGCGTTTTTCCAGGAAGTCCTGCAGGAGAACGAAAGCGTCTTGAACTTTATCGATGCCGATTACACCATGGTGAACGAGCGGCTCGCACGCCATTACGGCATCGATGGGGTGCTTGGGAATCATTTCCGTCGTGTGAAACTCGATGAAAAACTGGACCGTGGAGGCTTGCTGACCCAGGCCGGGTTGCTGGCCATGAACTCGGCTGGTGCCGACTCCCATCCCCTCAAGCGGGGAATCTGGTTGCTGGAAA
>JAYGDH010000305.1:0-9749 GCA_046583055.1 Pirellulaceae bacterium | reverse complement strand
TTGGCGGGACTCTTGCTGAATCCGGAGAGAAACCCTCCGCCCATCATTTGGTCGCGGGAACGACGATAGGAGATCCAGAAAAAAAGCAGGATGCCTACGGGCAAGAGGAGGAAGAACATCCAGATGATGTTCATCGATTTGTCCGGTGGCAGGCTTTCAAATTTAACATCGTTCTCGCGAAGGAACGCCTTTAACTCAGGCAGTGATTCTCCGCTGGTTGCCAGGTAAACCATGAAGGTCTCGCCATAGCGTATCTTGTTCTTGCTGGTGGCGTCCGACCCGGTCTCGGAAGAAACGTCGGCAGCCTTGGAGTTAGCCCGGGAACCGGCCACCGGTGGACGTATCGGGGACGGTTTCTTGAACTTGCCAGTCAGCCGACCCTCGGCGATTTTCACGCTCGCTACGCGATTGGCCTTGATAAACGATTCGAAACTGCTCTCGCCGATCTGATCAGCAGCATTGAAGGCCGACAAATAGAACATGCCGATGGCAAACAAGATGATCAGGAAGAGCCACATGTTCAGACTGCCACGGCGTTGTGGCGTTTGAGATTGTGGGTTCTGTGGTGCGTTGGACATGAATTAGCCTCGGGCGTCGTTGGTGACCGCCAGAACGATCCGCTCTGGTGTTTCACGGTCAGGCATGATATAGGCCATTGTATCCGAGGATCGCCTGAATTGGTACGCAGGAAAATGCGGATCCGGCCCGTGAAACGGCTTTTTTCGTTTGCCGCCAGTCTGACCGGAATGATTTATCTGACCATGACATCCCATGATACCACCATAGTTGATGTTCGTTCAAATGGGGTCGTCGCCGTGATTTACGAAGACTCACGTTTTCTCGCCATCCGGCGTGGCCCGGCCGTTATTGCCGCGGGGAAACTCTGTTTTCCGGGCGGATCGCCGCGGCCGGATGAACCGGCAAAACATGCGGTGGAGCGAGAAGTCCGCGAGGAACTGGGAATCGACTGCCCGGCGCGGGTCATGATATGGGAAAGTGTTACATCCTGGAATGTTGCCCTCAGTTGGTGGCGAATGGACTGGAATCCGGCCGCAGAGATGAGGCCCCATCCTGATGAGGTCGCCTGGGCCGGCTGGCTCAGCCGGGAAGAATTGGCAGCTGCAGACGATTTGTTGGAGAGTAATCGACAGTTCCTGGACGCGCTGCAGCAGGGCCAACTGGCAATCGACGTGGTGTGACGGGGCCCGGGGGGGGAGTAGGAACTGGCCGCCCGGTTTCCGCGGGCGCGGTAACTTCTTGCTCGTCCGCTGGCACACGCGGGGCCGGTTTGAATCGGCCGGCGTGAAACTGGCGATTGAATCGATTTGGATCAAACGGGTCCACGCTATGCGGAAGCCTCTTGGGGTTGCTGACTTCATTTTCTGGTTGAGCAGTGGATTGCCGGGTGTCGAGGGGAGTTGTCGGGGTAAGCGGGTTCGCCACGAGGTCACGCGGGTCGGTGGAGGCTCGTGGCACTCGTCGGGGCTGGGAAAGGATCGTTGCGGGAGAATTGATTTCCCGAGGGGCAGGCGAACCAGTGGTTCTTGAGGTGCTCCGGGCCCAGTTGACAAGTCGCTGGTATTGATCCCATTCGCGTTGAGTAAAAATAGCCGGTGCTCCGCCGTGCGGGGCCGTGGTGATATTGATCAAGGGGCTCTGGTCTGGATGCTGGGGTGTTAGTGTTTGCCAGGTCGAGTAGAAATTGCGACGTGTGTAACGGGTGGGGATGGCCCTTCCTCGCGGAGGTGAAATCAATTTGAAAGTGGTCTTGGACTGGGCACCGTGGCAGGTGGCGGTACTGCACGTATTAAGCAGCAGTGGCTGAACGAAGCTGGCAAATTCCTGCATGTTGAGACCAGAGATGCCTTTGAGCAGTTGGCCCATCTCCGCGTTTGTATCCGGCAGCGGTTCTGGTGATAGCGGAACCACTGCTCTCGCTATCGGGCGTTTTGCAAAGTCCAGTCGTCGCCGTAGATCGGTCCATCGTGAGCGAGCTCGCGCTTGCTGTGGTCGCGGGTGCAGCAACTGTTCAGCCCGTGCCAGGAGCCCGTGACGAAGACACCATTCCACCAGGTCGAGTTGGCCATCGTCATCGGCAGGGACGAGTGCGGAGCGTTTGAATTGAAAAAGCTGCTGAAGATCCTGGCCATGGAACTCCACGGAGTCCACCCGGATACGGATTTCGGCCGACTCGCCGAGTGTGACCAAGTAACGATCACCATCGCGAAGAATGTTTCCCGAGATCACCTGGCCATTACGTAAAGCGAGTACGCCCGGTGTGGGTCCGGTAAGAAGGTCTTGTGCCGAAACAGTGGAGATGGTCAACGCACTGATCAGCAGCAGGAGATGACTGCGGGCAACAACGAATTTCATGGTCGAAGGACGGTAGGTAATTCCGGTGCACGGGTCAAGGTCAACTGTCGCCGACCCCTGTGGGTATTGGTCATCATGGCGTTATGGTCTGGGGCAGTTTATAATAGTGACCGGAGCTGGCGATGAGGCGTCTCCATGCTATTAAGTCTCAGTCAAGGAGAACCTTAGGTGAATCAGAGTAGTCGTGACCCGCGTTGGTGTGTGCTTTATGAAGGTCGCGTCCAGGGTGTCGGATTTCGCTATACAGTCTCGACGATTGCGAAGGCTTTTCCGGTCAGAGGATATGTTCGGAACCTGCCTGATGGTCGAGTGGAAGTGATTGTGGAGGGGAGTCGCAGCGAGGTGGAGGGGTTTTTAGGGGAAATCCGGGCTGCTCGGGCAGTCGGCATCAAGCGGGAGACGCAGTCCGAAGCGCCCAGCATCGGGGAGTTCACGGATTTTTCTGTCCGAGTGTAAAACATTTCAGTTAACTGACTTATCTCGACGAACCAATCCCTAGGGACCCCGTAGAAGGAAGGTCTTTCCTGGGCCCCGCGGAGAGGAAACCTGATTTCGCGAGAGACAAATAAGAATCATGAATGATTTACCGTTGCTGGCAGCATTATTGGAGTTGAGTGAGAAACTGGTCAGCTGGTTGACCCCGTTGTGGTTGCTGGGGGTTGGCGTCGTGCTGGGCCTGTTGTCGTTCCTGGTGGTCTGGGCAGTGGCAGCGGTTATTTCACGCCTGGGGCCGATCGGCAGAATCGGCGACGATCGTGGTCGAACACTGCGTTGGTCGACCGTCGTGACGCTGGTGCTGGGATCCATTGGGGTCGGACTGCTGGCCGTGAAACAATGGGATAACCTGGTTGGCGGCGACGACGGTAACGCGCTGGCGGCAGTGGCTCGATTGGTCAGTCTTGCTGTCCCGGCACTGCTGGCTCTATGGCTGGGAGTTTTCGGATTCCTGATGCTGGTCTGGCGTCGAACCGTACAGGAAATACCGCAGGCCATTATCGAGGGAGTCCTGTGGCCCATCCTGGTCTCGGCTACTTTTCTTGTTGGCTTTGGGTTCATGGGATTCTTCGCTACGGAGAATCCGGTAGCGATCCTCAAGACGCTGGGCCGCCTTAATGCCGTGGGAACCAGTGTCCATGAATTTACCCTGGAGGGCAGCCCGGAGATCGAGGAAGCGGACGTTCCCTTGCAGGCGAAGCCGGTGCCATTCCGGTACAGCGAGATCGTCTCGCTGTCGGTGCGTACGGACCAACGGGTCACGGTCACCCGGGATAGCGAATCAGCTGAATCGTTTGGGCAGAGCGTGGAGATTCTCCCGGAAGAGGATTTTGAAGTCCCCCTGGTAGCTCTGCTGGCAGGAGCCGAAGGCGGTGACGTGATCGAGCAATTGCATTTCGGCAATCCCGGCTCAACCGCAGCCCAAATCAAGGTGACCGTGCGAACAGCAGTCGTCTACCCCCAGGTGTGGGTCGTGCCCTGGACGGCCGGCTGCCTGGTATTTCTCTTCCTGTTGTATATCGTCCAACGCGCGGCGTTTCCACGACTCTCGGCTGTGGCGCTGTCGACCTACAAGTCAGAAGTAGCACAACCGCTGTTCGCGATGTTGCTGGGAATCGGTGCGCTGGCCCTGATTCTCTTTATCTGGATTCCCTACAACACCTTTGGCGAAGATATCAAGATGCTCAAGGATACGGGACTTACCTTGATCATGGTATTGAGTATCCTGTTGGCGCTGTGGGCAGCCAGCACGTCGATCTCGGAAGAAATAGAGGGTCGCACCGCGCTCACCGTGTTATCCAAGCCGTTGACGCGACGATCTTTCGTGCTGGGTAAATTCGTGGGCATTTCGTGGACAGTGGCCCTGATGTTCATCGTGCTGGGGGTGGTGTTTATCCTGGTGGTTGCTTACAAACCGATTTTTGATGCCAAGGAAAATACCACCGCTACGCCTCCCTGGCAGGTCTGTTTCCAGGAGATGATGCACGTGGTGCCCGGACTGCTGTTGGCTTTCATGGAAACCCTTGTGCTCACCGCGCTCAGCGTGGCGATCTCGACACGGCTTCCGCTGTTGGCGAATTTTACGATCTGTCTGTCCATCTATGCCCTCGGACATTTGACGCCGATGATCGTGCAGAGTTCGATGGGAAGTTTCCCCATCGTGGGGTCTTTTGGTCAGTTGATTGCCACGGTCTTCCCGAACCTCGATCACTTCAACATGCAGGCCGCCGTGGCTGCCGGTGTCGGTGTGCCCTCGGCTTACCTGGGCTGGGCCTTCATCTATTGCCTGATCTACACCGTGATTGCGGTGCTGCTGGCGCTGGTACTGTTCGAGGATCGCGACCTGACCTAGCCCTTGCGGTGGCGGAGATCAGCCAGCCTTGCGACGGGGCGGTTGTTCTTGGGTCGCATCCTGGACAGGCAGTTCACTGGAGTCAGCCAAGGCGTTCAGTACCGAGAGATCTGCTGGTCGATTGGGTCCGATCTGTTGCTGGTGCGCAGCAATTTGTTGCAGGATCTGTTCCGCCACGGCGATCGTATTGCGGGCCTGCCAACCCGGCACGTCAACGGGCTTGCCTTCGGCAATGGCCCTGGCAAACTGCTGCTGCTCCAGCAAGATGGCGTTGGTAGGCTCGAGCTTGATTTCCTCCAGCGGCATTAGTTCCCGAAAGAGTGCCTGTTGAAGATCTTCTTGCTGTTCGTCGCTGATGTCCCCATTGAGCAGTTCGGGGGAGGCGGTGACCCGCGTGGCACTGGGGGCCGTGAAGTCCAGCGAGACGAATCCGTTACTCGTAAAGACACGCATGGTGCGTTGCGCCTCGTAACTGGTGCGCGAGGCACTAAGGTTGGCCACCATGCCATCAGCGAACTGTAAGCGGGCCTGCGCCATGTCTTCGTGCGGACCGATCACCGGCATGCCGATGGCATCGATGCGAATCAGCTGGCTGCGTGTCAGGTTCAGGACGAGGTCCAGGTCGTGAATCATGAGGTCCAGCACGACGCCGATGTCGGTCGATCTGCCGGTGTAACCACTGGACCGCACGGCCTCAATGTAACGAGGTCCGAGGAGGCTTTCGCGGACCGCAGTAAAGGCCGGGTTGAAACGCTCCACGTGGCCGACCTGGAGAGTTCGCTTACTGACCTGGGCTGCCCGTACCATGGCCGTGGCTTCCTGGACGTTGGAGGCCATCGGTTTTTCAACGAACAGGTGCAGGCGCTGTTGCAACAATGGGAGGGAAATGTCGTGGTGCAGGTGGGTGGGTGCTGCGACGATGGCTGCATCCAGGTGTCCCTCGAGTTGGTCGATGTGAGAGAAAGCCGGGACGCCGAGGTCCTGGGCCACCTTTTGACGCGCCTCGTATACAGGATCCACGACGCCGACGATGTTGTAAGCGGGCTGGTCAGCCAATAGGCGTGTATGAATGCGGCCCAGGTGGCCTGCTCCGATAACGGCAATGTTGATCTGTGTCATGCGGCTCTCCTGCGTTCTCGTGCGCGTCCATGTCGCCCTTCCTGTTGGGTCTGGACATAACTAAGCAGGTGGTTGACTGCGGGGACGAGGTTTCCGTTGGCTCGCAGGATTTCGCGGGCGTGGTCCAGTCCGACCTTGGCTCGATACAGTAGGCGATGGGCTTCCGAGAGGGCCCGGATATCGTCGGAGGTAAAATCGTTTCGCTTCAAGGCAACTATATTGATACAGCGCGGGCGAGCCGGTACGCCGTCAACGAGCATGTAGGGTGGCACATCATGTAATACGCGACTCAGGCCGCTGACAAAACTGTAGCTACCAATGGAAGCAAAATGGTGGACGGCGGCACCACCGGACAGCGTCGCACGATCATGGACATGAACGTGACCGCCGAGCAGTGTGGCATTGGCCATGATGACCCAGTTGCCGACACGGCAATCATGGGCAATGTGAGAGCAGGCCATGAAGTAGCAATGGCTTCCCACGGTTGTCCGACCTTCGTCTTTCTCGGTGGCGCGATTCACGGTGACCCCTTCACGGAAAATATTGTGGTCGCCGATCTCCACGCGTGTGTCACCTCCCTGGTAACTGACGTCCTGCGGGGCGGCACCGATAACGACACCTGGATGCAATTCATTTTGTTCACCCAGTGTCAGGTGTCCGGTGAGGGTAACATTGTTCAATAATCGCGTGCCGGACCCGATCGTGACATCGGGCCCTACCACACAGAAGGGGCCAATTTCAACGCCTGGTCCCAACTCCGCCCTGGGGTCTACGACAGCGTGATCAGAAATATTAGTTGCCATGATCTCTCAGTTGCTAAATAGTTAATGCGGTACTAAGGGTGTGAAAAGTGGGCCGTTGTTTCAAGAAATGGTAATCTCGGGAAATAGTTTTCACGACGCAGCTTTCCGTGATAATGTTTCCGTGTCGTAAAGTTCACGTAACTGCCTGGTCAGGGTGGCGTTCAATTGGTGCCCGCTGCGATGAGCAATGAAATGGCCGACCAGTTCTATCCCGCATAGTGCGAAGTCCCCCACCATGTCAAGCGCCTTGTGCCGGGCACATTCATTGGCAAAACGAAGCCGGTTCTCAAGGGGTCCCTGCGGTCCAAAAACGAGCAGCTCCTGGGAGGTGACTCGCAATCCCAATCCCAGGGATCGCAAGTGGTCGGCCTCGTCTTCGAGCACGAATGTGCGGGCCGGCGCCAATGCCTCGAGGAACGATTCGCTGGTGACCAGTTGACAAACAGACTGGCTGGTAATGGCACTGCCTGGACCGTAGTCCAGGTGGTATTCGACGGTCATTCCCTGCGCGGCCGGGCGGGCTTCCAGCCAGGCATCATCATCACCAACCCGTACCACACTGGTAACCTTGTAGCGGGGTCGAGTGGCCGCTAGCCAGCGGATGCCGACGCTCTGGATCGCCTCAGCGAAAGGCAGGCTGGAACCATCGCAACCTGGCATCTCGTCGCCCGTGGCCCAGATTTCGCAGTTGTCTACCTGGAGACCCGCGAGGGCAGCCATGACATGTTCTACCATTTCCACCGAGGTATCGTCCTGTACCAGGTTGGTGCGACGCGGCCTGTCGACCCGCAGGTCAACCCGTGCTGGTATGCGTGGGTTGCCGGGAAGGTCCTCGCGAACAAACACGATTCCCGTGTCGGCCGCAGCTGGCCGGAATTCCAGTCGTATGTCCTGTCCGCTCCAGAAGCCGTAGCCCGCAACCGAGACACGGTCAGCGAGCGTACTCTGCTGGCGAGGCGAACTGTCAAAGGAGGTAGCCATCGATCAGGTAATCCAAACTCGAGGTGGAACGGATGGTGACTCGGTTTCCATCCGTGGAAACAGTCTGGCCAGGCAAGACGCGCCACCCTCCTATTTTTGGGAGCAGCAGCGACAATGCTGACCGTCATCCATTAACGAGTTCCGGGCTTGGAAGGTAACACGGGCCGGGTACCGATATTTTGCGGCGGCAGGCCACGATTGAGGTTGTCCAGGATGAGCTTCGTGATATCCATGCTGCGCTGATACACGACTGCCCGATTGACACCCTTGAGAACGGAATCCCGTTTCGTGGGGTCAATAGGCTTGCTGTCAAAGCGAAGCACCAGGTCGATGTTATGACGCTGAGCAAAACTGCTCACCTGAGTCATTACCTCGCCATAAGCCTGATGGTAGACCTTCGCTTCACGGCCCAGGATGCTTTTTCTTTTCAGTTGCATTGCAACCTGAACGTCGGCCTGAGCGCTGGCGATCTTCTTTTCCATCTGTTCGTAAGCCGTACTGCCTGCCTTGTATTCCTGAAGTTCCGTGATCAGATCGTTGATCTCTTTGCGTTTACCGCGAAGCTCCTGGTCGAAGGCTTCAATGTCCTTCTTGATCTCGTCCATCATCGCTTTAAATCGTTGATGATTCGAAAAAACCTCGCTGATGTCGATCACGGCAACACGCGAGTAACGAGAGGCATCCTGGGCATCGGCTGGTGGCGCCAAAACCCCGCCAAATAGTATTATACAGGCAGCTAGACAAATCAGTCGTTTCACGTTCAGCACTCCTTGCTGTCAGAGAAAATCCGGTTGGGAAAGTTACAGTCGAACCGACCGCATCCATGGGTCGATGTTGCTCACGTTGCTCAGCTTCAAGGACCGAGGTTTACTCGAGCGGGCGGTATTGTGCCGAGAAATCGTTTGTGCGTAAAGACCAGAAACTCACTTTGTGGCTTCGGGTTTCTAGACAGCAAATGCTAGCAGTGGACGGTCGCGGTGGTCGGCGTTGCCGGCGCTAGCGAGGATTGCCGAGTGTGATCGTCAGCATCTTGGGTTTGCCGTTGCGCAATACCGTGACTGGAACCTTGTCGCCACCATTGAATTTACGCAACGCGCTATCGAAGTCTTCAATACCACCGATTTTATATTTTCCAAGCTTGACGATGATATCCTTGGGCTTGAAGCCAGCTTTTTCGGCGGGGCCTCCTGGGCTGACACCGGTCAAGGGCAGTCCCTCGGCGTTGTCACTGTAATCCGGAATGCTACCGAAGTATGGACGATCTCCACCACCCCCGGTGACATGCCGTTTGGTCTCAGATTTTTGAAACTTGGGACGCTTGGGGAGGTCATTGATTTGTTGAACAATGTCGACCACCATGCGGGTGATGCGGTCCATCCCTTCCAGGTTCAGCAGATCGAAGTCGTCGCTGGGGCGGTGGTAGTTCGAATGTAATCCCGTAAACAGATGCAGCACGGGGATTCCCTTGAGATAAAAAGACTGATGGTCACTGGGTCCCATGCCACCGGGCTTCTTGGTGAGGTCAAATTCGTAGGTCTCATTCAGGCTGTCGATCAGGCCTTCCATTATGTCGGCGGTCTGGGTTCCCTGGATAATTAGTTTGTTCTTGGTGAGCCGACCGACCATGTCCATGTTCACCATGGCAACGGTGTCTTGGAGAGAAAAACGGGGTTCGCGTACGTAGCGCGCACTGCCAAGGAGCCCCCGTTCCTCGCCAGTGAAAGCAATGAACACGATACGACGCTTGGGCTTGAATCCTGCCTGGGTAAGACGGTGGGCTGCTTCCAGCAGGCTGGCCGTGCCACTGGCATTGTCATCGGCGCCAGTGTGGATTTCCTTGGTCCAGGGTGCCAGCGATCCCTGGCCACCCATGCCCAGGTGGTCGTAGTGGGCTCCCACGATAATCGTTTCATGGGCCAGTGGCCCCTCGGCTTCCAGGACACCAATCACGTTCTTGACCGTGGCACGCTTGGAGAGCACCTGTGTCTTACCTGTCACCGTCCAGTCGTTCAGCAATATGCTCTGCGGTTCAAGGGTTTCGTCGATCTTTTTTTCGATGGTGACCAGGTCGCTTTTCGTGGCTTGCTTGACGAGAGGTGCGATGGTCGATCGCAGGCAAAAATAGA
>JAYGDH010000266.1:0-6539 GCA_046583055.1 Pirellulaceae bacterium | reverse complement strand
GGCGTCTCGATCGGTTTTGCTTTCCTCACCGGTGGCAACACCTGGCAATTCACAGCCACCAACGGCGACCTGGCCGAGGGACACAACAACTTCATCAGTGCTGCGGTCTGGGTCCGGGATGCAGCCGATCCGGCAGTGATCGGTCGTGGAGAACTGTCGGGTGCGTTGCAGGTAACGCTCGACACGGTTGCTCCACCAGTTTCGATCCTTGGTATTGATCCCACACTGAGCGACACGGGCGTGGCCGGTATTCCGAGCACGCTTTCGGACAACATCACGAGTGTCACGGCACCTGGATTTACCGGGGATGCCGAGGCGGATGCGATTGTTCGGTTGTACGTCGATGCCAACAACAACGACACGATTGACAACCCGGCAGAGTTCAAGCTGACCACGGCCTTGCCGGTGGATGGTGACGAGGTCTTCCCCGAGGGTCAATGGTCGGCAATGTACGACTACAACCTGAACGATCCGGCTGCACCCAACAGTTTCCCGCATGACGGCATCCGGGAAATCTCGGTCACCGCGGAAGACCTGGCCGGTAACGTCAGTGCTGCCGAAAACATCGACATCTTTATCGATACCCAGGGCCCACAGGTAACGGACGTCTTTATCACGAGCGATCCGGCCTTCAACCTGTTTGGCCTGAAGCCGACCGTGGCACCGACACCGATCGTGAACAGTATCACGATTGACATCCAGGACCTGCCGGACCGTGACGCGGCCTTCCTGTACGACGCCCTGGCCGTGGGTGCTTCCTTTAACCCGGCCGAGACCCTGGGCAACTACTCGCTGGTCGGTGATTACAACGGCAAGATCTCGATCCAGAGTGCCGTCTTTAGCCCAGCCAACGCGATCGCGGGGAACCCGGCCACGGGATCGATCGTGTTGACCTTCGACGCACCACTGCCGGACGATCGATTCACGCTGACGATCTCGGACAACCTGGTTGATCCGGCTGGCAACGCCCTGGACGGGGAATCGGATGCCATCGAGCCTGATGGGACGCCGGTCGCCACACGTCTGCCGAGTGGTGATGAGCAACCGGGCGGAAACTTCGTGGCACGGTTCACGATCGACACGCGACCGGAAATTGGTGTCTGGGCGGCCGGCAACGTCTGGACCGATACCAACGGTAACTTCAAATTTGATCCAGACAACGCGGACTTTGTACACCGTGACATCACCTACATGGTGGGCTACACCAGCGACGACATCTTCGCCGGTAACTTTGCTGATCCTGGTGGCAGCACGGACGGCTTTGACAAGATTGCCGCTTACGGCTCGGTCGCTCCCTTCGGTGGTTTCCGCTGGTTAATCGACACGGACAACGATGGGGTACCGAACCAGAACATCCCGGATCCGAATGGTGTCAATGGAACCCCGGTTGCCGGTAACTTCGATGGCAACACCGCCAACGGCGACGAGGTAGCCCTGTTTGACGGAGTCACCTGGCACTTTGACCGTAACCAGAACTTCCTGCTCGACGATGCCAGCACGCACGTGGTGGCGGGCATGCGAGGCTACCCGATCGTGGGTGACTTCAACGGTGACGGCGTGGATGACCTGGGAACCTGGACCGATGATACGTTCCAGGTTGCGGTCGCCAACAGTGCCCCCGGTGTACCGGCAACGTGGCCCAACACGGTCACCCATTCCTTCCGCTTCGGCTTTATCGGTGTCCGTGAGCGACCCGTGGCAGCCGACATGAACCAGGACGGCTTCGATGACCTGGGACTGTGGGTACCAGACCGTGAGGGCATGGCACCGCGAGAAGGCAGCGAATGGTTCTTCCTGGTTTCCGGCGTGGTAGACGACCAGAACGGTGGCTCCATTGGACCGAGCGTCCTGGACCGCATCGTCGTGGACAGCACGACCGGACTGAACGTGGTTCAATTTGACCCGGTACCGTTCGGCAATGACATCTCGGCCCAGATGGGAGACGAGTATGCCCTGCCGCTGGTCGGTAACTTTGATCCACCAATTTCCAACAGTTCCTCGGAACTCGGTGAGCCCGGTGGCAACAGCCACACGAACTTTGCCAACCCGCTGGATGTCAACGCGGACGGATATGTCACACCATTGGACGCCCTGATGGTGATCAACCACCTGAACGCCAACGGCAGCGAGCGGCTGACTGGTTACACGCATGTGGCACCGTTCATCGACGTCAACATGGACGGCTTCGTGGCGCCGATCGATCCGCTGCTGGTGATCAACTATCTCAATGCCAATTCCACTGCCAATACCGGAGCTCCGGGATCGGGAGAGGGAGAAGGTACATCGGCAAGCATGCTGGACGCCCAGGTTATCCTGGTGGAACAACCGCAACTACAACCGGTTGTCACGCATAACCAACCGGTAGCGCGGCAGGATGAAGCGAAACGCGACAGCGAGGAGACGGTAGTCGATGCGATCTTTGACGGTGACGACGATTTCTGGCGACAGGCAGCCACGGCCCAGCAACCGGTCCGAGACGCCCAACCTCTGGGTGACCAGGACCCCTCGGACGACAGTGATGCTTCCCTGCTGGATCGCCTGGCCGAGGAGAACACGGAGCAGAGTTACATCTCGGCCATCGACCGCTTGATGCGAGATCTCCGGTAAGCCTCGTGACTGGCAGACGAGTCATGCCCAGGCCGGTGACCGGCGAGTCACCGGGCTGCTGGCGTTCCGCTGTCCACGATGGATGAAAAATAGGACTCAAGCGGGGTTTTCCCTGATTGAGCAGGAACTTTTCACCCTATAATACATCTAATGGCGATATGGGCATCGCTCGATCTGTTGGATCTCCCACTTGACCAGGCATCTTTTGCTGGTTTTCTTCCTCAACGAGGTATTTTTGCCATGAAACGCATTGAGTTATGGTCCCTGTCCCTGCTGGGAATGATTGCCACGGTTACCCTGGTCAGCTTTCCGGTCCATTTCGTAGCTGCCCAGCCTGCGGGCAGGAAACCGGCCGCTAACGCGATCGATTTCATCGAGCAATTCTCCCTGGCGGCCAATCGCCAGGTGGCCCTGGATCAACTGATCCCGGGAACCGAGGACTATTACTATTACCACTGCCTGCATCTGCAGAACCTGGAAAAGTACGACGAGGTGGATGCGATGCTGGTTGCCTGGATCAAGGCACACAAGAGCTCCCAACGTATCCGGGAGATGCAGCATCGCCAGGCGTTGCTAACGTATACCGGGGATCCTGGCCGGTCACTGGACTACCTGAAGCGTCATCTCAAGCTCCAGTTTGCTCACCAGCGTGCGAAGCTGGAGCCGGAATCCAATCTACCGGTTCAGCTCGATCCCAAGCTAATTTCTCGCGAGGCGTTGATTCAGCGTGAGCTGTCGGCGCGTCCCACGCTGAATGGTTTCAAGGACAGCGCCTTGCAGTGGCTGATCGCGATGGAGCTGACAGCCACCGAGCGGCGGTTGGTGCTGCAACGGCTGAAGCGTCCGGATCATGCACAGCTTTCGCAGCTGATCGTGGCTGACCTGGATTTCAAGGGAAGCAAGGGATTCGGCAGCCTGCCAATTCACGGGATGCTGTTAACGGCCCAGCTGGATGCTTGCCTGGAACTGAAACCCGCCTTACGTAACCAGAGTAACTTTGTGCCAACCTATCTTGCCCGGCTGCAGCCGCATGCCGATGTGGATTGGCAGAACGACGTGGCCGAGAAGCGGACCTACCTGGAGAGGATGGCCGCTTTCACCAGCACCTTGAACGACGTGCACAACTCGCTCAAGGTACATGTTCTTTACCAGCAATTACAGCTGGATCGTTCCCAGGGACAATACAACAAGCAGCGTTTCATGGATTACATCAAGCTGCCACGGCAGGTTAGTTATATCAACCGCAAGTGGCTCGAGTTACCGATGCACCGGGGTCGCCAGGCGAACCTCAAAACTGATTTCAGCAAGCTCACACTGCATCCACCCATTGGAAATGATCAATCGCTGGTCCGCAGTTACCTGTCACATTTCTTCGTCGATGAAGCAGACTACAAGGCGTATCTTCCTTACCTGAACGATCTTTTTCTGAAGCACCTGTTCGCGGAGACGAAGATTATCAACGGCCTGGGCAACGCGGAGCAATGGTACGCGATGTTGCCACCGGCGCAATACCAGGCATTAAAGGAACGCGTGGATATTGATTTCGTGCCGACCAACAAGCAGGACTTTGGAGTTGCGGAGCCGGTGCGACTGGACCTGGACATCAAGAATATCTCGACCCTGATCGTCAAGGTTTTCGAGTTGAACAGCGTTAATTACTATCGCGAAAACGGTCGCGAGATCAGCACGGACATCAACCTCGACGGCCTGGTCGCCAACGAGGAACGCACGTTTGAGTACAAGGAACCCGCGCTGCGCCGCGTCCGCCGCCACTTCGAGTTTCCTGAACTGAACCAGCAGGGAACCTACGTGATCGATTTTATTGGCAACGGCGAGAGCAGTCGGGCACTGGTGCGCAAGGGCCGTCTGCGTTACGTCATAGAGTCCACGAATGCCGGGCACAGATTCACGGTACTGGGTGGCAACAATGAACATCTCCGTGACGCCGCACTGCTGCTCGGCAACAAGGAATACAAGGCTGACAAGGAGGGACACATCACGGTGCCCTATACCAATGAGCCCGGCGACCGCTCTTTCCTCCTGACCCATGGCAGGATTTGTTCACTGCATCAGTTCACGCACTTGCCGGAGGAATACGAGCTCCAGGCCGGGTTCCACGTGAATCGTGAGTCGTTGCTACCGCGCGGCAAGACCGGGGTCGTCGTGCGCCCCCACCTGACAATCAACGGCCAGCCAACCTCGCTATCGGTCCTGGAAGACGTCCAGCTGACGATTGAATCGACTGACCAGCAAGGAACCGTGACAACGAAAACGGTTACCGATTTCAAGTTATTCGAGGATCGGGAATCGGTCCTTGAATTCCAGGTACCCCAGCGACTCAAGAAACTTTCGTTCGAGCTAGAGGCCAAGGTCCAGCTGCTGAGCCGCCCGGATAAAGTTGACGTGGGGGACCTGGAGGATTTCCAACTGAACGAGATCGATAGCACCGCACAGATCCAGACCGTACACCTGACACAGATCAACGGGAATTACCTTCTGGAGCTGCTCGGCAAGTCCGGAGAAGCCAAGGCCCAGAGACCCATTCAAGTGATCCTGGAGCACCGTGATTTCAAGCAACCGGTCTCAGTGACGCTGCAATCGAATGCCGGTGGCCGCACCCTGCTGGGTCCCTTACCTGGTATCGTCAAGATCACGACCAAGGACCTGAATGGCGCAGCTCGCAGCTGGCCCCTGCAAACCGATCATTGTTACTATCCCTCGTTGATCCATGCCAAGCAGGGTAAAGCCATTCAAATCCCCTACCTGGGCCAGCAAGCTGAACCCCGGCGCGATGAGATTTCCCTGCTCGAGGTCCGCGGAAAACAATTCACCAGGGATCACTTTGAATCAATCCGACTGGAAAAAGGATTCTGGCAGCTGGGTCCATTACCGGTGGGCGACTACAGCCTGCTGCTGAAGCAGACCAACGAGTCAATTTCCCTTCGTGTCACGGCCGGAGCCCAGGTCGGCAAACACGTGGTGGGTAGCTATCGTCAGCTGGAAACTCAGCCGCTGGCGTTGCTTCACATCCCAAGCGTCAACGTGGGGGACCAGGAAATCCAGGTGCAACTGGGGAATGCCAGCAAGTACGCCCGGCTACATGTGTTTGCCAGTCGATACGAACCGGCTTATTCCGCTTACCACCAGATGCGCAAGACATTGAGCGAATCGCTCGCAGGTCGACAAACGCAGTCACTCAACTCGCTTTACGCTGCCGGCCGTAACATTGGTGACGAGTACCAGTACATCATCGACCGCAAGTACCAGGTCAAGTATCCAGGAAACATGCTGGAGCGACCCAGTGTCCTGCTCAACCCGTGGATTCTCAACACCACCGAAACCACGCGGCAGGACGCCCAGAAGGGAGAGGCCTTCAACAAACAGGAGACGGGTGGCATGGGAGGGGGATTCGGCGGTGGTGGCAGGGGTGCAAAACCTGGTTCCGGTAAATCCGGGGGCGACTTTGCCAACCTTGATTTCCTGCCTGGCCAGGCAATTTCACTGGTGAACCTGCAACCCGATGAACAGGGAGTCGTCACGATCAAGCGGGAAGACCTGGGAGCGAACTGCAAGCTGCACATCCTGGCTGTTGATCCGACCAGTGCTGTCCTGCGCACGATCTCGCTTCCAGAAATCGACACGAAATTTCGGGACCTGCGATTGGCGAACACGCTGGACTCCGCGAAGCACTTTTCGCAACAGAAAAAGATCCGTGTCGTACCTGCCGGTACGCCCTTCGTACTGCCCGATGTCAGCACGGCGCGTTTCCAGGTGTATGACGACCTCTCGAAGGTCTACGCCCTCTATGCGACATTAGCCAGTGATGAGAAATTAACGGAGTTTCGTTTTATCCTTGGCTGGCCTGATCTCAAGGATACGGAAAAACGGACCCTCTATTCGAAGTACGCCTGCCACGAGCTGAACTTCTTCCT
>JAYGDH010000110.1:0-7565 GCA_046583055.1 Pirellulaceae bacterium | reverse complement strand
ATCGGCTCGCCCCAGAAAACGGAGCCATCGGTGTCCCGAGGTACCAGGTTCAAGGAGGGCGCCTGATTGGCGCCGTCTGCTGGATCATAGACCTGCCCTTGCCAGGGATCGGAAGTGGGTGGCATCAGGCCGCCACTGCCGCCGCCCGGGGCAGCAAAACCAGGTGCCGCCGGTGCACCGGAAACCGGCGGTACAGCTGCATCCAACAGGGAAGGAACCGATTTACTCGTAGCCGGATTCTGGACGTACGGGTCCGCTCCCTTGGGCAGCCCGAACTGCGTCGCCGGAGCATCCGGGATTGCCGGTGCGGCCTGGCCCGGTGGCTGGCTGGCTTCCTGCTGCGCCACACGCAGACGCGGCTGAGCGCATAAATACGATGGTGCTACCAAGCACCCCATCAAGGCCCATTGCCAACGCAGGCCAAAAAGACGATTCACCCTATCTCCTCTATTTCGTGAGCCATATCGGCCTCACTTGATTGCGAGGAGGGGTAAGTACCAGTTGTCACCAGTCGGGTCAAGAGATATTTAGGGTCATTTCCCCGTGCGCCACTGAACCTGGGCACCCTGGTTGGCGACCGGTAATAATTCCAGCCTTAAGGGTGCTCTTCGCGATTGCCGATCCACGGCTAGCGTGATTACATGTCGCCCCCGCGCCAGTTCCCACTGGTTGTCTGCTAGCAGCGGTCGCGGTCGGCCGTCGATCCAAAGGGAGAGTCCCTGGGTATCCTTGCAAGTCAGCTGAATCTTGCCGGCCGTTGTCACAACCAGTTCTGCTCGCACGAAACTCGTTGGACTAACACCCTTGTGAGGCTGAAACCGAGGCAATGCGTCCAGCGGCAGCGAGCCCGAAACCGTGCTGTAGGCGGCTTCCCATTGCAGGGCGGCATCGCCACTGGCCGCGATATCGAAACTGGTACGATTAAGCCTTCGGTTCGCCTCGGGCGTGAAGAGCAGCGTTTCCCATCTGCGCGCCACCTGCTCCTTACCGACGGCAAAATCTCCCAGCTTGCCCAGTTCTGACAGGAACCGGATCAGGTGAACGAGTTCTTCGCGGGTCAACGAATCCACCGTACCATCGGGCATCAGGGATCGCCCCTCTCTTGATTCCTCAATGATGCCGACCGGAATCGTAACGAGTTTATCTTCGGCGGTCCGCAGTACCAGTTCCTTGTTGTTCTGACGCACCGGTACGCCGCTAACCACGCGACCATCCTCGCAGAGAACCAGCAGCGCATGAAAGTTCTCCTTGACCTTCTTATTCGGGAGCAGCAGTGATTCCACCAGGTAATCCAATTGGGCACTTCCCCCGAGGCTTACCAGGTCCGGTCCGACCTTCCCGCCGGCGCCACCGATGGCGTGGCATTTCATACACTGCAGGTTGGCCCTGCGATAGATAGTTTCACCGATCCTGGCCTGGCCCTCTTCCTGAACGCTGGCAAGCAAGGACTGCATCAATTTGGCATCGAGTTTCCACCCGCCGGCGGTCAGCCCACCTGCCGTCCGAATGGCGTTCAGCAGGGACTCGGCTGGCCGCCCCGTGTTTCGCACTGCTCGAACCAACAGCTTGGCTACATCCGTCTGCAGCTTGACACCCTCCAGGGCCTTGACGACAACTTGTTCACCACCCTTGCGTGACGTGAGTTCTCGAACGACTTCCGCCACGACGAGATCTTTCGGTGCCTCCGTCAATAGCTTGACGGCTACCTCGGCGCCTTGCTGGGGGGAGACACTGGACACCGCATTAACGGCCGCCACGCGTTCCCGTGTTAACGGCGCCTGCCGGGCAAACTCCACTGCCCGCTGCAGCGCCGCCGGGGTACCATACGCTGCCAACGCCTTGATCGCTGCCATACGAACCAACGACACTTCATCGGCGTCACCAGCCATTGCCACGACTTTTTCAAACTGCCTGTTCATTTTCCAGAGCCCACAGGCTTCCGCTCCGACCGCTCGCAAGCGGTCGTTTTTCGAGTCTAACAGCGTTGCCACTTCAGCCAGGTTGCCTGCAGGACGCAGTTTACGTTGCCGACTGGTGTTTACCAGCGAACCGAGAATCTCCACCTGTCGATCCAGCGAAATATCTGTCGTTTTACTGGTTGCCATCTTCAGCAGCTGCGACATTTCCGCTGCTCCTCCAAGCGAGGCGATCGCAGAAAGGGCATCCTCCGTCTGTTCCCGGTCGAGCGGATTTACACGGACGACCTTCATGAGAACCGGAATGGCTTCGCTGGCCTCCACGGCACGCATCGCAAAGACCCAATGAGGAATCTCTTGATCAATCCTAATCTGGCCAGACACCACCCCCGGAAGCCACTGGCTGCGCAGGTCCCGCATCGTCTGCCAAAGCGCGAAATCCAGGAATCGGTCCATTGCTTGGTCCAGCACCTTGAGCGCCTGGCCGGCAGATTCAGAACTCGGAATACGAGCCCAGCCACGAACGGCTTCAAGTCGAACCCGCGGATGCTCGTCAAGCACACCCTGCTCCAGGAACTTCCGCAACTTTCGCTGGTCCCCGGCAGCAGCATTCACCGCGATCTGCAGTCGACTGTCTTCAATCCACTGGGACGCCACTCGCAGCGAAGCCGCTCGCACGCGATGATCCGGGGATGAGACCAGCGGCGAAAGGTAATCGATGTCGATGGTATTGAGACACTGCAGGACCCACAGGCCTTCCAGCCGATCGTGCCAATAACCATCAGCCGCTGGTTCTGCTTTTGCCAACCAGCTATCAAGGGCCTTTCGTACGCGCACCGGATCCATTTTCTTCAACTGCAACTTGGCGTGCAAGCGAATCCATTCCTCCGGACTTTTCAGCGCATCCAGCAGTTCCTCGGCGGAGGCATCCAGGAGTTTAGCTTTTTTTACCAACGGTCGCTTCTTGACCGAGACCCGCCAGATCCGTCCGTGAACGTGATCCCGCCGTGCGTCTCGGAAATCAACTTCCCCGTGTTGAATGATCGGATTGTACCAATCCGCGATATAGATCGCCCCGTCTGGCCCCATCTTCACATCGATCGGCCGAAACGCCGGGTGTTTTGATTTGATCAGTTCCGTCTCCTGTCGTGATGCGAAGCCTGCACCGTCCTCGGTTACGACAAATCGGCAAACACGATGCGCCCTGAAATCATTTGTAATCATGTTGCCCTGCCAATCAGCTGGCAGGTGACGTCCGCCCACGATTTCCAAACCACAATGCTTGGGGCTGCCAGGATTCAAGCCAGCCACGAAACGCTTGGCGCCAGGGGCCGTAACAAACACGGAACCCGGGAAAACGTAATTAATTCCGTGCCCGTAGGCTCCGTCCGTCGCGAACGATTGCCCCCAGTGGTCGAAATGATGCCCCCAGGGATTCACGAAACCACGACAAACTATTTCCAATTGCATCGTGTCAGGGCGAAACCGCCAAATGCCGCCACCCCCAAGTCGCTTCACCCCATAAGGGGTTTCAACATGGGAATGGATATAGATCGACTGATTCATATAGAGCGAACCATCATGTCCCCAGCGCAGCGTGTGCAGCAGGTGATGGGTATCCTCAGACCCAAACCCAGACAACACCACGCGACGGCGATCCGCTTTGCCATCACCATCGGTATCCTCCAAGTGCAGTAGCTCGGTGCTATTGACGACGTATGCCCCGTTGTCACCGGGAACAACCCCGGTCGGAATCAGCAGTTTGTCGGCAAACACACTGGTTCGCTCAGCCCGGCCATCACCATCCCGGTCCTCGACGACCAGGATCTTATCGTTCGCAACCTCCCCCGGCTTAATATGTGGATAGACGGAACTGCTGGCAATCCACAGTCGACCCTGCGCGTCAAAATTCATCTGGATCGGCTTGGCAATCTGTGGGTCTGCTGCATAGAGGTTCACCTCGAATCCTTCCGGAACAATAAAGCTCTGTCGCTCTAATTCTGCGTCCGGTACGGGAATGTCCTTCAAATTACGTTGCGCATGCGCCGCCTGGTTCCCCATCACAGCCAAGACCACGACTAGAGCCGACTGCAGCCGGCGAGATTCCAAGATCATGCCCCGCACCTTCCTGTAAATTCGCTTAGCTTGCGTCATGTTTCACGCTCTCCAGATGATCTCACGGCTGCGTTCGTACAATATCAAAGTGATGCTTCAGCGGTTTGGCTGCCTGGCGAATCTTGGCCTCGAGACCCGCTACCAATGGATCGAACTGCGCTATTTCGACCGCGTTATTTCCCTGTTCATGCTTGCGAAAAAGGAACAGGTAAGTCTCGTTCTGGGGACGATACCGGTAAAAATACAGCTTATTCTTGGCGACAATCAATTCGCGTAGTCGCCGCGTCTGCCCCTGCTCCCAACTCGCATCGAGCGTCACGCCGCTGGCCAGGCTCTTGGCGCTGGCGCTCACCACGACGGCCCCATCGACCTTGACTTGATAGCTGCCCTCCTGCAGGCCGCTAATCCTTAATTGTCGCCGTGACACATCGCTCGCGGCCGGCAGGCAGCCGGTCTCCTGGTCAAAGCTGCGAGGTGGCACCGGATGAGGCAACTGATTACTGATGGCATCAAAAGCCACCCGGCCGGCGGCAAGTTTCACGCTAGAGACTGCCACACCTCGAAATTGACCTGGCACCTTGCCCACCTCCAACGAAACGGACCAGGCCCGTTTGGGTGCGGACATGGCGGACGCAATTCCTGGTGCGAGTGCCCAGTAACCACGATCGGTCAGGTGGACCCCGTTGCCCGTAAGTGCACCAGTGGTCGACTCGCGAATGGGCTGCGTGGCTATAAAATGGTGACCCCGTTCGGCCGCAATCGTTTTCAACGCGGCTACATACTTCGCCAGATGCCGATTGTACCCGGTTGGCTGGGGAAGGGGAGGTCGCGGTTTCTCCTGGGCCAGGGGTGAGATGATGACAATCCTGGCTTCCAACTGCTCCAGGTTCTCCAGCAAACGGTGCACCCCCTTCACAAAGATGGCCTGTCCGGAGGGCCCGCGGTGGGCCTCGTTACCGCCGTAGCAAACCACCAATACCGTGGGTCGGGTCCCTTTGACGTCCCGCAGCAAACGGGTAAAGCCGTCCGCCGGCTTTCCAAAGACGGCCCGCGAGACGCCTGCCACGGTATCACCACTCCAGCCGAGATTCCTGAAGGTTACCGATTCCCCGGACCACCTCGACGTGAGTTCTGTTTCCAGGTAACTCGTATCCTGCATGCGTTCGATAAACGTTGCTCCCAGGAAAACCACGCGGTCCCCCCTGGCAATCTTAAACTCCGCGGCGGCCGAGGTCGTTGTGAAAACCCAGCCGCTCAGCAGGATCGCCATGGTCACTCCAAGCCACCCCGGTGCTTTCCCCTGGTCGTGTACCACGTTCGCTCCCCTCTCTCCTAAACAGACGGTTTAGCCGCTTTACGCGACTACTTGATACCCTCTCTCAGCAAGAATCGCAACGCCCCGCGACCTCCACTCAGACCCGTGAAAAGTAAGTTTCTACCTTCAATACCTCTGGACAATGGCGTACACTGGTTTCTTATTGATTCGATACCGTACGGCACGCTGGGCCTCAAGGCGAGAAATATGATGAATGATTCCCCACGTCTGCTGCTGGCCCTGCTCACGGCAGTTTTCACACCCTTCACCGCACACGGGCAGGAAACCGGGCAGATCATTGCCGACGTCGTTTATGGCCACAAGGATGGCCTGGCGATCACGATGGATGTATTTCTTCCGGTTAAGGCAAACGGAGCGGGTGTCCTGTTTATGGTAAGTGGCGGCTGGTACTCCCGTTATGTACCACCGGAACGTGCCCAACTCAGTTTCGCCCCCTTGCGAAAGGCCGGCTTCACCGTCTTCGCCGTCCGGCACGGCAGTAGTCCCAAGTATCTCATTCCGGAGATTATCCATGACGTGCGCAGCGCCACCCGCTTCGTACGCCATCATGCTGCCAAGTACAAGGTAGACCCCACCCGGCTCGGCGTGTACGGTGGCAGTGCAGGTGGCCACCTGTCACTGATTCTTGGCACCACCGCCGACCGAGGAAACCCCGCCTCACCCGATCCCGTGCAGCGCAACTCCAGCCACGTTTCCGCCGTCGTCGCTTTCTATCCACCCAGTGACCTGCGGCCATGGGTCACCGATGTGAATTCTCGCTACTACAGGAATTATCCCGCCCTCCGGTTTGATGCCAAGAAGGCCAGTGATTTCTCGCCGGTGCTACAGGTAACGCCGGACGATGCTCCCACCTTGCTGATTCACGGCGACCTGGATCAATTCGTCCCCATCGACCACAGCCTCAACATTCTCAAGGAATTCGAGCAACACAAGGTGAAGGCCCGCTTGATCACCATTAAGGATGCGGGCCACGGTTTTCGCGATAAGGATGCGAAGACTGCCAGCAGCGCGACGGTCCAATGGTTTCTCGACCATCTTGTACCCCGAAAACCCAGCCCTTGAACTTTCTCCTGCAGGCCTCACCTCGTGTCCAATCTCTTTACTGTACCAACGAGTCCCGGACCCCTGGACGCCGTCATCCAGCCTCCAGGGTCGAAGAGCATTACCAACCGGGCCCTCGTTTGTGCCGCTCTCGCCGACGGTCCCTCCCGCATCACTGGCGCACTGTCCAGCGAGGACACCCTGGTAATGATCAAGGCGCTCCGCCAGCTTGGTGCAACCATCGAATCCGACGATGCGGGCTCCACGCTGAACGTCCGTCCGCTGGCTACCACCGAAAGCGATCGCGACCTCAAATTCGACATTGCCAACAGCGGCACCACGATCCGTTTTCTCACCGCTCTGCTGGCCACGCAACCCGGCTCCTATCAGCTCGACGGTACAACTCGAATGCGGGAACGACCCATTCAAGACCTGCTGGACGCACTGCAACAGCTGGGAGTGGACGGTACCTGCCTGCATGATAACAACTGCCCCCCGATCGCCCTCACGACGAGAGGCCTGGTCGGAGGGACAGCCCAAATACGTGCTGATATATCCAGCCAATATTTGAGTGGCCTGCTTTTGGCAGCACCACGAGCCAGCGGTGATGTCACCCTACAGCTCGATACACCACTTGTTTCGACTCCCTACGTCACCATGACGGAAACCGTCATGCAGTCATTCGGGGTCCAGGTCACGCACCCTGACCCGAGCAGTTACCGGGTTGCCAGCGGACAATCCTACCAGGGAACAAGGTACCCCGTGGAGCCTGACGCTTCCGCGGCAAGTTATTTCTGGGCTGCCGCCGCCATCACTGGCGGTCGCGTGTTGGTCAGGGGATTAAACGTCGACTCCCTGCAGGGAGACGTGGGCTTCTGCCAGTGCCTGCATGCCATGGGATGCCAGGTCGAACACCTTGATGGCGGAACGCGTGTTACTGGCGGACCGCTTCATGGCATCACCGTCGACATGAATGCCATCAGCGACACCGTTCAAACGCTCGCCGTGGTGGCACTCTTTGCAGAGGGCCCTACCACGATCACCAACGTGGCCCACATTCGCCACAAGGAGTCTGATCGGATCGGCGACCTGGCCAGGGAACTGCGTAAACTAGGCGCCACCATCCACGAACACGGTGACGGTTTAACCATCGAACC
>JAYGDH010000221.1:0-7044 GCA_046583055.1 Pirellulaceae bacterium | reverse complement strand
CATGGCTGGCACCTTGGGGAAAAGCAACACTGGCACAAGAGCACGCTCTGGGAAGAAGCGACCCGAGTACCACTCATCATCGACGCACCCGGCCAGCCCCCTGGAGTCTGCCACCGCCCGGTCAGCCTGCTCGACATCTATCCAACCCTGCAGGATCTCTGCCAGTTAAAAACAGGCCAAAAACTCGATGGGGTTAGTCTGACTCCGCTGCTACGTGATCCAGCAACCACATGGGACCGCCCGGCAGTCACCGAGTTCAAGTTGGGCAATGCGGCCGTTCGCTCCCAGAGATACCGCTATATCCGCTATCAGGATGGGAGCGAGGAACTGTACGACCATCAGGTCGATCCCCAGGAGTGGGTCAACCTGGCCAACGATAACAAGTACCGGCAAACCAAGCGGGAGTTGGGGAACTGGATCGCAAAGGACTGGGCACCCTCGGCCCCCACTAAGCAGGCCTTCCGTTTCGATCCGCAAAGCTTCACCTGGACACACAAGAAAACAGGCCGCACAATATCCGGAAAACAAGCAAACTGATTTTTCACTCAAACCCATCGTGGCCATCATGCAACTGACCAAGAATTTAAACCGCCCAGACCTCCTGTTAGCTACCTGCCTGTTACTGCTGTGCGGTTCCGCGCCGCTGGCCGCTGCCCAGCACGAAAAAACCAACGTCGTATTGATTCTGATCGACGACCTGGGATGGAAAGACGTGGGCTGCTATGGGAGCACTTACTACCAGACGCCCCACATTGACCGACTGGCCAGCGGGGGCATGCGATTCACCGATGGCTATGCCGCTTGCAACGTCTGTTCGCCGACACGGGCAGCGATCATGACCGGCAAGTACCCAGCCCGCCTGCTGCTCACCCAATGGTTACCCTCGGGACGCTGGAGTCCCAGCAAGCACAAGATGCGCGAAGGACGTTATGTTTCAAACCTGCCACTGGAAGAGGTGACCATTGCCGAGGCCCTGCGAGAGGCCGGTTACCAGACCGCTTTCATGGGCAAATGGCACCTCGGGACTGAGACCTATTACTACCCCGAGCACCAGGGATTTGACCTGAACGTGGGGGGCCGCGACTTCGGGGCACCTGGCAGTTACTTCTATCCTTTCGCCGGCACCTGGAAAATTCCGACCACTGGAAAGATCCAGCAAAAACCGGGTCCCGTGGGGGGCCAGCCAGGCGATTACCTGGTCGACCGCCTGGCAGAGGAAGCAGAGCAGTTCATTCGCCGCAGTGCAGACAAGCCCTTTTTCCTGATGCTTTCCCACTACGCAGTCCATGCACCGCTGCAGGGGAAAGCCGACAAGATCAAACAGTACCAGCAGGTGGCCAAGGATCAACAACAGGGCCCCCCCGCTTACGCGGCCATGGTCGAGAGCGTCGATGAGAGTGTCGGTCGGGTGATGCGAACGCTACAGGAACTCAAGATCGATCAGCAAACCCTGGTCATCTTTACCAGTGACAACGGGGGCTTTGCCAAGGCCACCAGCAATTCCCCGCTACGGGCGAACAAGGGAAGCAATTTCGAAGGTGGCCTTCGCGTGCCGCTGATTATCAAGTGGCCAGGGAAGACCAGGCCCGGTTCTGTTTCGGCCGAACCGGTCATCAGTACTGATTTTTACCCCACCATCCTGGCCGTCACCGATCAACCGGCGCGCCCTCACCAGCACGTCGATGGAAAGAATCTCGTCCCGCTGCTTACCGGCAAGGGTCCCCTGCAACGGGACGCTCTCTACTGGCACTACCCACACTACAATCGACACCCACACAGTTTCCCCTCCGCTGTCGTTCGCGCCGGCAACTGGAAACTGATCGAGGCCTTTGAAACAGGAAAACTTTCACTTTACAACCTGGCGAACGATTTGGGAGAAACAACCGACCTGGCCAGTGAAGATCCGGCTCGTGTCAAGAAGTTACAGGCCCTCCTCAAAGCCTGGCAACAAGAGGTCGGCGCCGACCCGATGCGACCAAATCCTCAGTTCACGGGAGGGCGCCGATGAATTGCTGCTTTCATCTCAACTGGCTTGGTCGCTGGATCGTTGGCCTGCTGCTGCTGGCCACCGGCGTCAGCGCGGCAGAACGTCCCAACATCCTGCTCATCGTTTCCGAAGACAACGGTCCGGAACTGGGATGCTATGGCGATCGGTACGTAAAAACACCCGTCCTTGATGGATTAGCTGAGCGGGGCGTCCGTTTTGAGAATGCTTACGTTCCCCAGGCCGGTTGCAGCCAGTCGCGGGCCGCCTTGTTGACAGGCCTCTATCCCCATCAAAACGGCCAGATCGGTCTGGCCACCTGGAAGTTCAGAATGTATCGCGAGGATACACCGAACCTCGTCCGCAGCCTGAAACAGGCCGGCTACCGCACGGGCATCCTCGGTAAGCTGCACATCAATCCTGCGACTGCCTTCCCCTTCGACATGCACGAAATATCGTCAGCGAATTTCAACCGCAAGAAACTCAAGGACTATGCGAAAAAGGCCGGCTCATTTTTCCTGGCAGGAAAACAACCCTTTTTCCTGAGTGTCAATTATCCAGATGCTCATCGCCCGTTACTCAAACAGGTGCAGGGACTCCCCGCGCAACCCCTGACCGCCAGGGACGTCAAACCACTGGCTTATTTTGGACTCGATACGCCCGAGTTGCGAGCGGACACTGCGAACTACTACAACTGCATGAGTCGCCTGGATTCCCTCGTCGGTGACCTGCTGAAAGCACTGGACCAGTCCGGGAAGGCCGCTAATACGCTGGTCATCTACCTCGGTGACCACGGTGCAGATCTCCTGCGCGGTAAACGGACCTCTTACGAAGGGGGCATACGAATCCCGTTAATCGTTCACTGGCCCGGAAAAACAAAAACTGGCCATGTCTCCACGAAACTGGTTTCCACTCTCGACCTGCTACCAACCCTGTTGACGATTGCCCATGCTGCGCCGGTAAAGAACCTGCCTGGACAGTCCCTGGTCCCCCTGCTGGAGGGCAAATCTACTTCCTGGCGAGAGTACCTCTTTACTGAATACCACACGCACTCGGGCCACAATTTTTACCCGCAACGAACCGTACGCAATACTCGCTACAAGCTGGTGCTCAACCTCCAGCCTGGCAAAGAAAACCCGGGCTACGAGTTCACGATGAAACGATTCTTTCCCGGGCTGCCTGAATTCATCGAAAAAGCACCTGGTCTCGTGCGTGAATCCTACCAACGCATGAAAACACCTGCGGAATTCGAGCTCTACGATCTAACACAGGATCCCTACGAGTTTCGAGACCTGGTGTCAGACCCTGGCCATTCATCAGTCCTCGCAGAGCTCAAACAACAACTGCACAACTGGCGAAAGAAAACACGTGACCCGCTCCTGCACCAGGAAAACCTGGTACGACTCGCAGCAGAGATCGAGGCCTGCATGGTGAATGGACAGCCTCAAAAATCCCGCCTGAAGCTGACTTACCCGGATTATTTTTTTGCCGCTTCACCCAAAAAAAGCAATTGAGGTGACAAGCACCGTTTAAGGTAATGGATCCTGGCAATCGTCTGGGACAAGAGCAACCACTTCTGGTATATTCGTATCGCAACTGCCAAGCGACTTTCTGTCAGCCAGGACAGCTCACACCATGCCCTGCCAAAACTCGCCAAACCGTTCGATTTCGACTGTGGCAACCCTGCTGCTGGCAATTGCCGCCTTCCCTGCTTCCCGGTCTACCGGCCAGGAGAAGGCCACCCCTGCCGATGTGGAAACAACCGTGGAACAAAAGACGTTTCGTTCCAGCATGCAACCCTTGCTCAAGCAATACTGCATCCGCTGCCACAACGCCCAGGAGATGAAGTCAGGTATCCGGCTGGATCACCTGGACGGTTCGCTCCAGAGCAAGCAGTTGTTCCTCTGGAGAGATATTCTCAAGCAGATCAACGAGGAGGCCATGCCGCCCTCGGACGAGTTGCAGCCAACGGCTGAGCAGCGACAGGCACTCACGAAATGGATTCGTGAGTCCATGAATTCCGCTCGGGCACGTGACACCCAGCGCAATGGATCCACGCGACGACTTACCGTTTCCCAATACCGAAACACGCTACAAGACCTGCTGGGCCTGGAAGACAATCTCACCGATGTCTTACCACCCGACTCGGTATCACGGGAAGGTTTTGCCAACAACGGTGAAACCTTGCTTCTCTCTCCCTTGCTGGTCGAGGCTTATTTCGACATTGCCGAAAAGGCCCTGGACCTGGTGATCGTCGACGAGAAAACAAAACCCGTCATCCAGAATTTCCGCATGGACCTGGGAAAGGCCATCAACCCGCAACCCTGTCCGGACAAGTTGATCCTGGGTGCCAACAGTCACCTGTTGGCCAACAACAATTTCACAGTCACGGAGTTATCGACATCACGTCCGTTTGTTTACGAACCCTTTCGCATGCGAACCAGGTACCGTTTCATCGAGGGTTACCAGGGAAATGCCACGGTCCGTGGCTGGCGTGACTACGACAGTATCTACCATGCGGTTTTTGCTTGCCTGCGTGGTACTCCCGGCTATCCCAAGGGAGCCGCTTACCAGGCCATTCCCAGTGGACTCCTGCTGCGACCGGCCATTCCCAGTGCTGAGCTTTTTCAGGTAGAGAGCACGTACGGACCAAAGTCCAACTTTAAGATCTCGTTGCGTGAATTGCCCCACCAGGGCAGGTTCCGCGTCACGGTTAATGCAGCGCGCTACCAGGACGGGCTACTGCTGGACCCCGGGACAACACCTCGGGACAAACCTGCTGCCGAAGCAATCACGGTCAGGGAGCTTGCGCGGCCACAGACCATCACGATCAAGAAGGCGGGAATCTACCAGGCAGACGTTTACGTGACCCCTCCACCGATAGAGAAGGTGGTAGCGGACGCCTCCAGGCTGAACGACAAATTGATCGGTTCATGGTCATTGGATGGCCATGCCCGGAGCGACTCTCAACGCCAGGAGTTGTCCGGCCGGCTCGAAGGCAAGGCCCATTTTGTCGACTCACCCTTCGGCCAGGCAATCTCGCTTAATGGCACCAGTGATTCGGTCATCGTCGACCGCCATGAATCGATGAACGTGGGTACCGGTGAATTCACCGTCGCTGCCTGGATTCATCCCCGCAAGCTGCAACAGGGCGGTATCGTCTGTCTCGGCAAGTACAGCTGGACGCACGGTTGGTATTTCGATATGCCGAACAACCAGGGTGTCCTGCGAATTGAAACGGCCAGCCCGGGCAACAAGTCCAACGGCACGGTCGCCTCGCGTCCAGGTACCATTCGTGTTAACCAGTGGCAACACGTGGCGGCCGTTGTACGTCGCAAAACCAATGAAACACGTCTCTATGTCAACGGCTACCTCGTTGCCAGGGGCACGGTCGGTCCGGCCAACCTGGATAATCCCACGGTCAGGTTACACATCGGTCGCATCCAGGATTCGAAGCTGTTCCAGGGAGAGATCGACGAAGTGCGCATGTATCGACGCGCCCTGAATGTTTCAGAAATCCAGGCCCTGCTGGCTTCAGGGAAACAATTCATTCAGCCACCACCACGAGAGAAACCACAAAACCTGGTCCTGAAACTGGGCGAACGACACTTCTCGGCAACGCTGCGTCAACCCGCCTTCCTGGTGACCAGGATCCCGGCTGGTCCGCTGGACCTGGGTATTGAATACGCAGGCTCACAACCACCGCACCGCATCGTTTTCACTCCCCTGGACGATGCGCAGGAGCTTGCCCAACGGTACAAGGTTTTTGAAAACCGCGCGCCGCTGCTGGGAGTCCACGTTGGTTTGCGGCGCGATTGTGGTAGTACGTTCGCCCCGGTCGAGGTACCCCAGGCGGTCAATGATAGAAAGTTCAGGAAGTACGTCTTCGAAGGTGCTATTAACAACTACCCCAGCCCAGACGTGGAAAAGGACAACGTAAACTACCTGGCAGGCGTCCGGGAGATCGGGGTGCGCAGCGAATACACCGATGGCCGTGAGATGCCGCAACTGCTGATCCGTTCCGTTGAATTCGAGGGCCCGCTTTACGAAACCTGGCCGCCGGCAACCCATCGCGACATTTTTATCGAGTCACGGAACAAGAACGAACCGGCTGTTTATGCACGCGAGATCATTCGCTCCTTTGCTACCCGGGCTTTTCGCCGCCCCATCACTGCTGGGGAAGAAACCTCCTTCATGGCCATCTGGAAAGCTTCCTTCCAGGACCAGGGAGATTTCCAACAGGGTATCAAGGACGCCCTGCTGATCGTCCTGACGTCACCGCAGTTCCTGTTCCTGATCGAGAACAGCGACGGCCCCCAGGCCGAGAACCTGGATCCCTACGAGCTGGCCTCGAAGCTCTCCTATTTTCTCTGGAACACCGCACCAGACGAGACCCTGTTGAACCAGGCAGCTGACAACACGTTGCACAAATCGCTGGACGCCCAGATTACCCGCATGATTCAAGATTCACGTTTCCAGCAATTCACCAGCGAGTTCACCTCGCAGTGGCTAAGCCTCGACAAGTTCGACGTGGTCGAGATAGATCGCCAGCGTTATCCCCGGCTCACCCGCGACACGCGGATTCATTTGCGACAGGAACCGATCCAGTTCCTGCAGTACCTGGTACGCGAGAACCTACCGCTGAGAAACCTGGTGGATTCCGATTTCATCGTGGCCAACGATGTGATTGCCAGTTACTACGACCTGCCAAAGCAGACAGAAAGCGGCTTCGATTTCGTTGCCGTCAGTCACCAGGACAAGAACCTGGGCGGAATTCTTTCCCAGGCCAGTATCCTGGCAGGACTCTCCGATGGACGGGAATCCAATCCGGTCAAGCGAGGCGCCTGGTTGGCTCGCAAGATCCTTGCTGAACCGCCGGACGATCCGCCCCCGAACGTTCCGGACCTGGCAGAGATTGATACCAAGCTTTCCCTGCGTGAACGACTGGAGCAGCACCGCAACCAGAAAGGCTGCGTCAAATGCCACGCGGGAATTGATCCCTGGGGTATCCCTTTCGAACAGTTTGATGCGGGCGGACGATTCAAGCAGAATGCGACCAT
>JAYGDH010000637.1:0-26450 GCA_046583055.1 Pirellulaceae bacterium | reverse complement strand
GAAATGATTTTCGACAAGGAGAAACTACTGAGCGTTTATGACCAAACCTGTGAACATGAACCCCTGGTGTCCAGGAATCCTGGGGAAAGCGAGTGACCGTGCCCTGTAAGCTATGCCTGGCAACGATCGATCCAGCTATCTTGATCAGCAATCCGCTGATCTGGGGTATTTTCTGTGGCAGCGTGTCCCTGGCCCTGCTGCTGCCGTATCGATCCCGGCAGGCTCGCTGGCCAGGACTGGTCATGGGCATCCTGGGGGCTGGACTGGTTATCACCGGTTTGCCACTCGAGCTGCACTGGAGTGAAGCCGGACTGTTTTACGTTTTAACGGTAATCACGCTGGTATCCTCGGTGGCCACGATCAGCATGGAGAACGCGGTATATGCCGCTATCTGGTTTGCTCTGTCGCTGCTGGGAACGGCCGGTTTATTCTTTTTCCAGGGGGCGCAGTTCGTGGCGATTGCCACGATCGTTGTCTATGCCGGTGCCATCGTGGTCACACTACTGTTCGTCATCATGTTGGCTCAGCCAGAAGGCCAGGCCACTTATGACCGGATCAGCTGGGCCAGGTCCAGTAAAACGGTTTCGGTCATCACTGCTGCCCTGCTGGTCGCCCTGTTGACCGTGACGTTAGAACAGGTGACGCCATCCGCAACCGCTGTCACCCTGCACACGGACCTGTTGCAGGCCGAACACGTCGCCCTGCTGGGAAAACACCTGTTTACCGAACACCTGATTGAGATTGAAATCGCCGGTACGCTGTTACTGGTGGCCCTCGTAGGAGCGGTAGCTATCTTGATACACGCCAAGGAAGAATCCTCTCCGGACCTGGTTTCCAACGATGAATGAAGTACCTTTACTACAGAACTACCTGGTCATTAGCAGCTTGCTGTTTGGCATGGGCCTGCTGGGTTTCGTGGTACGCCGGAACATGATCGTAATGTTCCTGTCCGTCGAAATGATGCTGCAGGGAATCTCTCTCAGTTTTGCTGCCTGGGGCCGTTTTCATGGCAACTGGGATGGCCAGATGATGGTCCTGTTTATCATTGCCGTGGCAGGTTGCGAGGCAGCGATTGCCCTGGCCCTGATCCTGGTACTGGTACAACGCAGTCAAACCCTGGATGTTGCCCACTGGCAGCAACTGCACGAGGACGGCCAGGCTCCCTTCAGCGAACCTTCCGTGCCAGCCACAGATCCCTCGCAACTCTCGTGGCCCCAGCTTTCACCGGCTGGCATTAAACCGGAAACAGATCCCGCTGCTGAATCGCATCGGAAACAGATATAACATGATTTTCAGCCTGATACCAATTCATTCGATCGCACTGATACCAGCATTACCTCTGCTGGCCGCGATCCTGACTGCCCTGCTGGGAGCACGTGTTCTCGGGCCACGTAGCCATTGGCCGATCATGCTGGCTACTGCCGGATCGTTCCTGCTCAGCCTGGGACTGCTTTTCCAGGGATCCCAGGCAACGCCTGGTGAACACCATCCAGACACATCATCAGAAATCGTAAGCCTCTGGACCTGGGCACACGTGGAAGATGCCTACCAGGGAACCAGCTCCACCGGACAACCGAGCGCGGATCTACAGATTGATGTCGTGCTGCGTGTTGATCCACTGACCATCGTGATGTTAACGATGGTTACGTTCGTTTCACTGCTGGTGACCATCTTCGCGGCGGGTTACATGCGGGGAGATCGGGGCTACTGGCGTTTTTTCAGTTACATAGGCCTGTTTATTTTCTCCATGACCATGCTGGTCTCGGTGAGCAATTTCCTGCTGTTGTTTGTCTTCTGGGAAGCGGTGGGCATGTGCAGTTACCTTTTAATTGGTTTCTGGTACGAGAAACCGGAGGCAGCCGCGGCAGGCAAGAAAGCATTCCTGGTAAACCGGGTTGGAGATTTTGGTTTCATGCTGGCCATTTTCCTGATCTGGTGTACATATGGAACGCTCAACTACTACAGCTACGATGGCGGACCGGGTGTCCTAGACAGTACGCTGGCCGTCAGCAGTACGACTGGCCTGTTAATTTGCCTGTTACTCATGCTGGGTGCCTGTGGCAAGAGTGCCCAGTTTCCCCTGCATGTCTGGCTGCCGGACGCCATGGAAGGACCTACCCCGGTCAGTGCATTGATCCATGCGGCGACGATGGTGACCGCCGGGATTTACATGGTGACTCGCTGCTGGCCGCTGTTCGAGGCCTCGGAAGGCGCCCAGGTCACGGTGGCCTGTATCGGAGGCTTCACGGCCCTGCTGGCAGGCCTGATTGCCATGACCCAGTTTGATCTCAAGCGTGTACTGGCCTACTCGACCATTAGTCAACTGGGCTACATGTTCCTGGCCCTGGGAACCGGCTCACGGGCAGGGGTGATGGCAGGCATGTTTCACCTGGTAACCCACGCGTTTTTCAAGGCCCTGTTATTTCTCGGTTCGGGGAGCGTGATGCATGCCACTGGCGGTACGGTCGATATGCGACAATTTGGCGGACTTCGCCATCGCATGCGAATCACGCACGCAACTTTCCTGATCGGCTGCCTGGCATTGTCTGGCTTTCCCTTCCTGGCAGGTTTCTTCAGTAAAGACGCGATCCTGGCTGCCGTTCATGAACGAGGCCTGGAGGCAGCGTATGGCGACCTCTATACACTGCTGTTCTGGGTTGCCACGTTCACTGCCCTGCTGACGGCCATCTACACGTTTCGTGCCTTCTTCCTGACGTTTTACGGGGCAGAACGTATTCCGGCAGGGGCGGGTGAACATCCTCACGAATCTCCTCCCTCGATGTGGATTCCGCTGGCTGTACTGGCAGCTGGTACGTGCGTCATTGGACTGGCTCATCACCCGTTGGAACATTTCCTGTCAGGGACTCCCGGCCTGTCTCACCTGTCCTCGGCGGAAGCCGGGCACGGCTGGGGCATCCAGGTCATGAGTGCCTGCGTGGCATTGGCGGGGATTGGCGTAGCGGCCTGGCTTTACCTGGGAAGCGGCCAGTTACTGGGTCAAATCACGGCGCCGTTGAAGCGTTGCGGTCTGTACCAGTTATCGGAACACAAGTTTTACCTGGACTCGTTGTACTGGGGATTAATTATCTGGCCACTGCGCATGGTTTCCCTGCTCTGTTATGCCTTTGACCGCTGGGTCATTGACCGACTGGTCGATGCCTGTGGCCGTCGCCCCCGCACGCTGGGCGACTTGATGCGATCACTACAAATGGGACTGACTTCATTTTATGCCCTGGCCATGATGCTGGGGTTACTCGTACTGATGGCAGCCCGGCTGTTATCCGGATTGAACTAGCACGATGGAACACTCGATGGGATTACTGCTGAACCTTTCGCTGCTGCTGCCATTACTGGCAGCCGTGGTGCTCTGGGTTGCGCCACTTACGAGGCAACAGGCTCGTGCGGTGGCGCTCGGGGTGACGCTGGTAACCCTTTTGCTCGTGATCCTTGTCACATCAGGTTACCCGGCGACGGACCTGGCAACGGACGATGTTTATGCTGCCAGCGAATGGAATTGGCTCGGTGGCGTTGGTTTCGCCGAGATGGATATCCGTTACAGCGTGGGCCTGGACGGGCTGAGCCTTTGGTTATATGCACTTTCCGCCCTACTGATGGTCACCGCGGTACTGGTCAGTTGGGAAACCGTGCAGCAACGGGCCGGCTTGTTTTATGGATTCCTGTTGATGCTGGAAACGGGTTGCCTGGGGGTGTTTTGTGCGAGAGATATCATCCTGTTCTACATTTTCTTTGAGTTCACGCTCATTCCATTATTCTTTCTGATTGGCATCTGGGGCAGCGAAGAGCGTCGCCAGGCAGCGACCAAGTTTTTCTTGTACACCCTGGCGGGCAGCGTGTTGACATTTCTTGGCTTGATGGCGATCGTGCTGCTGCACTGGTCACATTCCGGCGAATTAACTTTTTCCATTCATCAACTGACCTCTGCAATGCAGGAGTCCCCTTTGTCACTGGAGTATCAGCGGCTGATTTTCCTGGCCCTGCTGGCAGGATTTGCGATCAAGGTTCCCTTATTCCCATTTCACACGTGGCTACCGCTGGCCCACGTGCAGGCACCGACGGCAGGCAGCGTATTACTGGCCGGCGTGATGCTCAAGATTGGTACCTATGGTTTCCTGCGATTCAACATTCCCATGTTGCCCGACGCCACGGCCTACTTCATGCCCTTGCTGTTATGGCTGGCAGTTGCGGGAATCATCTACGGGGCCCTGGTTGCCCTGGTCCAATGGGACATGAAGCGGCTGATTGCCTACTCCAGTGTCAGTCACCTGGGCTTTTGTATGCTGGGGTTATTTTCGCTTACCCGTATTGGTGTCCAGGGAGCCGCACTGCAAATGGTCAATCACGGGATCTCGACAGGTGCCCTGTTTGCACTGGTCGGCATGTTATACGAACGTTACCACACTCGCGAAATCCGCCAGTTGGCCGGGCTGGCTCGCAAGACACCCTGGCTGGCCTGTTTCATGCTGCTATTTACGTTTTCCAGCATTGGTCTGCCGGGGCTAAATGGTTTTGCCGGTGAGTTCCTGGTGTTACTGGGAATATTCGAGCGGGCCTGGAACAGCGCACCCGGCGCACTGGGCGGCCAGTTGATTGTAATCGCAACACTGGCAGTCTCGGGTGTTGTACTGGGCGCCTGGTACATGCTCTACCTGATCCAGCGACTTTTCTTCGGACGCTTGCAGGAACCCCAGCAGAAAGATACGGAAACAGCTGGTCATGCGGTAGAGGATCTCTCCTGGCGCGAATTCGGTGCCCTGGCTCCGTTGGCCATTTTCGTGTTCTGGATTGGCCTGTGGCCAGGTTTTTTCCTGGACCGAATGGAGACCACGCTCAATGCTATTATTGACCCTGCAGCGGCCGCCATTTCCGGCGAGAACCAGGCCGCGGTTCGGAAACCCGTGAAACCCGCTACAGGAAAGCCAGCTGGTTCACAGGGAACGGCTCAACTTCATACCACGTTCCCAAAACTCTCGAGAGGAAAATAGCTCGTGTTCGTCAACATAAATACCATCTTTTGGCTCTGGCCGGAGATCATCTTGATCCTCGTGGCCTGTGGTATTTACCTGGGCGGTACCTGGTCCACGAATCGTACCAGCTGGTCCCAGCTGGCGCTGGTAAGCTACGTTGCTGCGGGTTTTATCCTTTTGCGTCACGAATGGTCACTCTGGAACACCCAGGCAACCTTGCCTCCGAGCGGGCCACTTGCCATCGATGCCCTGGGACACTGGGTACGTGCTGTCAGCTTGCTGATTGGGATTCTATTCACGGGTTTGTACTGGAAAGGTACGGACCGTCGTCTGGCCAGCGAGTTCCTGGGGACTCTTATGATGGCCATTGCCGGGCTCATGCTGGTCTCACGTGCCAACCACCTGATCGTGTTATTTCTGGGCCTGGAACTGGTTTCGATTCCCACCTATATCCTGCTGTTTCTCAGCCGCTCGGATCCGCGGTGCCTGGAATCCACAACCAAGTATTTTTTCCTGAACATCCTCTCTTCGGCAGTGCTTCTTTATGGTTTCAGTTTCCTCTACGGTGCCACGGGGACCATGGTGCTGATGGGAACGACCGACATGCCGGGCATCCGGGAATCAATCATTACCCAGCTTTCAGCTGGCAGTACATCTATCAATTCACTACTTACGATCTCGGTGATCCTGATCCTGGGTGGACTGGGATTCAAGATAGCAGCAGCTCCCTTTCATTTTTATGCCGCTGACGTTTACCAGGGCACCAGTAATGCCACGGCCGGATTTCTAAGCATCGTTCCCAAGGCAGCCGGCTTCGTAGCCCTGATTCGGCTGTTGGCCCTGTCGTTACCAGCCACCACGGAAGTTGCCTGGCAAGTCCTTTTCGTGATGTCTGTCCTGACCATGACAGTGGGAAATGTCTGTGCCCTGTGGCAGCAAAATATTCGCCGGCTACTGGCATATTCCTCGATTGCCCACACGGGTTACATGTTGATGGGACTGGCTGCTGCGACCGCCTGGGTCGTTGCACCGGCGTCGGAGACAACCGGCTCACCGCCGGGCGGCATTGCCGCGCTGTTGCTGTACCTGTTGTTCTACTGCATGGGAACGATTGGCATCTTTGCCGCCCTGACCTTTCTTGGTAACGAGGAGGAACAAGTGGACAATGTGGATCAGCTCTCTGGGCTGTCTGGACGTCACCCAACGGTCGCCGCTGCCCTGGCAATCTGCTTGTTTTCCCTGGCGGGGATTCCTCCACTGGCTGGCTTCTGGGGCAAGTTCACCCTGTTCGTGAGTGCGCTCAGCGTTTCTTCCTCAACAGCCATGGCATCGATGTTCAGTTGTTTCATGATCCTCGCGGTCGTGGCCGCTCTCAATGCAGCCGTCGCTGCTGCCTACTACCTGCGTTTGATCGGTGTCATGTATTTCAACAAGCCATCGCATGTACTGCCAGCCCGCGGGCACCAGGGCAGTTGGCTGGTCATGGCGGTCGCCACCTCGCTGATCATCATGATCGGATTTCTGCCCGGACGAGCGATACGTAGCGTCCGCAAGGCGGAACAAGTCCAGGAGGGTCGACTGGTCGAGCGAATTCACGAGGATATTTCTAAACGTCCCATCGAATCAACTGATCCCGCCACACCCTGAGTCACGCTTGTGGTAACTGTCCCAGGAATAGACTCGTTGGCCAGTTCATGCCTCCCGGTGTCTGGCGTCATGAGAAACAAGTGATTTACAATAGTCCACTGTTTCCATTTTTTCCCAGGGCTGCTCCAGGTCTCTCGCCTTTCGTATAATGCCAAGTTGGCTGAACCTGATTATCCCGTTTTCCACTCGAGCTGATTTATGGCACGTCCACGTTCCAGTACCACTGCACTGCGCAAAACACTCGACCAGTCTCGGCGACCTGTCTACGTCCTGGATGAAGGACGGGTGATCATCTACTGCAACCAGGCCTGTGCCGAGTGGACCGGTACTGCCACCGACGAATTGATCGGCACGCGTTGTGATTACCATACGCAGGGCCTGGGTGATCCCATCGCCGAACTGGCTGCGAGACTCTGCCCACCACCAGCGGTATTTTCTGGAACTATGATGTTCATGGAAATTTGCCTCCACCCGAAACAGGATACCTTGTTTTCCACGGCGAACTGTATCCCCCTGGGAACTGATCTCCAGGATGATACTGGTGTCATGGTTATCCTGGGAAATCCTGGCGAGATGCAATCGGTCCCGGCAGCCTCTTCGGCAGGCGATTGCGAAGGAATTTTTCACCAGCGGCTGACCATTGCCCGGCGTGAATGGGCGAGGGACTACAAGCTGGATCGACTCATCGGGGATAGCCCGCTGATGCGTAGGGTCCAGCAACAGGTCCGACTGGCCATTGAGCAACCAGTGCATGTTGTCATCACGGGACCGCCAGGCAGTGGTCGCGAACACGTGGCCCGCACCATTCACCTGAACCACACCTCGAAGCCAAGTTCTTTATTTCCGATTTCGTGTCCCTTGATCACACCGGAATCCATGCAATCGACAGTGGCTGCTTTCGTCAAACACTGCCAACTGGAAGACACACTGGATCGCTCATCACTGATGCTGCTGGACATCGATCAGTTATCGCTTGAATCGCAACATGAACTGGCCGGCTTTTTTTCGATTCCCAGTTTCTGCATGCTGACGATTGCTACTTCTCGCCAGTGCCTGCTCACGATGGCCGAACAGGGGAAATTCAACAAGCAATTAGCTTACGCATTGAGCACCCTGGTTATTGACTTACCTCCGCTCTCTGGCCGGGAAGATGACATTGGCTTACTGGCCCAGGCGATCCTGGAGGATTTCAATGCCGAGGGGAATCACCAGTTGGGTGGTTTTTCTCGACAGGCCATGGATCTGCTGCTGGCACATACCTGGAATGACCAGGTAGATGAGTTGGTTGAAGTGGTCCGATCTGGCTGTCAACAGGCCGAGTCCCGCATGGTCCAGGAAACGGATCTTCCGGATTATTTACATCAAACAATCGTGGCAGAATCGCGGCCGCGAAAAATAACAGAGGAAATTGATTTGGACAGGTTCCTGGCTACCGTCGAATCTGAACTTATTGAACGTGCCCTGGTCGAATCTCGCGGCAACAAGACCAGGGCCGCGCAACTACTGGGTATTACTCGGGCTCGCCTACATCGTCGACTTCAGCAGGGGTTGCGCTCGGAACCGGATAACTCGAATTAAAGGCAGGCACATCATCAATTCCCGTACGTTACAACAATTGATCGAACCACGAGCTGCGGATATTCCACCAGCTCGTTTCATTTTGTGCGAACGGCGTGGTCCGTGGGCCATTGCCCTGGTCCGAGCAGTCCCACCGATACGTGACGTGCTTTACGAAACACGAAGCATGCGACAGGCCTGGGAGGCGCTGCAACAGAGTCCTGATAGTTTCCTGGGTCTTGAATTAACCGGGGATAATTTCGAATCCGTGGCCTGTAGCTTGAAGCAGCTTTCACGAGACTATCCGCGGGCCAGGGCCGTCATTCTCACCGGTCGCCCTCTCCAGCACTATGAATGGATACTTCGCGAGTCCGGGGCTGTTGATTTCCTGGTCTCCCCGCGTCGCCTTCGCCTGCTGGCCACAATGGCGAACCGCCACATCGGCCAGGTCGGGTCTGACTCCACGACTGTGAACCAAACAATTTGGCAGCGGTTGCCTTGGCGACCACGTCACGATACAAATGAAACCACGAGAGCACGAGATAAGGATCGTTAACAGACCATACGGTGTGGAGATTGATACTCATGGCAGCAAATTCCTCAGCAATGGACCGCGTTCAATCCGCACTGGAAAAGTTTCCCGACCCGGAAACGGGGCGTAGTGCGCTAAAAATGGAGCAAATTCGTGATATTGAAATCTCCGAAGACGCTTTATCACTAACCCTCGCATTAACTAGTCATTCCGGAGCCATTCGCCAGGAAACTCGCGATGCCCTGGAACAGGAAATTCGAAAACAATTACCCGAGTACCAACAAGTCACGATCAACGATGCGATTCATGAACGCCCCCCGACACCACTGGGCCAAGTTGGACTGACAGCCAAGAGCGTGATTGCTGTTGGCTCTGGCAAGGGCGGCGTTGGCAAAAGCACAATCGCCTGCTCACTGGCATTGGCACTCCAGGCAGCTGGATCCAAGGTTGGTTTAATGGATGCGGATGTTTATGGCCCTAGTGTTCCACATCTTCTGGGAGTGGACGGCCAGCCGGAAATCGTGGACAAAAAGATCACGCCCGTTGATGCAGATGGCCTGCCCGTGATGTCCATGGGCTTTCTCGTACCACCTGGAGAGGCTGTGGTATGGCGAGGACCAATGCTGCACGGAGCGATTCTCCAGTTTCTACGTGACACGCGCTGGGGTGACCTGGATTACCTGATCATCGATATGCCACCAGGAACGGGTGACATTGCGTTGACCCTTTCCCAATCCCTGCCTCTCACGGGAGCCGTGGTGGTCTGTACGCCACAAGACGTTGCGTTGATCGACGCCGTCAAGGCAATCGCGATGTTCCAGAAAGTGAATATCAACGTCCTCGGAATGGTCGAAAACATGAGTGGTTTCATCTGCCCCAACTGCGATACCCGGCACGACATTTTTGGTAGTGGCGGGGCAGTGTCCCAGGCCATTAAAATGAACATTCCGGTACTGGGCACAATACCGATCCATATACCGATTCGCATCCATGGCGACGACGGGCAAACGGCCAACAACCTGCAGGAGGAATCGTCGCAGCCGTGGTTCGAGTCCCTGGCCCGCACCCTGGTCCGGCAACTGGCAACAGCTGCTGCCGCGAAACCACCACAGCCCCAGTTGCCAATTCTCAGTTAAAACGCACTGGATCTGCGGTCTCATATCATGGCTGGTTAAGGCGCAAAAGTCAGGGTCGCTGGAATTCTCATTCCAGCGACCCTTCCTTCTAGACTCTTTCATTCATGGGAACGATCTCAAGGGACCGTTCAACACGAACTACTTCTTTTTCCGCTTAGCGGCTTTTTTCTTGGCCTTTTTCTTAGCCGGTTTCCGCTTAGCGGCCTTTTTCTTAGTGGCCTTCTTCTTAGTGGCCTTCTTCTTAGTGGCCTTCTTCTTGGTGGCCTTCTTCTTGGTGGCCTTCTTCTTAGCCGGCTTACGCTTGGCTACTTTCTTCTTGGCCTTCTTCTTGGCGGGCTTACGCTTCGCAGCTTTCTTCTTTACTGCCTTTTTCTTCTTTGCAGCTTTCTTTTTCTTCTTGGCCACAATACTTCCTCCGTTAAACAGGGTTTTGGCACGTTACCGCTCACGGTTTTCTTACGAAACGAAAGCCGTCGAGCACGCTTACCAATAACTCAAAAACCACTTCTTGTTTCAACCCGGTCGATCAACTCTTAACCGCCAACCTGATTCAAGATGCTTCTTGAAACACTTGTAACAGAACAAATGACCAAAAAACGCGCGGTCGAACACTCCTCGAATAGTATTTGTACGTATCGCGGAAATTAATGCAACATGATTTCGGCATAATTCCAAGAAAAAAATTCTCTTTTCTGCAAGTACGTTTTTCTGAAATGAACATTCATGAGGCTGCTGAATTAATTTCATGTATCTACGTTTTTATTTCAGTGCCGTCAAGTGCGATGTGTATCGCGATATTTCAGCGCGGTGAGAACCACTGTCAGATGCACCAAGCACGCGCAGGAAAAGCGATTTCCTTGTTTCGTCATGAATACTCCAGGACTTCAATGAAATGAAATATTCGATCCATCTTTTAAATACCGGGCTGGCTGCTCACGTTGCATTAGCATGCTAAAAACAGTGGCATACTGCGGTTTCGCGCTTCTAAGATACCGACGTTGCTGCCAGGCGGTATTAATTCTGGGTAAATCGTGTTCCAGGAACAATCATCGTCGCTGGAAGGCAAACTTCCAAGGTTTCAGGCAGCCAACGCGATCCATCGGTAACCGAGCCAGGGCACTTCGCTAACACTATTTGCGAAGACGTTCGATACAGGTTTCAACCCATTCTCCAGGCTGTTGGACAGCTGCCCTGTACAACAAATCGTTACCAATATCTGTCAACTGGGCCGTCCCTGGCAGGGCCTGGCCTGCCTACAGGTTATCCCACAATCCACAGGACAAGATCGAGGGCCATGAACGGCCCAGGATGCGACTGGTCAAACCATAAGATCGTCCCGGTCCAGTTGAGCCAGGATCTGCAGCGGTGGCTCCCAGATTAACTGGCCTGCCTAGATAGCGATCACCATACCACGAGTGAAATTACTGGCAGCAACCAGGACGACACGGCGCCCGGCTACGACCGAACCGGCAGCATGGCTGCAAGGCTTCTTCACCAGGGATTGCCTCCACCGAAGCCACCGCGTCCGGTGTACTGCTGCAAGGTCGTATAGCTGGAATAGGCAAGCATCAGGAACATCATTCCCATGAACGGTTGCTGACCACGGAGTCCCCAGAAGGCAAGACCCACCGCCACAGCAATCGACAACATCAGGGAATGCTGGATCGCCTGACGTGAACCACTCAATAGAAACAACTCGCGTGCTATCTGGCCACCATCCAACGGATAGACTGGCATCAGGTTCAGTAGCGCCCAGAGAATACTGACCAGGAGCAAGAAGTAAACAAACCATTTCAATTCGCGAGATGGAATCAAAACCGTCTCGTACAACTCTTCGCGCGTGACCTCCTGATTTTCATCCTGATCCGCCAGTCGCCACCGTGCTTGATATTTCTCTGGTAATTTGTTTATCGTTTCGGACTGTGGTACCGATTGACCTTCCGTTCTATCTTCCGCGATCGCATTCCATATGAAATGCGCTTCCTGAACCGGATCGGCGGTCCAACCTGGTGGTACGTAGTTCGACACGAACCCATCGGTATAACCTCCGAGTCTCAGCAACACGATAACCAGCAGAGCAAGGACCAGTTGTGCAGCAGGACCGGCTGCCGCAATCGCCAGCTGCTGACCCGGGCGACTTCTTCCACCGTAACCCATGGGAGCCTGGAAGGAATCCGGGATAGCCAAGCCTCCAAAATGGTAAAGGACGATATGCGAATTAATGCGGTAATACCGAAAGCAGAGCGAATGGCCCAGTTCATGGACAACAATCGAAACAAGAACGGCCAACACCCACATCAAGAGCAGTGGTAAATCACTTGAGGTCGCTTGCAGACCCAGTAGGGTGGCGAGCGCCCAGAACCATGGAGAAATCCGAATAGGAATGCCCAGCAACTGGAAATTCCAGTCATATTCGGTCTGAGCAGGTTCTCCGAGCAACACGTCAAAAGCCTCGCCATTAGATAATCTCGGTTTATTGGCAATCAATCCGACCGCAACATCGAATCCCGGGCATCATACCACACCCATCCTCAAGCCGCCCGGGATACTTGCTGGTTGTCCTGGCGATCCTGTAACCGGGCAAGAATAAACTCGGCTGCCCGTTCGGTCGCTCCGGGGTGCGCGAATTTTTCTTTCAGTTCTCCGAGCTGCAGACGCTTGCTTGCATGCGAGGTCTCATCCTCAAGCCAACCGATCACATGATCTGCCAATTGTCGCGAACAATCCTGGCGTGTCAGGTATTCCGGAAACGGAATGTTTTGATCCGCATGAACACCTGGACCCTGCTTCAAATCAGATGAATCCTGAAATGGCTTTTCCGCAGCCATTAAATTCACCAGCGTGATGTAATTCACGTTCGCCAGGAAACGACCCACCGTATAGACAACCCTTCCCACGCGATAAAGGATGGCACTGGGAACCTGGTAATACATCAGCTCCAGTGAGACTGATCCGGAACAAGCCAGGCAACAGTAAGCCTGCTGGATCAGTTCCTGGGTCCGACCAGCCACGATCTGCAGATCCAGCCCGGTATCTCCCGCAACGGTCCTTGCCAGTTCAGCCTGTTCCTCGTTCAAGCTGGCCACGACAAACCTGACCTCGGATACTTGGCGGGTGACCAACTCCGCTGCTTTCAACAAACCGGGAAGCTGATCAGCGATCTCTTGCTTGCGAGAACCCGGCAGAATCGTAACCAGCCGCTTGCCATCGGTGGCCAATGATTTGATGAACGCCGTGTCCAAGACCTGTTCTGCCAGTTGATCAAAATAGGGATGTCCCACGTAAGTCGCTGGACAACCTCGCTCCTCATACCAGGGTGCCTCAAACGGCAGCTTGCAAAGTGCGTAATTCACCAGCCGTCGCATTTTCCTGATACGCCAACCAGCCCAGGCCCAGATCTGGGGTACCCCGTAATAAAAAACGGGAATACCGTGCTTACGGGCCTGTCGAGCAATCCACCAGTTCATTCCCGGGTAGTCAATCAGGACCACCGCATCGACCCGATGTTTCGAGAAATAGCGATTTGCCTGGCGGATCAGTGACAGGAACGTACGAATGTTCCAGAGGACACGCGACAGCAACATGACAGCCAGTTGCGTCAGGTCAAACTGGAGTTCGAAACCCTCTGCCGCCATGCGGGGGCCACCGTATCCGACGCATTCGACATCCGGATATTTTTCCCGCAACGCTCGAACCAGGTTCGCGCCATGCAAGTCACCACTTGGTTCACCAACGGAAAAGAATATTTTCATCGATCACTGAGCTACCAGGGTCCAGGGTCCTTCTTGAGCAGGAATTATGACGCATCGCCAGTTTCGGCAAAAGATCAGTTTACGTTTCACAACAAAAGTTGTAGACCCATAAAAAAACGAGGCCTCTTTATCAAAGAGGCCTCGTTCTGGTATTCAAGTTACCGGGCTATTCAGCCCAGAAGCTTACTTCTTCTTGGCACCGACTTTGAAACCCTTGGCAAAGGCAGCATCGCCGAAAACGAGAGCAACCTTGTCAGCTGCTTTTTCGACTTTACCTTTACAACCGGGGCAACAAAATGCAACCGAGACGCCATTGATATCAACCTTGTGAGCTAAATTCAAATCTCGACCCGTCAAAGCACATTTGACTGGCTTGGCTTGCTTGGTGACGTAAAGCTGGAAGTTGGCCTTGGCCGCAAACTTCGTGGGATCTTTCTTGAATGCGGTTGGACAATTCGTGCAGCAAAGGAAAACCTTGCCGCCCTTGTAGGCAACCGAAGATCCATCCACGTCCTTGGCTGGTTTTCCAGAGATCGGGCACTTGGCCTTCTTAACATTGATCTTCTTGTCAGCTTTTTCGGCGAGTACAACACCACTGACTAACAAGGCCACCATGGCCAACATTGCAATTGCGCGGCTTTTCATAATCTTTTCCTTGAAGAAACGGGAAATCAACTTTTGTATTACATCACCACTGAAGAAAAGTACGAATCATCAGCGGACCGAGGCACGATAGTATTAGTCTGATTATCAGGCGTTAGCTAACCTAAAGTCAATAAATAGACCTCAAGAAAGGCGAAATAAGCGGCTGAAAAATCAATCCGAAACAGGCCATTCCTGTAGCTTCGGAGAACACTGTTTCAGCAAGACATCTCAGTACAATCACCAAAACTCGTTACGCTGAAACCACTTCGAAGTTTTGACTCCGTTACTCTTTGGGCCCCGATGTCAGTTGATGATCGCTTTATGCTACAAAAACATCTTCTCCTGTGGCTAGTCATTTCCTCCTTGCTGGCTCTTTGCTGGCCCCAACTAACCTGGTTGGGAAGTTCCCAGTGGGATCCTTTCCTGGTCCTGGCCCGTAAAGAGCCGTTATGGGGACTCATTATCCTGACCATGCTGAGTATCGGTTGGATGCTGCCCAAGTCGGAAGTGAACCAGGTGTTAAGTCGCTGGCCCACCGTACTCGGTGGAGTTACCCTGCAATACCTGAGCATGCCCCTGTTAGCTTACCTGTGTATCCTGGCTACGGGCGTGGAAGGGTCCCTGATGATCGGCATTGTGATTGTTGGCTGTGTTCCCGGTGCGATGGCATCGAATGTGTTGACTTTAAATGCCAAGGGCAATCCAAGTTACTCGGTTAGTCTAACGACCACGGCTACCCTGCTTTCTCCGTTAGCGGTACCACTCGCATTACGGTCCATCGCCTGGCTCCTGGGAGATCCCGCAGAGAGTGCCTCGCTGGCGAAACTGGCTGACCCTGAGACTTACTGGAAATCTGCCGAATCCTTGCTCTACCGGGTGGTTTGCCCGGTGCTTGCGGGACATTTACTGGGACGCGTATTTCATCGCTGGGAAAAGGAAGCACGGAAAATATTTCCCGAGGTCGCCAATAGTGCGATCCTGTTAATTATCGCGGCCGTGGTTGCCAAGAATCGAACCAATCTCGATCACCTGCCGATCATCGTCTTTTGCCTACTGTTGGTACTTAACCTCGGTGGTTATCTGTCCGGATATTTCGGGGGGCAGTTAATGCGATTACCGGAGCCGATGAAACGTGCCTTGACGCTGGAAGTCGGCATGCAGAATGCCGGGTTGGGAACGGTGCTGGCGGCTGATCTTTTTGGTGCGGAAGCGGCCATTGCCCCGGCCTGCTACACGTTTGGATGCATGTTGACCGGTACCGTCTTGGCTCGCTACTGGTCTTCCCGCGAGTTGAAAGACTCCGCTGGCAACGGGATTGCACCTGCGGATGATTCCTCAAAGAAATTACCGGCGGATCAATGATCCATCAGGACCACGGCTGGGTCCTGTTGAACTGCCAACAGGGTTGGCAGGTAACTTGCCATGGCAGTGAGCAAGGGCGCTCCCAAGACGGTTGCCACGAGTATCTCCACGGCTGGCTGAAAATGTTGCTGGGAAACCTCCAGCACGGATGATTGCGCCAGTTGAGTGGCGAGCCAGGTGCCCAATCCACAGCCAATCAGACCTCCCACGATACCGACCAGGACCGCTTTCCCCAGGAACAGCATCACGATGCTTGAGGTTGTTTTTCCGATAGCTCGCAACAGACCGATCTCGGTCCGTCTCTCGCGAACATTGGACCAGGCCAACAACCCAAGCCAGATCACGCATACCAGGACGATCAGCGGGATGACATAATTGGTGACCACTTTCAGTACATTAAGTACCGAGGCTTTACCGGCCTCTTCCTCTTGAAGAATTTCCTGGCGGGTACTCTGATAGTCATCCATTTGCTGTACATTGTACTTGGTTACCAGTTTCCGCTGATCCTCTCGGGCGATGGCCTGGGTTCTCAGCTCGATGACCTGGGTATCGGGCAGAACGGTCTCCAACTGGGACGTAATCTCTTCGATACGGTCGACCGTCTTGCACTTGCACCCCAGGGCCACGATCTCGCTGATCAGGGCAGGTTTATTGAGAACCCGCTGGGCATCTTTCAAATGCATAGCAATGGCAATGTCCTCACTGGACGTGCCGTGTGGTGGCAAGACGCGAGCGACTTCAAACACCTCCCCGAGTACGGTGATCTTATCTCCTACCTGGTACGTTCCCTCGTCCTTGCGGGCCGCAACATGTCCCAGGTAGACGGTCCCAGGCTTGATTTGAAACCCCATCGGCGATTTTTGTTCGATGTGTGACTGCGTTGACTCCGGTGCAAAACCGACCAGTAATCGTGATTGTCCGTCTACCTCAACCATCTGCTTCAACGTGGCTACCAGATGAACGATCTTGGTAATCTCCGGTGAGCTGGCAAGTTTCTCGACGTAACTTTCCGGCATGTCAAAAGAGACAAATTTGGCGAACAACTGCGTGAGGTCAGTGTTCTTATGGATAATCCGCAGGTTAAAACCCAGGTCTCGCATGATTCGCTTTGTGCGTTTATCCAGGTTCACGAGATCCAGGCTGGCTTTTTCCTCCATGGCAACCAGGGTTTGGGCTGTCTCTTCCTGCATCACCGTTAACCGTTGCCGCGAATCACGCTGGTAACCACGCAGCATGGTTGGCCCGGCCACGAACAGGGTAGCTGCGGTCAGCACGGCCACCAGGCTAAACATGAAGTTCAACTTACGATGCAGGATTTCTGCCTTGAGTAAACGAAAGATACTCATCTCGGATGTCCTGTTTCATGAATACTGATTGTGAATTCACATCGCCAGGACATCATCGTAGCAGAACCGATCCAGCGTAGCCAACTGCCTCTTGTTTCACACCTCGGAGACTGGCGAGGTTCGTGGTTCAAAGAGACTAAACGTTCGTATCCAGCCATAGAGGATCAATAACATGATCAATGCAAATGCCGGATGAAAGGCCATCGAGTCGGGACACCAGGAAGCCCGTTGGCACCACTGGATCAACAAGCCCAGCAACGGCGAGAAAAGCATCGGGGCTGCAATACAGAGGCTAATCGTCGCCAGGTAGCGAGGATGTTCGGAACGGGGCGCCAACTCCAGCGTGTAATTCTGGAAAGCCTTGATCAATACCGGAGTTAATCCGACCATCAGGAACACCAACCAGAACCAACGTGCCCCGGCAACCGGGGCCAGGGCAAACACGATCACCAGCAGCGGTGCAATCACGATCGGTAACAGGACGACTCGCAATACCGCCCGATAACCGCGCCGGTCAGCCAGTGGTCCTACCAGCAAACTGAACAAGGCCGTCCCTCCATTCTGGACCATCACCCAGTAGACCAGGTGCTTAAGATCCAGTTTCAGAATACTCCGACCAACATTTTGGTAGTGAGGAAACAGCATCATCGAACATCCGAACAGAAAAGCTACCGCCGCCAGGCCTCGGAAATGCTGGTCCTCCCGCAGGGTCCGACGGATCTCACGCAGCGATGCACCCAGGCCCATCTGTTGTCTTGGAAAGGTGTCAGGAGATTCCTTCAAGGAAAACAAGAATACCGTCGCCAGGGCAAAGAAACCGGCAGAGGCGGCAAAGATCCAGTCGAACTGGGCACTGTCAGCCTGTAACCATCGAGGCAATAACCAACCCGCGAGCAACAGGGCCAGGAAACCTCCCAGCACGTTCGCTCCCATGAGCAACTTCCCGCGCATACGAACGCGAACCAACTTGCCCTGCAATGTATTGATCGCCAGATGATTAAGCCCGGTACTACAAAAGAACAGGGCGTACAACACGAGAAAGGCAATCGGTACCCAGATCGCGTTACCACCTGTTTGCGCCCAGATTCCCGACAAGATGAAGAAAATCAGGGACATGGAAGCCGTACATCCCACGGCAAACCATTTCTTGCGGCGCAACGATCTGACTCGCGAGGCGAACAACATCGGTGGGATACTCTGGCCACAGCGATTGATCAGGGGAAGCCAGCTTCGCAGCACAGCACCCCCTCCCATCAAGTCCAGGACCGCCGGCATCACGATACTTTCAGTCTTAAAGATCCAACCACAACGTACCGTGACCTGGTAAAACATCAGGGAAAGAAAATTGCGGCTCCGGTAGGGAGCGACGGCATCAAGAGATTCGGTGGTGCTTGGCGAGTCAGTTGATTCGGCTTTGGGCGAGCTTGGTGAGATACCCGAATCCGGATCCGACGCGGCGGATTCGTTGGAAGGCATGGCTGCCAGTATAACGGGTAACCGATGGGGCAGCGAGAGAGATCCGCAGGAGGTTCTCGCTAGTCCGCCACCTTGTTACGCATGGCCTCCAGGGCCTGTCGTCGCTCGGTAGCGTCCAGTCGCTGATCCTGGTTGCGGTCAAATTTTTTCAGAAGTGCTGTCTGGTCCAGTCGGGCCTGCCGAGTTACACCTGGCACCCTTGCCGAATCGCGATCACGGCGGCCAACCCTCGCTCGCACCTGTCTCATCTCATCACCATCGATACGACCATTTCGATTTTTATCGAACCGTTGTAACAACTCGTCCCGGCTCATCTTCGAATTGCCGGAACGCTCTTGCCCCCGGTTAGCACTATTCTCTCGCGAACGTGACCTGGATTGTTTTAGCCTGGCTAACTCGGGATCGTCCAGTTTCCCGTTGCGATTGACGTCAAACCGCTTTAACAGTTCACTGCGTTCATCCGCCGTAGAACGACTTCGGTTACTGGCACCCCGGGCCGATCGACTCCGGTTGGCCGTACCAGCTGGCTGGTTACCATTGTTCCGGGATCCATTATTACGGGACCTGGCAGATCCACTCCGATTGGCTGCCGGCTCCCTGTTCTGTGGCGATGCGTTCTGTGTCGATGCGCGACGCGCGGCCTGCCGCTCCTGGTCATCCAGGCGACCATCCCCATCCCGGTCAAATCGTTCTACCAACCTCTGGTAAAACGTTGATCGCGTCTCGGAGCCTGGTTGACGACCATTACTATTCTCGTCGGCGGCAACCCAGGCGGCCCCCCCGCAAGTCAACCAGCAGGTCACGACCATGATTCCATATCGCATGCACACATCTCCTCGTCTAAAAGACCTTCCCCTCGCAGGTTTAAACCAGTTCTATCGACCCGGGTTCCGCAGATTCAGTCATCCTACCCGGAAAAGTCCTGTATTTCATGAGCCGTTATTGGAAATCCCTGCTGCCAGCAACGGGAATACCTTGTTTCACTCGGTTTCCTCAACGATCTCTTCCAGCAGGTGCAATAGCGTTGCGGCCTCATCCCTGGGGCAGTCTGCCTGGTCAATCGCTCCGGATACGGCAATGCGAGATACACCTGTTTCCAGCACCGCCGACAGTTGCTGACGATGGATCCCACCAATCGCAAACGCCGGCAAGCTGATTTCCTGGCTAACCTGTGCCAGGAAGTCGAGTCCTGGATAGCTCGCAAATTCCTTGGTCGCCGTTGGAAAAGTTGGACCGCAACCCAGGTAATCGGCACCGTCCAGCACAGCCTGCCGAGCCTGTTCCATGGAATGCGTGGATACACCGATCAGTCGCTGCGGACCCACGATGGCACGGACATCGGCAACCCGCAATTCATCCTGGCCCACGTGAACACCATCAGCTGATGCCAGTACCGCTAAATCGGGACGATCATTCATGATCATCAAAGCAGGGCGTGTCTTCTCGCGGTTACTCGCATCGATCGTCTCCCGCATGATTCGAGCCCGCCGAAGCAACTGTCGATCATCCAATGTCTTGTCTCGCAACTGGAACAGCCGCACTCCTGCCCGCAACAAGCTGGCTACCCGGTCTTGCAAGTCAGCCTCACTGGATTGTCCATCCAACAAGATGTAGAGTCGAATGTCATGCAATCGGTTGACACTGCTTACGGTAATACCCAGCGACCGCTGCAAGACATACACCCGGTAACGCATCGATTCGAACCGTGTCGCCAACTCCACTGACAGCGGTTTACTGTATTCTTCCAGGCAGCGCAGCGCCTGCTGAACCCGGGCAGCACTGGCGGTTGCCACATGCCAGGCATCTTTCCGATACTGCTCTGCTGACTCCGTGATCGTCGCTCCAACATCACCCAACGTATCACGGGCGATCAGACGAATCTCCACTGGCACCAGGTTCAGCGACTGTGTCAATTCATGACGCAACTGCTTGCAAAGAGCCGCCAAATGCTTGTCATTGAGGGCAAACCGGGAAAAATCTTCCACGACTCGCAACCCTTCTGCGGCCCGATTCCCATTGGCATCCAGAATCCGCAGTAATGCGATATCTGCCTGGGGCGGTAGATTAACCTGTTTCAGGTCAGGCTGACTGTCAGGGGAAGGTAACTGCGTCATCTCAAACCAATCCGTACTCAAAATGCCCACTGCCGGCACGGGAATTGCACTTTAATAGAGTCATTTAGTGAACTAAATGCCTATTTTAGCACAGTTTTTCGTCGTTGCCGACGGAACCCTCAACATCGAAAATCCGTAAGTAACTGCCAATCTGACAACCGCTCATACGGTAAAACTCGGAACGGAACTTACTGACAAATTGTAACAATCTACACCAAAATAGACCTCCAAAATCAACGCATTTTACCTAACTCTATTGAGCATCAATACTTGCCTTGAACGATCCAGATAAGCGGGTTAGAATTCCTTGGCCTAGAGGTATTCCTTCTCCTGATTATAAGGTGTGAGGTTTGCTGAAGGCTATCGAGGAGTAGCTGCGAATGCAACGTGCAACATGGATTACCTGCTGTTGGCCGGGACTACCGCAACTGTGGTTGCGGGGTCAGTGGCGTGGCTTGTTGGCTGCAGGTGCATTTGCGGCTTTGTTCAACCTGGGGTTAGCTGTGACATTTATTTGGCCCCAGTGGTGGCCAGCCGCCTGGTGCCAGATACTGTGGGGTGGGCTGGGTCTGACTTGGTGTATCACGGCAATTCAGTCTTGCCGTTTTATCGCAGGCTGTAAGAATTCCATGATCATCGACACCGATCGCGATTGGGCACGACGAAACGAAGACGATTACTTTACCCGGGCCCAGGCCCTCTACCTGAAGCAAAACTGGTTTGAAGCGGAACAATGTTTATCGAGTGCAATTTCAGTGAATGCTCATGACGTGGATGCATTCCTGATGTTGATCAGCCTGTTTCGGCATACCGGCAGACATGAAGAGGCGAAAGAGATTTTGCGCCACGTCAATACACTGGAAACAAACGACAAGTGGAAGTGGGAATTAATGCGAGAGCAGGAGTTACTGGATTCTTTTGAGTCCCTGGCCGAAGACGAGAGTGCAATACTGGCTACCCGGCCAGTAGATTCTCGTCAACCTTTGCCACGTGCTGCCTAGCCAGCAGGGATATCTGGATTCAATACAATAACATTCCCGGCGTTTGATCGCCGGGACGTTTAACGGAAATTTACAACGCAGAGAGGTTCACCTATGTACGAGCGATTTACTGATCGAGCCCGCAAGGTTATGCAACTGGCAAATCAGGAAGCTCAGCGATTCAACCACGAATACATCGGTACCGAGCATATCCTGCTGGGACTGGTTAAAGAAGGCAGCGGCGTAGCGGCCAACGTGCTGAAAAATCTCGACGTCGACTTGCGCAAGATTCGCCTGGAAGTTGAAAAGCTTGTGCAAAGCGGTCCGGAAATGGTCACGATGGGCAAGTTGCCCCAGACGCCGCGCGCGAAAAAAGTCATCGAGTATTCGATGGAAGAAGCTCGCAACCTGAATCACAATTACGTGGGGACCGAGCATATCCTGTTGGGCCTGCTGCGGGAACAGGAGGGTGTGGCTGCCCAGGTCTTGCTGAACCTGGGCCTCAAGCTGGATGAAGTCCGGGAAGAGGTACTGAACCTGCTTGGTCACGGACTCGAAGAGGGTGAAGGCGGCGAGCGACCTGACCGTGAAGGAACTAGCGCCGAGGCCCCTTCGGGCAAGAGTGGCAAGAGTAAAACACCGGCCCTGGATAGTTTTGGACGTGATCTCACCGAGTTAGCAAAACAGAATAAACTGGACCCCGTGATTGGCCGTGAGCGAGAAATCGAGCGCGCCATCCAGGTCCTCTGTCGCCGCACCAAGAACAATCCAGTGTTGCTTGGTGAAGCCGGTGTGGGCAAGACCGCCATCGTGGAGGGATTTGCTCAACGCGTGATAAGTGGCAATGTACCGGAAATTCTCTGTGACAAGCGTATCGTAGTACTGGATCTCGCCATGATGGTTGCCGGTACCAAGTACCGCGGCCAGTTCGAAGAACGCATCAAGGCCGTCATGAACGAGGTCCGGCGAGACAAGAACACGATCCTGTTTATTGATGAGCTTCACACCCTCGTGGGAGCTGGCGGAGCAGAAGGTGCCATCGATGCTGCCAACGTACTCAAACCGGCGCTTTCTCGAGGAGAGATCCAGTGTATCGGTGCAACCACGTTTGACGAGTACCGCAAGTACATTGAAAAAGACAATGCCCTGGCCCGTCGTTTCCAGGAAATCGTGGTCGATCCGACCAACAAGGAAGAAACAATAGCGATTCTCAAGGGCCTGCGAGAACGATACGAAGAACATCACCGGGTCCAGATCACCGATGACGCCGTGGAAGCAGCGGTGGAAATGTCAGAACGCTATATCACGGCACGCTGTCTTCCCGACAAGGCCATTGATGTCATCGATGAATCGGGAGCACGGGTCCGACTGCGATCCATGACCCGTCCACCCGATCTGAAGGAGATCGACGACGAAGTCACCCAGTTGAACAAGGAAAAGGAAGAAGCAGTCGCCAACCAGGATTTTGAGAAAGCTGCCGCCCTGCGAGACAGCGCGGATAAACTGCGCAAGAAAATGGAAGCTATCACGAAGGAATGGCGGGAAAAATCGCGAGAAACTGATGGCGTCGTCGACGAGGAAGTCATCGCCGAAGTCGTTTCCAAGATGACAGGTATCCCGCTTACACGACTCAGTACCGAGGACAGCCTGCGACTGCTGCAGATGGAAGAGTCCCTGCACAAGCGCGTCGTGAGCCAGGAAGCGGCTGTCCAGGCTATTGCCAAGGCCGTTCGTCGCAGTCGCAGTGGTTTGAAGGATCCGCGCCGACCCACAGGTTGCTTTATCTTTGCGGGTCCCACCGGTGTTGGAAAAACACTGCTAGCCAAAGCGCTCGCCGAATTCATGTTCGGAGATTCCGAGGCCTTGATCCATCTGGACATGAGCGAGTACATGGAAAAACATAACGTCAGCCGCCTGATTGGTGCACCTCCTGGCTACGTGGGATATGAAGAAGGTGGACAACTCACGGAAAAAATCCGGCGACGACCCTACGCCGTTGTCTTGCTCGATGAAATCGAAAAAGCGCACCCGGATGTTTTCAACATGCTCCTGCAAGTCATGGAAGAGGGTCGCCTGACCGACAGCTTTGGACGAAACGTCAATTTTCGCAACTGCATCCTTATCATGACAACCAATGCCGGGGCAGAAGCAATCAAGAACGAATCGGCATTCGGATTCCAGACACCGGAAGATGACGCCTCTTATGAAAGCATGAAAGAACGTGTCAACGACAGTATTGAACGCGTCTTCCGACCGGAATTTCTCAACCGGCTCGATGACACCATTATCTTCCGGCATCTCACCGTGACTGATCTGAAACTTGTCATCGACCTGGAACTGGAAAAGGTTCGCCAGCGACTGCTGGAACGTGGCTTCAAGCTCGAACTGACCGACGACACCAAGGATTACCTGATCAAGCGAGGTTCCAACACCGATTACGGTGCCCGGCCCCTGCGACGCGCGATCGAAAATCGCGTGGAAGATCCCCTCTCAGAGGAACTGCTGCAAGGCACTTTTGACGACTGCGACACCATCGTGGTGGATGCCGTGTGGGACAAGGATCACGAAAAAATCATCCGACTCAACTTCCAGGGTGTCGTCCGCGATGAGCCCGCCGTCGAAGCCGTTGCCGCGAAAGGTGACAAAGCCACTGAAAAAGAGTCCAAAGACAAATAAGAACCAGTCGTCTCGGTTCAACAGTAAGATTTCTCAAACGAGCCCTGCGGGGCTCGTTTTTTATTGCGGTCGTGGGCAACCGGGCCAGAGCCTCGGATCCGCTTCCCCCGCCACCACCACGCCTTTCTGGTTCCAGTCCATGTAAGCATGGACCTCGGCGGCACAGTATCTCAGGGTCAGTCCACAGCGACGCCTGTCAGACTGGTTCGCTTTGCTGCCATGCAGCAACAAGTCGTTGTGAATCGACATCTGGCCGGCACGCAAAACATTGTCAAAGGGTTCGCCATAATCCAACGCATTCTCCACGGTCTGATTCAAAACGTTGTTTTCACTGGCATCACTCTCTCGCCACTCGAGATGCCCATGGAGATGGGAGCGCGGAATAAAACGCATGCAGGCGTTCTCAACATCCGCATCGTCAATCGCCAGCCAGACGGTTGCCGTGCGAGAAGGAGTCAATGGCCAGTAGCTGGCATCCTGGTGCCATGATACTGCCTGGCCATCATGGGGCATCTTGCAGAAAAAATGACTGCCCCAGGCCACCACATTCTCACCCAGTACATCCTGCACGTAATTGACGATCCGGGGATGTTTGAGCAGGTCGTAAACTCGGCTGTACTTAGCATGGGCGGTACTGATCGAGTAACTATCTCCTCCCTCGCTTATCACCTGCCTGAGCAATCCATCGAAATAAGCACGCAGGTCACACGCTTCTTCTTCTCCAAAGATCTCCAGGGCCGTCAAATAACCTTCTCGATTGTAGGTTTCTACCTGCTGGACCGTCAGCGTTTTCGCCGTGTCCGGATCTCCGGGAAAGAAACCCAACTCACGCTCTATTTCTTCGATCGAATTGTAGGCAGGGATAATATCGAAGTCAGCCATCCATGAGTCCTCGGGAAAACTGTTATGTCCACGTACTAATATAACGAACAATACTCCCGAATAAACTCCCGATCACTGGCAACAATCGGATTCCCCAGAAGTGTCGCCAGGCTCCTGCCAGGATGCTAGCTGTGTAGCGTTGGAAGCCCTTGGTGGGGCTCACGGCCTGGCAGGCAGAAAAACCGTCGTAACCGGTAAAGTTCGTTCAAGTCATACATTTTAAAACGCCGAAAATGACGGTGACCGGTCTCCGGGTGTGCGCTCACACCGCTCCCCTGGAGATCTTGCACTAACTTTTCTTCCGGATGCAATACCGCCATGGCCACGGGATCACTTACTACCCCGGAAAATCCTCGAACCTCGGCAACCAGCCTGTTGGTTGATTGGATCACGGGTTGTGGCGGGTCGTGCATTGCCATGTTCCAGTCCGTGGGCGCGCTGACGTTATTCGCCACGGCAACGGTATCTGCACTATTCCGAGGTTTACCCAGTCGCAAGACGTTATTGCCCAATTTCTACCAGGTTGGCGTTTTAAGCCTACCGGTAGTTGCGATTACAGGAACGTTCATCGGCATGGTACTGGCAGTTCAAAGCCATTTCCAGTTCGCCCAGGTTGGGCTCGAGAGTCGCCTGGGCGCCGTCATCAACATGTCACTGGTGCGGGAACTGGGCCCTGTCCTGGCAGCGATCATGCTGGCTGGACGAGTTGGCAGTGCCATGGCTGCCGAACTGGGCACGATGCGAGTCACGGAACAGATCGATGCATTGGCCAGCATGGGAACCGATCCCATCCGGTACCTGGTCGTTCCACGATTCCTGGCCTGCCTGATTCTGATTCCGACTCTCGTCGTCATGGCTGACTTCATGGGGGTGGTGGGGGGATATTTTTACTGCGTGATGATCGTGGGAATCGACAAGTATCAATACATGTATCATTCCCGCGCCTTTGTGGGTGGATTTGACTTGTTCATCGGTATCGTGAAGAGCTTCTTTTTTGGTTCCGCCATCGCCGTGGTCAGCTGTTTCCGGGGGTTTCATTCGGAGCCTGGAGCCGAAGGAGTGGGACGTGCGGCAACGGCAGCTTTTGTCTATTCCTTCGTGCTGATCCTGGCCCTGGACCTGTTCGTAGGCATTTTCCTGGACACGATTTATCTTCTCTGGGTTCCGGGAGGCAGCAAGTTATTCTGACATGAACGTAGAGTCACTTTCCAACACCGACATGCCCGCTTCGGAGTCCCTGATACTTTCTGTACAGGACCTGGCCATTTCTTTTGGTTCTCACCAGGTACTGACGGGAATCAATCTCCAGGTGCCACGCGGACAAACACTGGCGATCATTGGCGAAAGCGGATGTGGCAAA
>JAYGDH010000630.1:0-5118 GCA_046583055.1 Pirellulaceae bacterium | reverse complement strand
CCACTTTCCAGTACCAGGATGACCAGGGAAACGGGCAGCAGCAGGGAGAGGAACTCGGTTGCTGCCGACTTCCACGATTCCTGTTGGCGAACTCGACCGAGCCAGACCAGCATTGGGAAGGTCATCATCAGTACGTGTGTTTGACGTGTCAGCATGGCCAGGCTGACGGCCAGTGATCCGGCCAGCCACCAGGGATGGGACTCGAGGCGGAAGCCTCGGATGAAACAAAAACAGGCCAGGCAGAGAAACGCGGTTGCCGTGGTGTCGGTCATGAAGGTAAAGGCATGGCCAAAATAGAAGGGATTCAGCATTAACATCATGGCAACAAGCAGGGCCAGTGCGCGCGAGGCGCCTGCCTCGCGTCCCACGCCGTACAGGGCCAGTGCGCCGCACCAGGCCATGATCGCTACCGAGAGATGAAGATTCTGGTAGGAGTAACCGGTGATTTTTCCCACCACGGTTGCCCAGGCGAAATGGGTGAAACCACTGGCACTCAATTGCCCATACTGGCTAATGCGCTGGATGCGACTTTCCTCGATCCAGATCTTGGTGGGGCGTCCGTAATAGGGGTCGTCGTTCTGGGGGTAGGCGCCCAGGTCCGCAAACCAGCACCGGCAGGCGACCAGCGGGACTGCCAGGATGACTGCGATCGTGAGGCTGACGATGAATCGACGCACGGGGTAATTCCTAGTTAACGGGTAAACATGTTCTGGCTTTATGGAGCCGGGGGGGTTTTTTGAGCGACAACTGCCAGCGAGACACCAAAGGGTAATCGCAGTAATCGTGACAGCTGAAATTCCAGTGCCAGCAGCAGGTTCAAGCTGCTGTTGACCAGGCCACCGGGAGATCGTTCGGGACCAAAATCTCGTCCGGAGCGGACCAGTCCAAAACGTCGCACTAGCCAGACCAGGGGGAACAGAAAACTGTTCCAGTAGGTCATGCGACGGATTGTGAATCCATTGCTGCTGAGTTGTTCTCGTAACATGCCGCGAGTGAAACGGCGCGCGGTTAAAACCGCCTCGTCATGGGGACTGTGCAGGAACTTGAAGGCCGGTACATCGATAAATAACCATCCCCCGGGACGCAGCACGCGGTGAAATTCCTGGAGAGCATCGTCCACGTTCTCAACCCATTGATGGTAAAGAACACTGGTGCTGATGACGGCATCCTGTGACTGGTCTTCCAGGGGCAACTGGGTGACGTTCCCCTGGATGACGTTGGGTAAGCCTCGTTGCTGGCAGTAATCAATAGCCTCGTCGGCAAGGTCAATCCCTGTATGGTTGGGACACCCCCCCAGGTGTTGCAGGTTGCCACCAGTGCCACAACCGGCATCGAGGATGTCACGATCCTGCCAGCCAGGCAGGAAACGGTTGAGATGATGAACCAGGAAACGGCGCAGGGCACGGTACCACCAGTGCCGCTCTTCGACGCGAAACATGATTTCATATTCGCCCGACTTCATGCGTCGTTCCTTGTCGTCGTGATAACTGGCTCACACCTGGGGGCAGAGAGCCTGGCTGATCTGCTGAATGTTCGCTTCGCCCAACTCGGGGAAGATCGGCAGGGAGAGGATTTGGTTGGCGGCGGCCTCGGTTACCGGCAGGTCGCCACGTTCGTAGCCCAGTGACTGGTAGGCATCCATGAGGTGGATTGGAAGAGGGTAGTGAATGCCCCAGCCGATTTCTGCCTGGTCCAGTTTTCGTATCATGCTGTCTCGATCAGCACAGCGTACGACGTACAGGTGATAGGCATGTTGGGCGTCTGGGGCCTGGGTAGGCGTGATGCAGGGCGAATCGTGCAGGGCTGACTCGTAGATTGCGGCCAGCTGTCGCCGAACCTGGATGTCATGGTCCAGGGTGGTGAGCTTGACGTTGAGAATGGCTGCCTGGATTTCGTCCAGCCGACTGTTGAGCCCCTCGTGACGCGCGTGACCGTCAGCGTCGAGTCCATAAGTGCGCTGGCTGCGCAGCTCCCGGGCGTTCCTGTCATCGTTGGTGATGCAGATGCCGGCATCTCCAAACGCTCCCAGGTTCTTCGTGGGATAGAAGGAAAAGCAGCCGATGTCACCGAGAGTACCCACGTGTTGTCCCTGGTAGCGAGTTCCGTGTGCCTGCGCACAATCTTCAATCACTCGCAGCTGGTGTTCCCGGGCGATGGCCATGATTTCATCCATGGGGGCCGGATGCCCGAAGAGATGGACCGGGATCACTGCTCGCGTTTTCCCGCTGATGGTTTGCGAGAGACTTTCTGGATTCATGACGAAGGTGGATTCCAGGATGTCGGTGAATCGTGGTGTGGCTCCCACCGCTCGGATGGCCGCCACCGTCGGAACCGCCGTGTTGGCAACAGTGATGACCTCGTCTCCTGGGCCAATGCCCATGATACGCAGTGCCAGCACAAGCGCATCGGTTCCCGAGTTAACCCCAATTCCATGACGGGCTCCGCTATACGTGGTAAACGCCTGCTCGAACTGATCGACTTCCGGCCCCAGGATAAGCTGTCCGGATGCCAGTACCCGTGCCATGGCGGCATTGATATCCGCCTGGTGCTTGAGGTAGTACGGTCGGTAGTCAAAAAACGGGATCATGGATTCTAGAGGTATTGTTCTCGATGTTCCTGGAAGAAAGCGATGGACCGTTCCAGCCCGGTCGCCAGGTTGACCTGGGGACGCCAGCCGGTGGCATCGTGAAATTTCTGATAGCTGCCGTAGTAATCGCCGATATCGATTCGTTCGCGATCTGGTGGAAAGGGGACGCACTCCTGCGAGAAATCGGTGAAGCGAGCGAGCGTGTCGACGAATTCAGAAAGGCTATGATGTTCCTCGTGTCCGAGGTTGAAGACCTCGCCGGCCAGATCGGTCTGGTGTCCAGCGATTAGCAGTGCCTCCACGACGTCGTCCACGTAATTGAAATCACGCCGTTGTTGACCGGTTCCAAACAGTCGAATGGTTTCCCCTTGCAGCGCCTGGCGAAGAAACACGCCGGCAAATCCCTTGCCATCGCTACGTAGATCCATGCGTGGCCCGTACGTGTTGGTCAAACGGAGACTGACGGTATGGATCCCGTAAACCTGGTGGTAGAGGGAATAGTACATTTCACTGGCCAGCTTGTGGATTCCATTGACGTCAACTGGTACCAGCGGGTGTTGCTCGTCCACCGGAAGGTACTGTGGACGACCGTAAAGCTGGCGCGTGCTGGCAAAGATAATGCGGGCATCCGGATTGTGATGGCGGCAGGCTTCCAGTAGTGCCAGTTGGCTTTGGCAGTTGATTTCCAGGTCAGGCATGGGATCGGTCATGCTGTCCAGGTGGCTAACCTGGCCAGCCAGGCTGAAAACCATATCCTGTTCGCGAATCAGGAAAGGAAGGCTATGCTGGTCGCGAATATCCGAGAAGTTGATAGTCAGCTGCTCACGTACAGGCTGCACGTTGAACGGATTTCCCCCGTAGGCCGGGATCATGGAATCCACGATCAGGACCCGGGCACCCAGTTCGGCCAGGCGAATGGCAAGGTTGCTGCCGATGAAGCCCAGTCCCCCGGTAACGAGTATCTTTAATCCTCGGTACGCGTCGTGCATGGATCGGCACTGCCCCTTTTTACGTAACGGACGACGAATTGGGGTGTCCCGGAATTATCCAGGAACATGCGCCCCAGGTACTCACCCATGCAGCCGAGCATGAGCATTTGAACGCCAGCAAAAAAGATGACACAGACCAGGACCGTGGGAATCCCGACGGTCAGATCCTGGGTGATCCAGATCTTGTCGACGATGGTCATGATGATCAGCAGGACACTGACCAGGGAAAGGAAACAGCCGAACAGCACGGCAATTCGCAGTGGCTTGATAGAAAAGTTCAGGAACATGTTAAGCCACAGGCCAACCAGCTTGCGTACCGTGTAGCCAGACTGGCCAGCCTCGCGATCCTGGTGCTGGACATCGATCTGTCCCAGGTTATGTGTGGTCCGGTAAATCAAGCCATCGATGTAAGGGAAGGGGCCTCGATATGCGGTGATCTCGTCGACGACGAAACGGTTCATGACCTTGAAGCTGGAGAGATACAGTTCGGGTGGTTTTTTTAGCATGATGTTGGCCATGCGATCGGTGAACCAGCTGCCCAGGTTGCGGAACCAGCTGTGATGCTTGACCGTGTAGCGTCCGTAGATCACGTCGTGCCCGGTGCGTTTGATTTCCTCGTACATCCGCAGGACTTCTTCCGGGGGATGCTGGCCGTCATCATCCAGTACGGCAACATAGGAGCCCCGTGTCTGGTGGAGGCCGGCCAGGACAGCATTGTGCTCGCCAAAGTTGCGTGACAGATGAACGAACTGGACGCCAGTCGAGAATTCTTCGCACAGCTCAGCGCAGGTCTGCTCGCTGGTATCCGCGGAGCCATCATTGACCAGGATGACCTCGACCGACAGGTCACCGGTCAACTCCTGGATCTTCCGTACGACGTTGCCAATAGTCTGGCTGCCGTTGTAGACGGGAATGACAAACGAAAGTTCTATTGCTTTGGACACGGGAGACCGGTTCTCACCTAAATCGAGACGGGAAATGGATGGCAGGGTGACCCTGAAGAGGGATCATCCATGCGCGCTTCTACCCTGATATAGATGAGTCTAATTGCTTCCAGTAAAGCGAGGCAACTCGACCCGGGAGGTTCGTGTCCCTACCATCGTTACAATGGGATGAAGGGCGTCGGTCGCGCCGAACAAACCGATTTTAGGGCGTGCGTTTGAGCGTTTTCAGGTACGCGATGAGGTCGGCCAGGTCCTGCTGGGAGAGAGCCTTGTCCAGGTCATTGGGCATGATCGAGACGGTGCTGGGGACGAGTTCATCGATGTCACGCCGTGTCACCATTACCGGTTCGCCCGTTTGTTGTTGGACGTAGATGGCGTCCCGGGTCTCGCGGGCAATCAAGCCGGTCAGCACACGACCCTGTTTCGTGACCACCGAGAAAGCCTCGTACTGTCGGACCAGGCTGGCCGAGGGGAAGACGATCGATTCCAGCAGGTCACGTCCATGACGATTGCTGCCAATAGTGGAAAGGTCCGGACCGATCTTGCCCCCCTTGCTGTTGACCTGGTGGCAGCTGGCGCACTTGGTTTTCTCGTTGGC